>DASVYU010000015.1:0-65457 GCA_036391995.1 Patescibacteria group bacterium
TTTTTTTCATTTTTAAACAAAAAAGGGCGTTTCACCTGCCTCGACTCGCAAAGACATTTTTTGTCGATGCGAGGCGGGCCGGAAACACCCTTCTATTTAGCCTTATATTGCCATTATAGCACATTTTCAAACAAAAATCAATCCTCGGAGGGGAATCTGCTGCTACAAACATGTGCTTATTGGCGGCTATTGAGCGCGACGGCGCGAGATACGAGCATTTTTTCAGCAGAAAAAATGCGTACGCCAACAAGCATATAATCGCAGCACAAAAGCGTTCTTATTTTAACTTCTTGACTGCTTCCTTGAATTTGTCTCCACGGTCGAATTCATTGGCGAAAAGTCCGAAACTGGCAGCACCAGGAGAAAGCACCACTACATCCCCTTTCTCTGCCAAGGAGCGCGCCAACTTGACTGCAGCTTCCATTGAATCCACGATATCAAAATCCAAAACTTGGTTCTCAGGGTCCTTTTGCAACTCCAAGATTAATTTATCAGTCGCAGTGCCTTTGAGCAACACAAACCTTTTTGTTTTTTCAATCATAGCCCTCCCGAGATCAGCAAAGTCCAAATTTTTGTCAGTGCCGCCCGCAATGAGCACGATCGGCTGCTCAAAAGAATCTAGGGCAGACATCGCTGCATCAGGAATCGTGGCTGCAGTGTCGTTATAATATTTCACCTCCTCGAAATCCCGCACAAATTCCAGACGATGAGGCACCCCATTGAGCTGCTTAAGAGCTTTTTTTATAGCAGCAGGACTTACGCCATAAGCAAAAGATGCTCCGACTGCTGCCATCACATTGGAAAGATTGTGATGCCCAGGAATCGGAATGTCTTTTGTAGCCAAAAGCTTAAGCACGTCGATACCATCATTCAGATACATATATCCATCTTCTATGAAAACACTGCGGCTTCTTTTGAGCGGTTCATAGGAAAATTTAATCGTCTGAGATGGAGCTTCTTTGGCGATTTCGCGCACTGTCTGGTCATCGTAATTGAAAATAAGCCAATCTTTGGATTTCTGGTTGGTGAAAATATACTTCTTGTCAGCCAAATATTTTTCCATAGTGCCGTAATAGTTCAAATGATCACGCATGATGTTCTTGAAAACGGCAATATGTGGACTAAGTTTGGCGCGTCCCAGAGCTGAAAGTCTCCAACTGGAAAGCTCGAATACAACCACGCTGTCTTTTTTGAGCTCCAGCAATTTATCCAAAACAGATGTTTGTCCAATGCCTACTTTTGTGGGATTTTTTCCGGCAGATTTCAAAATCTCATAGATAAGCGTCGCGGAAGTCGTCTTGCCCTTAGTGCCAGTCACTCCTATGATCGGATTTTTGCAAAGCTTGAAAAACAGACTGGAATCCATCTCGACCGGAATCTTGTTTTCCAACGCCAGCTTTACATGTTTGTCAGTCCAAGGAATAGCCGGGTTCTTGATTACCATGTCGGCATTCGTAAAGTCTTCTCTTCTATGTTGACCTAGGACATATTGGATGTTTTTGAGTCCTTTCAATTTATCCAATGAAGCTGCCAATTTTTCCTTAGGATTAAGGTCTGTGACAACAATCTTGGCGCCATGCTCGGAAAGGAATTTGACCACACCAACGCCGCCGCCATGCAAGCCGAGTCCAAAGACGGTTATTTTCCTGTTCTTAAAAAAAGATAGATCCATAAGTCTTTTCATTATTATTCCCTCTCTCTTTCAGGGAGAGGGCTGGGGTGAGGATAAAAAGTTTTACCTCACCTGTCCTTCGGACATCCTCTCCTTGCAAAGGAGAGGACAAGATTGTGTAAAACTTTAAAATTCAAAAAGTGATGATTTTCTGCGTATTATTTCGCCGCTGCGTTGTCCATTGTAACTGCCATTTTCAACTGCGACTTTGCCATTAACAATCACCCATTCCATTCCTGTGGCATACTGATAGGGATTATCGAAAGTGGCATTATCTTGTATTGTTTGAGGATCAAAGACCACGACATCAGCATAATTCCCTTTAGCGATCGTGCCTCTTTTCATTATCTTGAATTTCTCCGCAGGAAATCCGCTCATTTTATGGATTGCCTCCTCCCAACCAACAACACCTCTTTCGCGCGTGTATATGGACAATGCTCTTGGAAACGATCCGAAATTGCGAGGATGCACCAGCTCTCCGCTTTGCATATGTTCCGTGTTATAACCACTGCCATTGGAGGAAATGATCGAGAACGGATTGATCACGCCTTTGTCGACATTCTTTTCACTAAGCACCTCCATTGTCGTGACAACATGTCCCTCACTTGCCAAAAGCACATCAATCACCGCGTCTTCCACGCTCTTGCCTTGAGCCTTGGCAATATCCGCGATATTCTTGCGGTTCAATGTCTTGTTCAGTTTTGATGAAATCGAGATTGTGATCTTGGAATAATCCATTTCACCATCGCGCATTTCCTTAATGACCCGCTTGCGCGTTTCCTCATCTTTGAGTCTTGCAAGCATCATTGTGCGCCCACCTTCACTAACCCAATCCGGAAGTAAAATATAAAGAACGCTTCCAGTCGCAGTGTAAGGATAGACATCGAAGTGCACATCGATCCCGCTTGTACGCGCAGTCTCAATAAGATTCAGAGCTTCTTCCATCAAAGGCCAGTTCTTTTTGCCCATGGCTTTTAGATGTGAGACCTGCAAGCGCACTCCTGTTTCTTGGGCGATGCGAATGGCTTCTTCCAGAGCCCTAATGAGATCATGGGACTCGCCGCGGATATGCGTGGTGTAAACACCGTCATATTTCTTGACTATCTCAGCCAGCTCTGCAATTTCGCGTGATGAAGCCAGCTTCGCATGAGTGTACACCAATCCCGTGGAAAAGCCAAGGGCACCCTCCTTCATAGCATTTGTGAGCATTTTCTTCATGAGCAGCATTTCCTGCGGACTTATATCGCGCACTTCATCGCCAACCAAGCCCCTGCGCAGCGTTCCATGTCCCACCAACGTAGCGAAATTCACAGACAACGGCTTTTTTTCAAGTTCCGACAGAAATTCCTTAACACTCAGCCAATTGAAATTGACGTTTTTAATATCAGCCCATTTCTGAATAGTCCTTATGTTCTCATGAGAAACAAGCGGAGCAAGAGAAGAACCGCAATTGCCACCAATAATCGTAGTGACTCCCTGATACACAAGACTTTCCAGCTGCGGATCAAGAAATATCCTCCAATAGGTGTCTGAATGGTTGTTTACATCAATGAATCCTGGAGCGACATATTTTCCCCTGGCATCAATCTCTTGTCTGGCATGTTCATTGTGCAAATCTCCGACTGCCGTTATTTCTCCCTCTTGGATGCCAACATCGCCCCTATACATAGGCTCTCCGCTGCCATCTATGATCGTTCCGCCTTTGATTATGATATCGTACATACCCTGTAGTAGAAATTCAAATGGGCTTTGCCCAAAAAAAATTCTTTTTTATTTGTGTTAAAAAATTTTATCTTGCTTCTTAAAACATGCCTGCTCTTAAACTTTTTGAATTTTCACTACAGGGCATATTTTTGTTTTTAGAAGGTTTGTTTTATGTTCTTATTTTACATTTTTAAAAGAAGGTTAGCAACAACAAGAGCGTGAAGCAGCAAAGAAACATATTATTGGATGTACGCATTTTTTCTGCTGAAAAAATTCTCCAATATCGCGCCGTCGCGCTCAATAGCCATCCAATAACATATTTCTTTGCTGAGAAAAGAGACGCTTCGCATAGCGTCTCTCATGAATACAAAATAAAAAATCTAGTTTTCTATATCCAGCCTTTCTTTTCTAATCCAGCTCTGGCTGCTTCACGCTGTGCATCCTGTTTGGAATTTCCTTCCCCCTCAGCAATCAATTCATCGCCCAGATACACGCCCATAATAAAATGCTTGTCATGATCAGGACCCCATTCCTTAAGTACACGATAGGACGGTGTTTGTTTGCTCATCTCCTGAGCCTTTTCTTGGAAATAACTCTTAGGATCAAGATAAAGCTTCTTGTCCAGGATCTCTTGCAGTCTTGTGGCTACATTTTCCAAAACGAATTTTTTAGCCACTTCATAGCCTTGATCCAAATAAGTCGCTCCTATGATGGCTTCCATGGCATTTGCCAGTAGATATTGCCTAGCGCGGCCGGTGTCTTTTGCTTCACCGCGGCTCATGAGTAGATATTTTTCTACTCCCAGATCCTGCGCGACTTTAGCCAACATTTCTCCATTCACCAATGCGCTGCGCCAACTTGTAAGTTCACCTTCCGGATTCTTATAATTATTGTAAAGATGTTCCGTAATGATGAGTTCCAAAACAGCATCTCCCAGAAACTCCAAGCGCTCATTGTGCTCGAGCTTGTAGTCGCGATTCTCATTCAAATAGCTGCGATGTGTCACGGCTTGCTGCAGCAATTCGATGTTGCTGAATTCTACGCCAATCTTCTTGGCCAATGAATTTATCATACTTAAAGATAAAACTCGAAATTCGAAGCACGAAATGCTTTTAACATTTCGAAATCAGGATTTCGGATTTTATGGAAATAAATTAATTACCAACTTCAGTTTCTTCAACAACCTCTTCTTTAACCGCAATCTCTTCCTCTTTTTTCTTATGGTTTTTGGAGGTGTCATCTTTCATAGGTTCGCCCATTTCGCGATATATTGTTCCTAACACGCCATTTACAAAACGTGCACTGCTTTCCCCACCGAATGTCTTGGCAAGCTCGATTGCTTCGTTGATGGCCACTTTTGGAGGCACCTCTTCGTAATTGCCATACATGAGCTCATAGATGCCCAGACGCAAAATGTTGCGATCGATGACAGTCACCTGCTCCAATGGCCATTCCGGCGCACACTTTTCAATCAAAGCATCGATGGCGGGCCTATTGGACAGCGTGCCATTAACCAAAGCAGCCACGAATTCATGCTCACCCAAACCTGGTGCAAACTCCTCCACATTGTGATCAATGATTTCAGCAACCATTTCATCATGCTTGCCTTGAAAATCCCATTCGAAAAGGGATTGCATTGCGATCGATCTTTGGAGGTGCCTATTAGCCATTTTTGTTTTTGTATATAAAGAAGATTATTTCTTTTTTGCGACTTTCTTCAAAGTATTCACGACTTCCTTGCCTTTGTAGAATCCGCAGTTCTTGCAAGCCTTATGAGGAAGCATAGCGCTGCCGCATTTTGGGCAAGTTATGGTCTTGACTGGTTCGATCGCAAAGCGTTCGCGCTTTCTGTCGCGACGAAGCTTGGTGTGGCGTTGTTTTTGTACTGACATGTGTTTGAGTTATAAAGTCAAAAGTCAAAAGTAAAATCTCCTGCATTAACGGGTTTTTCCTTGTCCTTTGCTTCACTAAATATTATTACAAAATATCGAATACAGCGTAACATGAAATCTTAATTTTGGCAATAGTTAGCCATTTTATAGCCGTCCGCCATAACTTGCGGCTTCATTGAGGCATTTTCTGACAGGACCAAAGGATTTCCTATGTATTTCGCATGGGCCAAGCTTCGCCAGGGCATCCATATGCTCCTTGGTGCCATAACCCATATGCTTTTCCATGCCGTAGCCCGGGTATTTCTTCCCGAATTCCCTCATCATCCTGTCTCGAGTAACTTTAGCCACAATGGAAGCTGCTGCAATGGATTTTGAAAGCCTGTCTCCCCCGATAACTGCCTGTTGCTCAAAAGAAAAATTGGGAACCTCCTTGTTGCCGTCCACCAAAACAATTGTTTTTGGGGTATTTTGGGAATTTAGGGGTTTTAATTCTGACAACCTTAACAACTCTTGCACGGCTTTTTTCATGGAAAGAAAGCTGGCCTCCAGAATGTTGATGCGGTCGATTGTCTCATGATCGCATAGCCCGATGCCCACATGGAAGTGTTCATGAATGAAATCAAACACTTTTTCCCTTTGCTTTTCACTGAGTTTCTTGGAATCTCTGACAAGATCCCACATCTTACTAGCATCGGAGCTCAACTCCGAATCGGAGTTGAGCTCCGATAACAATGCTGAATTTTTAATGACCACTGCGGCCGCCACCACAGGACCGCAAAGCGGCCCGCGACCGACTTCGTCAGTCCCAATGATCAGATCGTAGCCGTTTTCAGCCAATATTTTTTCCAATTCAAATGTCGCAATTTCCATATGTGAGCATCATAACGCACGAAACAAGAAACTGCCAAATTTATTGTAGACAATCTTAACAAAAGTTTTGCCTATTCTGCACAATCATCAATCATATTCTTTGGAAAATTATATTGCGCAACTTGTTTACAATAAAGAACTCCGTTTCCCTGATAAGCAACTTTCCATTTTCCTTTAACCTTTGCTGCCAACAAAAAACCTGGCCCGAAATTAACTCTCATATGAGAATCATCAGATGCCACAATATCAACATATTGATCATAGTCAGAACCTATCAGTTGATGAATGATTTCTTTTTGTTGCAAATTCGCAGTTTCACCTGTTTCATTAGTAAATTTGAAAGTGTTGATTAATTTATTGAATTTATCTAATAAAATTTTATCATTTGGATATTTATCAAAATCAACGTGATACATCAAGTAAATATTAAAAATTTTATCATTTCTATCATTCTTAAAGGTAACAATTTTTGATTCTGTTTTTGAAATGCCAGAATGAGGCATGATACTTATAATGACATTTTGATTATTTATTGTAGTTTCTGTTTCAGAAGCTGAACCTACTTCTATACCCAAATTCACATTCTTAACAAAATCTTTCAATGTTTTACCTTTTGGCAACACCCCAAGATAATCCATTCCGCCTTCACCACTCTCAAATGTAGCTTGTGACCCAAAATTTAAAACGTGACTACTAGAAGAAGGCAAATTATTTAAAGCCACGCTCCATTCTTTCGGATAACTGAACTCAAATCCGTATTTATCATTCCTATATGTCTGCCAATTTGCAGTTTCATCAACTGCTTGATTTTTTACTTCCTGCTGGGGTTGGACTGGTGCCTGAGGTTTATTGTTAACTGCCACGTCTTGAGTTGGTGCTTGCGCACTTCTGCCTTGCAACCAGAAAATTGCTCCGATCACAATAGTCAAAAACAGAATGATTCCGATGGCGATTTCACTGGCGATTTTTTTGTTTTGCATATAGTTAGTTACGTATCAAATTACGTAATTATTATACCATATTCATTGAGACGAAAGTAGAAAAAACCATTTTCCAGGCGACCGCTTGGTTTTTGGTCTTTTTGATGTTTTCGGAAACTTGTGATATACTTTTCTCATAAACATCTTGCAGAACCCAAAGGCATGCCCCTGGGCTATGAGGATAAGAAACATATGGCAACATCCACAGAATTATTTTATACATGCGCCCTATTTTTAAAGTAGAGGCTTTTATTTTTGTTTTAAATCCAAAATCCCAATTTCTAATTTCCAATAAAATCCAAAAGCTCCAAATCAAAAAGTTTTGCCATTTGAATTTTGGGCTTTATTTGACATTAGGATTTTAGATTTAGGATTTTCAAAATATCCATTTAATTCTTTATGTTTATGAGCTCGTCCAAATATACCCATCTCCACCCCGTAAAATATTCTCGCTGCGCTCGAATTTCACGGGGCAGGCGTCCATAATCATATGTCAAAATATACTCATTTACACGTGCATAGCCATTACAGTCTTCTTGACGGTTTGGGCAAGATCGATGATTTGATGGACCGCGCCAAGGAACTAGGCATGGAATCGATCGCGCTTACTGACCACGGCGTGATGTATGGAGCTGTGGAACTTTTCATCAAGGCCAAAGAAAAAGGCATCAAGCCTATTTTGGGCTGCGAGATGTATGTTACCCCGAACGATCTTACCTCCAAGAATCCGACTGCCGAAGACCGCAAGCGTTACCACTTAATTCTCCTCGTAAAAGACGATGAGGGTTACCACAACCTCATGAAGCTTGTTTCCATTGCCCATATAGACGGTTTCTACTACAAGCCCCGCATCGACAGAAAGGTTTTGCGCCAATATTCCAAAGGACTAGTGGGACTTTCTGCCTGCGTGGAAGGCGAAATTCCCGCCCAGATCGTCATGGGAAATTATGACAAAGCCAGGGAATTGGCTTTGGAATATAAGGATATTTTCGATGAAGACAGCTTCTTTTTGGAAGTACAGAGTCATCCCAATTTCCCCAACCAGAAGATCGCCAACGACGGCATTTTCAAATTAGCCCAGGAACTGAATCTGCCAGTGGTGGCCACCTGTGACGTACATTATGTGCGCAAGGAAGATGCCAGCGCACAAGACATTCTGCTTTGCGTGCAAACCAATCGCAAAGTAAATGAGAGTGACCGCATGAATCTTATGGATTTCGATCTCTCGCTGCGCTCCCCAGAAGAAGTCGCCGCTAGCTTTCCTGAACATCCGGAAGTGATTTCCAATACACAAAAAGTGGTTGACCTTTGTAACTTCCATCTCAAGCTCGGCGAGACGCAGCTGCCTCATTTCGATGTGCCCCAAGGTCACACAGCTCTCAGCTATCTCACCCAGATGTGCGAAAACGGACTCAGGAAAAGATATGGCGAAAACATCACGAGAGAACATCGGCAGCGCATGGAATATGAGCTAAGTGTCATAGAAAAAACCGGCTACGCCTCATACTTTTTGATCGTGCAAGATTTCGTAAACTGGGCCAAAGACAATGGCATCGTTGTGGGTCCAGGCCGCGGCAGCGCAGCTGGCAGTTTCGTTTCATATCTGGTTGGCATCACCAACATGGATCCTGTGAAATATAATTTGCTCTTCGAACGCTTCCTGAACCCCGAGCGCGTATCCATGCCCGATGTGGATATGGATTTTGCCGACGACAAGCGCGATCTAGTTCTTGAATATGTGCGCAAAAGATATGGGGAAGACCATGTCTCACAGATTATAACTTTCGGAACTATGGCAGCTCGTGCTGCCATCCGCGATACCGGACGTGCCCTAGGCTTCCCTTATGATTTCTGTGACAAGACTTCCAAGATGATCCCAATGTTCACTTCCATCAAGAAAGCTTTGGAAGAAGTGCCTGAATTCAAGGAGCATTACAATTCCAGTTCTGACGCCAAGAAACTCATCGATAATGCTATGCGACTTGAAGGAGTCGTTCGCCACGCAGGCATGCATGCCTGCGGCGTCGTGATCACCAAGAATCCCGTGACTGACTATTCCCCAATCCAGAACATTGCCGGTTCGCGCGAAGGCACAGTAACCCAATACTCCTCTTCAACCAAATCTTCCTACGTGGAGAAGATTGGTCTCCTTAAAATGGACTTTTTGGGACTCAAAAACCTAACTATCATCCAAAACACTCTGCGCATCGTGCGCAAGACTCACAATCAAGACATAGATATAGACAATATCCCGCTGGATGATGCTGAAGCTTTCAAGCTCCTGCAGGAAGCACACACTACGGGAGTCTTCCAATTGGAAAGCTCCGGAATGAAACGCTATCTCAAACAATTGAAGCCTACTGTACTCGAGGATGTAATCGCTATGGTAGCCCTTTACCGCCCAGGACCTATGGATTGGATTCCTGATTTCATTTCAGGCAAACATGGAACTAAAAAAGTACACTACATCCATCCCAAGCTGGAACCCATTCTGGCCAACACCTATGGGGTAGCAGTTTATCAGGAACAGGTCATGCAGATTGCGCGAGACTTGGCTGGCTTTTCCATGGGTGAAGCTGATGTGCTCAGAAAAGCCATGGGGAAAAAGATTCTTGACCTCATCCAGGAGCAGAAAATCAAATTCGTAGATGGCTGCGTAAAAAACGGAATCGATAAAACTATCGGCGAAAAAGTATTTTCCTTTATTGAGCCTTTTGCTGGTTACGGCTTCAATCGCTCCCATGCGGCTTGCTATGGACTCATTGGTTACCAGACAGCGTATCTTAAAGCTCATTTCCCCGCTGCTTTCATGGCTGCCCTTATGACTTCTGACCAGGGGGATACTGACCGTATTGCTATTGAGGCTAGCGAATGCCGCGACATGGGCATTGAAGTGCTTGCTCCGGACATCAATGAAAGCTTCGAGGAATTCGCTGTGATACAGGATACTGATAATGTGGAACGCATCCGCTTCGGATTTAATGCTATCAAGAACGTAGGTCACGTGGTTGCTCACGAAATCGTGGCCGAAAGAAAAAAGGGCGGCAAATTCAAATCTCTCGGAGACCTTTTGGAAAGAGTGCAAACAAAGGATCTCAATAAGAAATCCATCGAAGCTCTTGCGAAAGTCGGCGCATTGGACAATATGGGCGAACGCAATCAGATCATTGAAAGCATGGAAAGCATCCTTTCGTACATAAAAAATATCCAGAAACTGAAAAATTCAAACCAAGCCAGTCTGTTTGGTGAAACAGCACTGGAAACTCCTCCTGTACCGCTCATCGAGACAGAACCCGCTTCAAAGAGCCAACGCCTCAAATGGGAAAAAGAACTTCTAGGGCTTTATGTCAGCGACCATCCAGTAGCTGAATATCAGGCATATATAGACACTGTAGCCACACCGCTGGATAGACTGAACAAAGAGATGGTCGGCCAGAGAATAACAGTCGGCGGCGTCATCCAGAAGGCACAGAAGATCCTGACTAAAGCCCAGCAGACCATGTATTTCGTGATGCTAGAAGACACAAAAGGCAAGATCGAGCTGCTGATCTTCCCCAAAGTCTTGGAACGCATCGCCTCGCTTTGGGAAGCGGAAAAAATAATCCTAGCCGAAGGCCGGCTCAACGACAAAGACGGCGCCTTCAAATTGATCGTGGATGACGCCAAAGAACTCAACCGCGCCGAAATAGAAAATTACATGCGCATCGAAGCCACCAAGAAGGCCTATGGACAAAAAGATGGGGATGACAACAATGATCCAAATGGATCAGCTTCACACAATGATGCGACAATGCAAGAAACCCCAAGCAATCAAACCGGCAGCAAATTGATCGTCACGCTTCCCCACAATGCCACACCTGATATGCTGCATTCTTTGCAGAAGCTTTTCAATTCCTGCAAGACTGGCTCTTGCAAAGTTTTCCTGCATCACCAAACCAACAAATTGGAAACGCCCTTTTTCATCGAGCATAATCCGACACTAGCAGAAGAAATCAGAAGCATCATCCGAAACGGAAATGTCGAATTAGCTTGAGACATATTCATTACGCAGCATGCTACGTAACAAAAACACCCCAACCAGCGGGGTGTTTTTTGCAAGTTATTTGTGCACAATGACTGTCGTGCCGACATCCGCCCAATCATAAACTCTCTTGGCAGGACCCACACCCAAACGCACGCAGCCATGCGAAACCGGAATACCCAGATGATTCGCGCCTTCCTGGTAACCACCAGGCCAAACAGGAAGCTCATGGATGCCGAATTTTCCATCCGACACCAGAGCCATCCAATGAGGCATGAAAAGCGAATATGTACGCGACCAAGCACGCGGAACCTTGTTCTGGATCTGATAAGTTCCAATCGGAGTGTCGTAACCTCTTTTGCCGGAAGAAATAAGATAAGCATCCACAGCTTGCCCATTCTCAAACAACACCATGTTCTGATGGGAAAGGCTTATATCTATATATTTGCCATCCAAGATTTGCGGCTTGGCATATGTTTTGGCTTCTTCCAAACGAGTAGCAGGATTCTTATCGCGTACAATCGGAACTTTTTCAATAGCCGCTTGCTGCGTTTGCGTCAATTCAGGCTTGCCATCATCCACAACTGCAAGCGGAGAATTTTCAGGAGTCGGTTGTGATTCAAGTGCTGGCTGTTGAGCTTCTGTTTTATAACCAAAAGAAGCGTCTGTTGCCTTTGTTGGATCAGGAGCTTTGACTTGCTGAGCTTTTGCATTAGGGCGCGACTGGCGAAGATGCGCTTGAATAAAGAATGTGGCAGCAACGGAAACGCTTATGACTGCTATTGCACCGAAAATTTTGCGGACCCGATGAGGATTATCCTTATGTGGAATAAATGAATGCATACTTTTTTTGTTTTTTGTGTTGGCTATGTATATTCTAGCATGCCTTGCTTTTTTAGACATTACAGGTTATATTTCATTCACAACCAAATGAGGCTGCGGCTTACCGACCCGCATGAAGGCTTCCGTTTAAGCAGCTTACGAATAAGCGCCAAAGTGCCCAAGCAATGCGGGAAATCGAGTGGAACCTCCTGTCGCTCTCGAGCGACTGGACTCGATGCAGGAAATTATTTCCTATCCTTTATTGTTTGAGCATTTTATTTTATAAAAAATTTAAAAGACTAAATTTGAAATTTTAAAACATTTAGTAATTTAAAACTTAAAATTTAAAATTATAACCAAATTTTTTCAATCAATTGTATGAAAAGCAATCAAGACAAATTAGAAATTCTCCGCCACTCCGCCGCCCACATCCTAGCCGCTGCCGTGTTGGAAATGTTCCCTGAAGCCAAGTTCGGCATCGGACCAGCTATAGAGAACGGCTTCTATTATGACTTCGAGCTTCCTCGCACCCTCATCCCTGAAGATCTGCCTTTGCTCGAAGAGAAAATGAAAGCCATTATCGCAGCCAACCATTCTTTCGAGCGCGCCGACATCAGCATCGAGAGCGCCTTAGAAAAATTCAAGGAAAGGGATCAGAAATACAAGTTGGAACTCATCGATGATCTCAAGAATCAAGGCGAGAAGACTGTTTCTATCTACAAATCAGGCCATTTCGTGGATCTTTGCGCTGGACCGCATGTGGACTCCACTGGAGAAATCAATGCTGAAGCTCTTATGCTCACCAAGATCTCCGGTGCATATTGGAAAGGAGATGCTGAAAAAGCCCAGCTTCAAAGAGTATATGGGGTGCTTTTTGAGACCAAGGAAGAGTTGGAGAATTACAAAACGCAGCAAGAGGAAGCTGCTAAAAGAGACCACAAGAAACTGGGACGAGAACTGGATTTATTCTCTTTTCATCCGGAAGCTCCCGGCATGGCATTCTGGCATCCGAAAGGCATGATCATCTGGAATGAATTGGAGAAATTCGGAAAAGCTCTGCGTAAAAAGTACGGCAGCCTTGAGATCCAAACTCCGCAGCTAGCCAAAAACACTCTCTGGAAAACTTCAGGCCATTGGGACCATTACAAGGACGATATGTTTTCTTTCAATGTTGAAGAAGATGTCTATTGCCTCAAGCCAATGGATTGCCCATTCAATATCAAGATATACCAAACCCAGCAGCGCTCATACAAGGAATTGCCTATCCGGTACACTGAGATAGGACGCGTCATGCGTAACGAAAAATCAGGAGAACTGAATGGCTTGCTGCGCGTCAGAGGAATCACACAAGATGATGCCCACATTTTCGCCATGGAATCGCAAGTCGAGGAGGAAATAAGCTCTTTATTGAAGATGGTCAAGGAATATTATGCCGTTTTCAACATCCAGCCAAAATTCTTCCTGTCCACTAGGCCAGATGATTTCATGGGAGAGGCAGCCACCTGGGATCAAGCAGAACAGGATCTCAAGAGCGCACTTGCCAATGAAGAAATAACATACGGGCTCAAAGAAAAAGACGGCGCCTTTTATGGACCCAAGATAGACATCAACATAAAAGATGCATTGGGAAGATCATGGCAATTGGCAACCATCCAGCTCGATTTCCAGCTTCCGCAGCGCTTCGAATTGGAATACATCAATAGCAACGGGCAAAAGAAAACTCCTGTCATGATACATGCTGCGATCTTCGGATCACTCGAGCGTTTTATCGGAATATATCTGGAACACACCGGAGGAAATTTGCCTCTTTGGCTCTCCCCTATCCAAGTCACCATTCTGCCTATCTCTACTGAAAAATTCGGAAACTACGCCAAGGAGGTAGAGACGCAATTGATTGCATCTGGCGTCCGTGTTGAGATCAATGACAAGGCAGATTCTCTAGGCAAAAGGATTTCTGAAACTGAAAAGCAGAAAGTGCCATATATCCTGGTTGTCGGCCAACGCGAGATGGATGAAAAGACTGTGAATGTCAGGGCGCGCGGAGTTAAAGAACAGCAAACACTAGCAATTGACGCCTTTGTGGAAAAAGTGGTAAAAGAAATTGAGGAAAAAAATAGTTAGTAGCTTAAATTTCCATATAGGAGGTGCCAGATGTCGAGCCACACTTATTTGGCAGGAGAAGGTAAGTCCAGTGTGATCCTCACCAAGAAACTGGGCGTCATTGACGGAACGCCCAAGCCTCTTAATGAGCGCGGCTACAAACTGAAGGCAGATCCCAAAAGGGTTGCGCCCGGCAAGAGATCATCCAAGAAAAAACCCGCTCACACGGCCAATAAACTCCTCAAAAAGGTCTGACTGTGCCGGTCCGTCAAAAATCGGGAGTTGCGTTTAAACGCTGCTCCCCTATTTTTTTAATTGTAGCTATTTATGAAATATTCAATCAAGACATTCGGCTGCGCTATGAATCATTCTGACAGCGAGAGATTGGCTTCCTTTTTGGAAAGCAAAGGTTTTGAGCTTGCAGAAAAAATAGACAGCGCGGACTTGGTCATCATCAACACGTGCGGCGTGCGTCAAATGGCTGAGGACCGCGTGTATGGCATGATCCATAATATAAGAAAAAAAGAAAAACTAGAAGCTAAGAGCCAAAAGCTGAAAACTATAATTATGACGGGCTGTATTGCCCATCGCAAAGATGTCCAACGCCGCATGAAAGGCAAGGTGGATCTGTTTACGGAAATAAAAGACTTTACGGATAATTTCAATAAACTCAAAATCGCAAATAAAGAAACGAAAACTACCAGTGAAACTATAGATTATCTCTCCATAAATCCTAAGCACACTAACTCCTTCCAAGCTTTTATTCCCATCATGACAGGCTGCAACAATTTCTGCGCTTACTGTGTGGTGCCCCATGCACGCGGCAGAGAAACATCCCGGGCCGCCGAAGAAATCCTAAGCGAAGTGAAAAATATCATAGCTCAAGACTGCAAGCACATCACGCTTCTCGGACAGAATGTTAACTCTTATCGCGGAACATTCAAAGGTAAGGAAATAAATTTTGCCAAGCTTCTGAAGATGATCGATAAGATCTCAGGAAAATTCTGGATCACATTCACCTCCTCACATCCCAAGGATATGAGCGACGAGCTGATCGAAACGATCGCAAAATGCAAGAAAGTATGCGAAAGCGTGCATCTTCCAGTGCAAGCCGGCAACGATGAAGTGCTGCGCAGAATGAACAGAAAATACACACAGAAACACTATCTCGGCCGCATCAGCAAAATAAGATCGTCTTTCAAGAAATATAAGCCGAAATTATTATTTTCAATCTCTTCGGATATTATCGTCGGATTCCCTGGCGAAACAAAAAAACAATTCGAGGATTCTGAAATAGTCATGAAAAAAGCCAAGTTTGACATGGTGTATTTCGGACAATTCTCACCACGCCCAGGCACTGCAGCTTGGCAGATGAAAAACAATATCTCCAAAAAAGAAAAAGAGCGCCGCGAAAAAGCGCTCAACGAAATCCTGAAAAAGACCGCGCTTGCCAACAGCAAGAAATATATCAGCACGACTCAGGAAGTACTGCTCGAGAAAGAAAAGAATGGAGCATATTTCGGCAAGACTCGCTCACAGAAAAATGTAAAGATTGTCTCAAAAAAGAAAATCGCCATCGGAAATTTCACAAAGGTGAAAATAACCAAAGCTAATATTTGGAATCTGGAAGGAGAAATAAAATAAGGACCACACCTACGTTTAGTGTGGTCCTAAAGTTCAAATATTCATCCCTATTGTTGGCTGAGAAGCCTGTTTATGCATTTGTGAAGTTCACTGAAATCCAGCGGCTTCTCAAAAAATGCATCTGCTCTTTTGACAGCACTTCTGAGATCATCAGGAAGGCTGCAACTAATAAGAATAACAGGAATGTCATCCCCGCCGAGACGGAGAGTGGACAAAAGCGTTATACCATCAGTTACACAGTCAGCTTCGGGCATAAATACATCCGAAACTATAAGGTCGGGCTTTACTTCTCGTAAGATGCCCATAGCTTCCCTACCATTTTCCGCTTGACTGACCTCATGGCCATACTTACGCTTCAGAATCTCCGCAATCAAGTATCTTGTCGTAGGATCATCATCAACCACCAGAATCTTACTCATGTCCAAACTCCTTTCCTCAGATGAGATTAAAAATACGGGAAGTCAATTACTTGCCCTTTGTAAAAAATTGTATTTATTGAGTTTTTAATGACCAAATTTGCCTTCTTGCTTGTCCATAGTATACTCTCAAGATATGCCCAATGCAAAACCAAAAATTATCATTATCCTTGGCCCAACCGCTTCGGGAAAATCCGATGCAGCCATTAAACTTGCCAAGAAATTCAATGGCGAAATCATTTCAGCTGACAGCCGCCAGGTTTTCCGCAAAATGGACATAGGCACAGGCAAAGTTCCTGGCGCCTTACAAAAAGGCATTTTTATCTCGGATGGAATTGCACATCATCTGATCGATGTTGCTGATCCAGGCGAAGAGTTAAACATATCACATTTTATTGAAATTGTCAATAAGACTATACCCGACATTTTGAAGCGCGGAAAGCTCCCCATCATATGCGGCGGCACCGGATTCTGGATCAAAGCGATCGTCGACAACACTGCCCTGCCTGAAGTCAAACCTGACGAAAAGTTACGTAACTTGCTACGTAGCAAATCAGCAGAAGAACTTTTTGTCCAGCTGCAGAAACTCGACAGTGAGCGTGCCGAGATCATCGACAAAAACAACTCTGTGCGCCTGATCCGCGCCATTGAAATTGCAACTGCTTTAGGCAAAGTACCACAAACAAAATCAACTGATTCAAAATACGAGTTTTTGCAAATAGGACTAGAGGTGCCACGCGAATTGTTAAATGCGAAAATAAAAAAGCGCTTAGAAGCTCGTTTTAATGAGGGCATGATCGATGAAGTGAAGAACTTACTCAGCACAGGAGTGAGTCCCGAATGGCTGGAAAGAATAGGCCTCGAATATCGCTGGATTGCCAGATATCTGCAAAATAAAATTGATTTGAAAGAAATGCAGAAAAAGCTTTATTTCGACATCATCCACTATGCCAAACGCCAGATGACTTGGTTCAAAAAAGACCAAAGGATCATGTGGCTCAAGGATTATTCCGAAATAGAAACTGTCGTCAAAAACTTCTTAAAATAAAACTGGGGGCTGACGCGTGGCGTCAGCCCTTTGAATCTCCGCCGCTATGCAGCGCGATGGAAAATAGGATGCCGGGCGAACTCAATTTTCGTTGTATGTTTCCCGCATACATCATTGGGTGACCCGGTCAGAGTATCCAAACATTCCATCCGTTGGATCCTATCGCAGTTGGTGACGCATAAACCCTTGGAACATCCGAATAGTTCTCCGCATTTCGTGCAAAGCAATGCTTCTCTTTGCTTGCCTCGCACCACCACGTAAGTTTCGATTCTTCGCATGACAGCCACCTTTCTGCGCCTCACAGGACGCCGTTAAAAGTGAAAAGAACAAAAAATCGCCTGTTGGCGACTGCTTAAAAGAACCTTATTCTACCATTCCTATGTTGTGTTATGTTTTTCATAGGCTTTTTCATATTATACACCCCGCAAAACAGCATTCCAAATTGACTTATGCACAGCCTATTTTTGCCTTGTTTTCGGCACTTTTACCTCTTGACATAGTGATTATTTTCTGCTATAAATATAAGTTATTTAAAAACACACCAACAGAAAAGGAGGACGTCATGGCAAACATAGATAGAAACACAACTGTAGGCTGTATGCGCGAGGCAAAGCGTGGTGAAAACAACACACTCATAATCAAGCTTTTGCCGAAGGCGGATCCGATGGCCATAATCCATGGCATCTGCTTGCGGGTATACAAGACAGTTAGCAACGCCTTGGTAAACGAAGGCATTGCCAAGCTTCTTTGTAAAGCTGGAGTGCCAGTATCTGATGCAGCCAGAGCGGCTAAGGAGAATGGTCAACTGGTCATTCCCCTGTCGATAGAAATGCCACCCAACTGTAATATTCTCTTCTTCTATAGAAAAGGAGGCAGAAGTGTGAGCGGAATCCCGTTCACGATTCCATAGGAGCACAACAGGAGGAGGGATAACAAAAAAGCGGACCAGCTATCATGCCGGCCCGCTTTTTAAATTTCCTTTTTCGTTTTTACATGTTCGCTCTCAATTTTTCAGTATCAACGGCTTCAAATTCAGCAAATTTAATTTTCACTTGCGCCAGACGTTCATCAAGTTCCTTATATCCTTCATTCTTATAAATAGCATCCAGGCTCTTTATTTGCTCGGCAACGTCAGCCACTTTAGCATTAAAAAGACTCGCCTGCAAAGAATCACCATCGGAGCGTACCCCGTCAAAAAGAGTGTCCAGAGCAGACAGGTCTATCTCCAAAGACTTGATGCTGGCTTCATAATTGCCTCTTTCAGCTTCGACATCTTTTTGAGTTTCAGGACTGATCTGCGCAGCCAATTTTCTTGCCTCATTTTCAACATCTTTTTCGCGTAAATTTACTGTAGCACGCAAAGCCTCACGCTTACTCAAATCATCTTCACCAGTCTTAGGATCAACCATTGGAGAGAATTTTCCTTCAAAATAATTCTTGTTTCCCATGTTTTTGGTTGTTAATGGATTACACCTACCTTATTATATTATACACATATTTTTATCTTTTGTCAAATTAAGAAAGCTTTTTTCTGAGCATTTCCATCACCACTCCCGGATTAGCCTTACCTTGCGTCTGCTTCATGACCTGCCCCATCAGGAACTGCAGCGCGTTCTGCTTGCCGGCTTTGAAGTCCGCCACGGACTGTTCATTGGCAGAAAGCACGCTGTCCACAGCTTCTTCCAAAGCGCCGGTGTCGCTCATCTGTCCCAAGTTCTTTTCCTCCACAATCTGCGAAGGGTCGCCACCCGTGTGATACATTTCCTTGAGTACCACCTGCGCCGCACTGGAATTGATTTTGCCATCCGCCACCATACCAATGAGCTCAGCATAATTTTCCGCGTTGATCTTGAGATCACGCACATCATGCTTGTTTTCCATCAAATGCTTCCTAAGTTCTGAAATGATATAATTCACGGCCAGCTTGATCACTTTCTCCTTGAATGCTTCAATCTCATGCGAAGCGATCTTTTCTTCGATCTCACTCAGCACGCTTTCAAAATAATCTGCCAGATCTTTCTGTGCAGTCAACACGGAAACTTCCTGGGCGTTTAGTCCATATTGATCAGCAAATCTCTTTTCCTTTTCAGCTGGCAGTTCAGGCAAGCGCAACCTCAATTCTTCGACATATTCCTTGGTAAATTCCATTGGCGGAATGTCAGGTTCTGGGAAATAGCGATAGTCATGCGCAGACTCTTTCTTTCTTTGCGAGACAGTTACATTCTTGACGCTGTCCCATCCGCGTGTTTCCTGCACGATCTCTTCACCATTGTCCAAAGCAGCAGTCTGCCTTTCAATTTCATAGTTGATGGCTTTCTCTACGAAGCGGAAAGAGTTGATGTTCTTTACTTCTACCTTGGTGCCGGAAAGTTTTTCTTCGCCCTCTTTGTGCAGTGAAAGATTCACTTCGCATCTCATGTTGCCTTTTTCCATGTCCGCATCGGAAATTCCCAGATAGCGACAGATCTGCTGCAAGCGCGTACAAAATTCACGGGCTTCTTCTCCGGTTTCAATGTCAGGCTCAGTGACCAGTTCCATGAGCGGCACACCGGCGCGGTTATAGTCCACCAGGGTGTAGTCAGCGCCTTCTGGATGAATAAGCTTGCCAGTATCCTCCTCCATGTGAATGCGAGTAATACCTATCCTTTTGCCATTGATGTCAATGTGTCCCAGTCCGCATAGTGGCTGATCGTATTGCGAGATCTGATAGCCTTTCGGAAGATCGGGATAGAAATAGTTCTTGCGGTCGAATTTGGATTTGAGATTCAATTCGCAATTAAGAGCCAATCCTGCAAGCTGCACGAATTCGATCGCTTGGCGATTAGGCACCGGCAATGTGCCTGGCTGGCCAGTACAGACGGGACAGATATGGATGTTCGGTTCCTTTTCTTGTCCGAGACCGTTTTTGGAATTACAAAACATCTTGGAATGCGTCTTGAGCTCCACATGGATTTCCATGCCGATGACTGGGATATATTTTGCCATAATTTTGAAATATTAAACTTATTTTTTCTTCTTGACCTTTTTCCAATCTCCTTGATTAAATCTATTTCTTCCTAAAACGTGCCAGTCATGAACATCGGACTTAGCAATCAAGCTCCAATATTTTTTTGCAGTTTCTGTATAAAGTTTCGGTTTAACAAGAACTTCTCTTGGTTTTATAAACTTATCAGAAATAGTTTGAATCCGCTGTTCCATGAGTTCAAGATTTACATCCAGATTATCAGCATCTTTTACGAGTTTTGCTTCGATTGATTCTCTTTTTTCATATTCTTTCCAAACTTTAAGGAAATCTTCTTCCAAAACCGTACTTTCCAACATATCCCTTATAGCGAGCTCTTCTTTTAAATCAGCATATTGTCTTGAGATGTAATCCACCTCTCCAGTTCTGCTTTCTGTGATATCGTGAACAAGAGCCATCTTTAAAACTTTTTCTTCGTCTTTAACGCCTTCTTTCTTTGCAATAGCTAGAGCAATCCAAATAACTCTTAAAGTATGTTCAGCAACATTGGATGTTTCCGATTGAAAAAATCTTCTCCACATTCTGTTAATTAGACGAAGTTGGCCTATTTCATAGAAAAATTCAATATCTCTTTTTTCTTGTATTTTTTTCATAGCGCTATTTTTCCAATTCTAAAAATGTATATTCAAAATTTTCGTCACTGCTTTTTCTTTCTGAAACCACTTTGGTGAATTCTCCATATTCCGGAAAAAATGTGTCGGCATCAAAATCCTTTTCCACCACAGTAAGATATAGCTTATCAGCCATGCCGATCGTCTGCGCATACACACTGCCGCCACCACAGATAAAGATCTCTTCTTTTTCAATCTCCTTGGCTTTGGCAAAAACCTCCTCGAATGTGTGCGCCACAATCACCCCTTCCACCTGGAAAGCAGGATCATTGGTCAAGACTATGGTTGTGCGATTCGGCAAAGGCTTGCCGATGGATTCATATGTCTTCTGTCCCATGACGATCACATGTCCAGACGTGGTCTCTTTGAAGTGCTTGAAATCCTCTGGGATATGCCATAGCAACTGGTTGTTTTTGCCTATCGCCCTGTTTCTGGCGATGGCGCAAATGATGCTTATTTTAGGGGTATTCATGTTTTTTTGCCTTGCCTCGCCAAAGTCGCATGCGACGACGGCGGGATTTTCCTTGTGTTTTCCATGATATCATACAAAAACCAGCATGGCAAAAGCGTTTTTGGCTTATCCACTGGCTAAAATAACAAGTATTTTGTATAATGGCCATACTTAAGACAAACCCTTATGGATATTGAAATAACAAGCCTTATCGGCAGCGGACAGCTCATACCCTCAGATGACATAGGTAGGGTCGCAACGCTTCTCAAAGAAAATGGCCACAAAGTCGTCCTGACGCAAGGAGTGTGGGATCTTATCCATGAAGGACATGCTCAATATCTTCAAAAAGCCAAGGCTCTCGGTGATGTCCTGATCGTAGGCGTCGACACGGATGAAGTCGTGAAATTCCGCAAGGGTCCTTCACGCCCGATCGTGCCAGAGCAAGAAAGGGTCAAAATGATTTCCCATTTGAAGCATGTCGACTTGATCGTCATGAAAGAATCCAAAACAGATCACGGTAAGCTTATCAGAGATATCCAACCCGACGTATTAGTGATTTCAGAATCAACTCCTCCCAACGTGAATGGCAAAAGCTTTCTTGAGGAGATATGCGAGGAGCACACCCCTTTCTGTAAGCAGATCGTCAACATGGAACCGCAATCGACGACTTCAACCACTGCACGCATCAGACTCCTGACAATAAAAGGAGCTGAAGACTTAGCCAAGGAATTGCAGGAGGTTATAGCAAAATTCCTGTATAACAAAAAATAAATATTGCTCAAATAAATGGCTGAAAAGAAGATACTCATAGCATTGGTTCCCGTCATTCATATCAGATATCTGGAATTATTCAAGAAATATCCGGATCATCTTTATATCCTAGACAATTCAATCTTGGAAAAATGGGAGCGCTTTGAAAATCTAAAAAGAGATCTGCGCACCATCAACCAGAATACTATTTGCAACCTCATCAAGAAATCTGGCATTTTCAAGGAAGTCGATCTTCTAACAGTCGACAGTCTGTCGGATATAGAAAAAGATGCTTCAATCGTCATGCCAGATGAGGATGTGTCACATTGGTTTGCGGAAAAATTCCTACCTGGCAGAAAAGTAGAATTTGAAAACGTATTCCTCAGATGGAATAAGCCTGTGTCTACTCAAGAACTGGAGGTTTCCAACGACAGGACAATCACAAGCGAAAAAGCCCATCAGGAACTAATCAATCAAGCCAAGGAGCTGCAAGAAAAAAGCGCCAATTGGTGGAGGCAGATCGGCACACTTGTCACAGACAATGAAGGTTCAGTGATTCTTTCAGCATTCAATAGACACGTACCAACACAAGAAAATATGGCGGTTTATGGAGACCTCAGGATGTGCTTTGATGCCGGCGAAAACCATCATTTGTCTAATTCCATCCATGCCGAAGCATCCCTGATTGGAAAAGCTGCCAAAGAAGGAATCAGCCTCAACAACACAAATCTATACGTCACCACATTCCCCTGCCCAACTTGTGCCAAATTGATCGCAGAAGCAGGCATCAAGAAAGTATACTACGAAAGCGGCTATTCCCTTTCAGATGCGGAAGATGTCCTTAAGAATGCAGGGGTTGAATTTATTTTAGTTAAAGAAGCTTAACTTATATTAATTTACTTAAATAAAAAGAGCCCGTAAATCATAAGAGATTTCGGGCTCATTAAGTCAGGATTTATATTTCCTTAACCGACTCTTGTAAGCACAATTCCTTCATCACTAGCGACAATCAGCTGCGCATGCAGATGCTGCACTGTTGCGCCAGTCTTGCCGGTGCTGTCCGAGCGCATCAGCAATGTACTGTGAGTTATTCCCAGCTCTTGCTTCACTTTTTTAATGACATCCCAAAGATTCACAATTTCCTCTTGTGTCATTTCTTCAGGTGTCAGGATATGACGCTTGATAACCAAAACAAGATGCTCTTTAGTGTTGTCATACGGCCAAGCATTCCGAGTCGCGATCCAAGAATCATTTTCCACCAGTATCGGGTTGGAATGATAGGCTGGCTCTATTTTTTCAACAAAATCATGACAAAACGGACACACTCCGTCCGTGATGATTTTCTTCATCACATCAATCTGCTCCTCTTTGCGAGCATTGCTTAAATCCAGTCCGCTTTCATTCATATCTTCCCTCATATATTTTTATATTGGAGTTGGAATTTTAAACCAAGGCTCTGTCGGCTGATAATCTTCCAGCACGAAATCTTCCTTGCGGAAATCCTGGATCCTTGTCACTTCCCTATTCGGCTTCAGTTTCACTGTCGGAAATGCAGTCGGCTTTATGGACAAAATCTTATCTACTGATTCAGTCTGGACATCGTAATAGTGAGGGTTTGAAATAAAGTGCGTATATTTCGTAAATTTGTAACCCAGAAGATGTGCCACCATCAAACCAAGCGCAGACCATTCAATCAGATTCAGCTGCAAGCCGACTGGCACATCAGCCGAGCGCTGGGTATGCGTCATTTCCAATTCTTTCTGCTTGTCAAAAAGCACGAAGTGCACGAAATTGCCATGGCAAGGCGCAACAACCACTTCTCGCTCGAATCCTTGTTCGGGATCACCCATGGAAAGCGGCGGATTCCAAGTAGTCAGCACATGGGTGCGCAAGAATGGAGCTTTTTCCATTTGCCTCTGCACAGCAGTTACTTGATCGAATTCACCTTGAGATGTTTGAAAATGACCAAGGGAGCCACCGTAAGATCCATTACCCAAATCTCCTTCTTCCAAACCGAAGTTCGCACACTTCTCTTTCGTGACCCAATCTTTCCAGAAAATTGATGGGCAGCCAAATTCCTTAAGGCCGCTCAAAGTGCTTTGTCCATTCAGAAATGCCACCAGTTCACCAATAGCTCCGTAGAATGACTTGCTCAAATCTCGCTCAGTCAGAACAGGAAAGCCGTTGCTCATGTCATATTGCAGCATGTATCCCGTGATTTCTTTGGAATTCTGATGACCAGAATTAGCGTTCTCACTAAGCCTGGCGTGTATAGGCATTTTGTCTTTTCCTGTTGTCTTTATTTTTTTAAGTAACTCTTGATACTGGAAATCAGGAATTCTCTGCTCAAATGGCAAATAGTCAATGCCGCCCTCTGTTTTATTTTCAATTTCCCTGTTTTCCATATTTTTCTCCTTTGTTTTTTAGCAAATTATATATTCTGACTTATAATTTTGTCAATCTGCTCATACAACTCAGCATAAGTGCCGTTGTTGTCCAAAACATAGTCGGCATAATTCCTCAAATCAGGAATGGTCAATTCGGTTTCATATTGATGAGATGCCTTGAACTGATCAAATGTCATTAAGCCATCATTTGCCTTTTCCCTTCTTTCACTAACACGCTCATACCGCAGTTTCATATCGGCATCCACAAAAGCAAATTTGAATTCAGGAACTTGTCTCAAGAATGTCATGTCTTCAATTCGTCTGATGCCTTGCACAACCACGATATCAGCAGTATCCTCAACGGAATCGTGATACATGACTTTCGCCAGAATATCTTCCCCAAAATTCTTCCTAAGAGCAAAGGAAAGCGGCGTAAGATTCTCACGCGTTTTCTCAAGATAAAGACGCTCTAAGATATCGCTCAATATCTGTGAAAAATTATGCGAGTGCGCACCATAAGTATTGACCAGATGTTTAGAGATAGCTTCCTTGCCACTTCCCATCTCTCCTGCAATTCCCAAAATAAGTTTCGCCATATTGACTAGAAGTTATTACTAAGTACTCCCATTGTACACATCAAAATACATCGAGTCAAAGCCAAATTAGACCACAAAAAAGACGCCACGCAAGGCGTCTTTGGAAGTCTTGAAACTAATTTGCAACTAGAGCTGCACTTTAATGGAAGGTCCCATTGTGGAGCAGACAGCGATCATAGTCACATATTTGCCTTTAGCTCCAGCTGGCTTGGCTTTCTGAAGAGCATCCATGAAAGCTTCGTAGTTTTCCTTGAGCTTGGCGGCATCAAAAGAAACTTTGCCGATTACTTGATGCACATTAGCCGTATTGTCATTCTTGAAGCTCATTTTGCCTTTCTTAAGCATCTCCACAGCCTCCTTGATTTTGTCAGTCACTGTGTCAGTCTTAGGGCTTGGCATGAGTCCACGGGGTCCAAGGATTTTGGCCACCTGCGCCAATTTAGGCATCATTTCAGGCGAAGCCACCAAAACATCAAAAGCTTCCGCTTTGCCATTTTTAATCTTTTCAATAAGTTCCTCTCCTCCTACGATGTCAGCTCCTGCATCCTGTGCATCCTTGGTTTTGCTTGAAGTCACAACTGCGATCTTTACAGCTTTACCAACTCCATGAGGCAAAACGACTGATCCACGAACTTGCTGATCGCCTTGCTTTGGATCGATAGCCAATTTTACATGCACTTCAACTGATTCATCAAACTTGGCGATTTTTGATTCGCGCACGAGCTGCATAGCCTCTTCAGCGCTGTACAACTTGTTGCTTTCGATCTTTTCCGAGACTGCTCGGTACTTTTTTCCTCTCTTCATAGTTTTTGCGTGGTACAAACGCCCCGATCCGTCAGAGCTCCCACAAAAAATAAATTATTAGTCTTCAATCTTGATTCCCATTGAACGAGCTGTTCCTGCAATGATCTGCATTGCACCTTCCACATCGTTCGCATTGAGGTCAACCATCTTAGTCTTAGCGATCTCTTCCAGTTGAGCTTTGGTCACTTTGCCAACTTTGTCCTTAAGCGGATTGGCAGCTCCTTTGCCTGCGCCTGCGGCTTTCTTCAAGAGTTCAGCGGCTGGAGCAGTTTTCATGATAAAGTCGAATGAGCGATCTTCATACACTGTGATTTCCACTGGCACTACTTCACCCATCTTGTCCTTGGTTGCATCATTGAAGCGAGTGCAGAATTCCTGGATCGCAATACCGTGCTGACCAAGCACTGGTCCTACTGGAGGCGCTGGATTAGCTTTTCCTCCCACGATCTGGAGCTTGATGACTACTTTTATTTTCTTTGCCATATTCGTCTAATAAATCTTTAATTATATTTCAGGCCGAGCCGCATGGTTTTTTGCGAGAAGCAATCAGCGAATTTCCACATAGGCCGATTTCGCAACTCCGCGCGGTTACCATCAAAACTTACATCTTTCTTATCTGCAAAAAGTCCAGTTCCACAGGCGTTTCGCGTCCGAAGATGGAAACGAGAACTTTGACTTTGCCTTTCTCTTCATCAAATTCCTGCACTTTGCCATCGAAATCTTTGAATGGTCCATCATTGATCTTGACTGAATCACCAACCTTGAGATCAATCTTGTATTTCGGCTCAGCCACACCCATGCGCCTCTTTAGCATCTCAATCTCAGCAGGATCCACAGGAGTAGGAGTTGTTCCAAGGCCGATGAATCCGGTCACATTAGGCGTGTTGCGCACCACATACCAGGAAGCATCCGTTACCATCATATCCACCAAGACATATCCAGGATAGATCTTTTCCTCCACAGTCGTTCTCTTGCCATTCTTGATTTTTATTTTCTTCTCAGTCGGAACCATCACATCGAAGATGAGGTCTTGCATATCCATGGATTCAATACGCTGCTTCATGTTGCGAGCAACATTGTCCTCATAGCCAGAGTAGGTGTGGATCACATACCATGCGCGTCCGTGATGTTGGGTCTGCTTAGCCATTTTTGTAAATATTATTTCTAATTATTTGATAATGAATGTCTTCAAAATGTAACTGAAAACATAATCCAACCCTCCCAAAAGCAATGCCATTACCACACTGACAGAAACCACCAGGATCGTATAGTTGATTGCCTGTTTTTGAGTAGGCCAATTCACTTTCATAAGTTCAGCCTTGGCTTCTTGGAAAAATGTTACCACTTTGTTGGTCATATTTTTAGGGTTTTTTAAAAAGCCCTGGGGGCTTTCTTATGGCTTAAATATACAGCATAGCCGGTTTTTTGTCAATAATCAAAAAATCCCCTAACAGGGATCGTTTTGTGGGCTTACCAAGATTCGAACTTGGGACCTCGTCATTATCAGTGACGCGCTCTAACCAACTGAGCTATAAGCCCTTGAATGGGCACTTTTTGTGGACCGGACAGGACTCGAACCCGCTACCTCCTCAGTGCAAATGAGGCGCTCTACCAGGTGAGCTACCGGCCCTTATTTGCTACAAAAACTATTATACAAGAAAGAAAATATTTGTCCATACCCGCCTAAAACTCCTCTTGACATAGGGTGTATAATAAAGACAATATCCGAGGAATGCGAGGTTCTTTCACAACCTAAAAAGGAGGTGAGATCCTATTTAACATCTTAACTTCGCATTTCCTGACTCCCTCAATACCGAGGTCCGCCATGAAAAACAAGAAAAATCGACTGAAAATGGCATCCACGAAAAGAAGAGAATCCGCACGTCTAGACAATGCCGAGAAGGAGGACGAAACAAGAAGTGGGAGTATTGCGGGACAAATGGCTACCAACAAGTTCGTTCAGGGTCAAGATTGGCTACACAATCAAGTAAACAAAGGCCTTGAAAAAGCCGGCAAAGGAAACCCCGCACAAGATAGCCCTGAAACAAAGGCAATCTTGAGCCGTTTAAAACCCAAGCCTCATCCGGAACTCGCCTATGATGAGCCTGGTTTGTATCCAGACAAATCACAAATCTTCTCAAGATGAAACAGAAGCCCGACGCAACAGCGCCGGGCTTCATCAAATTCCAAGACTTACAAGACTTATTTGGCTAAATATTTCTGAATGCTTTGCGCTGCAATTGCACCTTCGGCTGCAGCCGTCACGATCTGCTTGAATTTATTCGAGCCCGTCGTAATGTCACCAGCCGCCCAAACTCCCTTGCGGCTTGTTTTTCCGTCAGGCTGCACGACGATGTAGCCATCAGCATCGACTTCTATTTCCAGATCCTTTGCCAGATCAACGTTAGGATCAGCCCCTATCTCCACGAATACTCCGTCAATTTTCAGCGTTTCGCTCCCTTCATGAGGACTGTCCAGCTCGACTTCTTCAAGCTTTTCAGCGCCTTTGATTTCCTTGATGTTGGTATTGTACAACACTTTCACCTTCGGATTTTTCTCAATGGCATTCATCCAAAAACTTTCACACCTCAACTTTTCACCGCGATATATGACATATACTTTTTCAGCTATATCTGCCAAATAGACAGCTGCTCCAGCCGCGCTATCATTGCCTCCCACGACAGCCACTGTCTTGCCACGATAGAAAAATCCATCGCATGTCGCGCAATACGAAACTCCCTTGCCGGAAAATTCTTTCTCTCCTGGCACACCCAAATGGCGATGCTTTGTGCCCATAGCCAAAATAATCGAGCGTGCTTCTATTTTTTTGCCATTACTCAAGAATAAGGTAAACATACCATTTTCTTCCGTGATCTCATCCACCAAGGCTGTTTCCATTTGAGCTTCCAAACTCTTGGCATGTTCCATTGCATCCTGTGCGAACTGGAATCCTGCAACGTTTTTCGTGCCAAGCCAGTTGCCTATCTCATGAGTCTGAGAAGCTGCACCGCCCGCAATACCACCAATTATCACATTCTTCAGTCCATAACGAGAAGCATAGACTGAAGCGGAAAGCCCAGCTGGACCAGCTCCAACAATCGCAATATCAAATTGTTTTTTTTCATCAGTCATATTAGTCCTTTTTTACTTTTAGAGTTTTGCTTCCAATTCCTGCTTCAATGCCTCCTTGGGACGGAAGCCGACGAAATCAGCAACTACTTCGCCATTCTTGAAAAGCTTCATGTTAGGAATGCTCATGATCTGATATTTCATGGCCAAAGCCTGATGATCCGGGTTTTCCACGTCCAACTTGGCAATTTTAACTTTGCCTTCCGTTTCCCCCGCCAATTCATCAAGCACCGGCGCCATCATGCGGCATGGCCCGCACCAAGGAGCCCAAAAGTCTACCAACACAGGCAGATCGGATTTGATTACTTCCTGTTCGAATGTCTTGTCTGTGAGTTCTAATGCTTTGCTCATACTTTTTATAAATTTTAAATTATTAATTTTAAATTTGAAATGAATTTTGAATGACTAAATGTTTTAAAACTTAGAATTTATTATTTGAATTAAAATTTAAAACTTAGCCTTTAAAATTAAGTTTTAGCTTAATTTCAACAATTTCAAAATCTGTTTCTCATCTATCTTCTTGCGTTCAGACAGCTTGCAAACCAATTCATCCTGCAGGATTTCAGCTCCGAGTCCCGCCACCGCTTCACGGACCGCCAAAACCTGGGTAATGATCTTGTCGCAAGAACCGCCTTCTTCCAACATTTTTTTGAGTCCCCTGACTTGCCCCTCGATTCTGGAAACCCTGTTCAGGAGCTTCTCATTCGATGGCTGATTCGATTTGTTCGCCATATGTATTTGTTATAAGTTATCTATCGCTCTTTTGAGTTTTTCCTCTATTTCTACCGCCACAGCAGCCAACTCCTCATGATCAACCATCGCAAGCATTTGCCTTGGCATTATGGCACTGACAACTGTTTCTTCGTTGCTTTGATAAATGATCACGTTGCAAGGCAACAGTAATCCCAATTCCTTGTCAGTCGATAGTAATGCATGGGCTGACTGCGGATGACAAGCTCCCAGAATCAGATAGTCTTCAAAATCAACATCCAGTTTCTTCTTGAAAGTCGCCTTGGCATCTATTTCAGTAATGATTCCAAAACCCTCATTAGTCAGCGCCTCACGCATCTTTTTTTCCACTTCAGCAAAAGACTGCCTGAATTTTCTTTTGTATCCAAGCTCCATAAATATATCTTTTTCTTGTGTTTGAAAATTGAAAATTATTATTTGGAAATTCCGCGTATGCGGCATATACCCTCTGGGGGTATATTAACATGAGCCAAAATACCTGTCAACACTTTATTTTTTGCCCACGAGAAGTATGTTTCTGCCATTTATGATTTCACAGCGCTCGATTTCAAAACCAGCTGCTGAGAAAAGTTTTTGCAATTCTTTTTTAGTGAAAGCATGATGGAAGCGCTGGAACACCCTGCCCTGATTGTCAGTGAAAGACACTTCGCAATCATTCCAATCCAATTCCGATTTTCCCAGCAACTTATTTTTCCAATTTTCGAAAATATTACCGATATATTTTTGCTGCCACAAATACCAGACAGTCACAACAATGACGCCTTCATTTTTTGTTACCCTATATAGCTCTCGAGCCATGTCTTCTCTGTATTTTCGGGATGGGAAATGATGGAAAACCGCAATCGAATATATGCTATTGAAAAATCCACCCTCAAATGCTAGAGTAGTCTGATTGGGATTTAGCTTGGAAAAGCTGTGATCAGGATATTTCTGCTGAGCGAATTCAATAAGTTTCTCTGAAACATCCACGCCGAAATATTCGATATCCTTTTCACCAATAAGTTCCAGAAGCCTGCCGTTGCCGCAGCCATAGTCCAGCACTTTGTCGCCAGCCTTGGCATAGTCCGCAACAAATTCCAAGCCGCGCCAAAAATGCTTGCGCGTCTGGGAGAATTTCTTGGCAATCAGGTCATATCCAGCCTCAGTCTCATTCAATATTTTTTTCGCTATTTCCCTCTTCATTACTTTCAAACTTTATGAACTTTATAACTTTATGAACTCATCGTACGACAACTTCATCATCTCTGCAATCGAAGAGCTTCCGGAAAAGAAGGAGGATTTTGCATACCTAAAAAAGAAGCTATGCAAGCGCTTCGGCGTGTCCATGCCGACCAATGCCGATCTGCGCGACAGATATAACCAATTGGTAAGCGCAAAGAAAATCAAGCAATCTCCGACTTTCGAGAAGATGCTGCTGAGCCGCGCGGTGCGCACCCAATCAGGCGTAGCCGTGGTCGCCGTGTTGACCAAACCATCCACCTGCCCCGGCAATTGTCTCTACTGCCCGACCGAAAAAGGGATGCCCAAAAGTTATCTCTCCAATGAGCCGGCCGTCATGCGCGCCATCGATTCACAGTTTGATCCATACTTGCAAGTGCACAACCGCCTGCGTTCTTTGGAACTCAATGGCCATGCCACGGACAAGATCGAGCTCATCGTGATGGGCGGGACATTTTCCTATTTTCCAAAATCTTATCAAAAGAAATTCATCACGCAGTGTTTCAGCGCTGCCAATGATTACCCAAAAGCAAACCACAGAGGTCCTAAAACTCAATCGAGGTCGGACCTCGACTCAGCTTTGATGCGCGAACAGAAAAAGAATGAGAAAGCGAAGCATCGCATCATTGGCCTCACATTGGAAACCAGACCGGACTACATAGACAAAAAAGAAATCCTCAATTTCAGGGATTTGGGCTGTACCAGAGTAGAACTGGGCGTTCAGAGCATCTATGACGACGTTTTGCAGCTCAATAGACGCGGGCATGACGTCCAAGAGACCGCTAGAGCCACGAAAATGCTCCGGGATGCCGGTTTTAAGCTGAATTATCACATGATGCCGGGCCTGCCAGGAAGCACCTCCAAGCGCGATTTTGAGATGTTCAAAGCCCTTTTCCAAGACCCCCGTTTCCAGCCTGATATGCTCAAGATATACCCTACCGTTGTCCTCAAAAATAGTGATCTTTATGACCTCTGGAAAGCCGGCAAATACAAGCCGCTCACAGACAAAACTTTTGAAAAATTGGCTATCAAAATAAAGAACGAAGCCATTGCGCCTTATGTGAGAATCGCTCGCCTGGTGCGCGACGTACCGACTTCCTCCATCATTGCTGGTCCGATCGTTTCCAATCTTAGACAGATCATCGAACATAAAGCTCATTGCCCTTGCATCCGCTGCCGCGAAGTAAAGAATGAATATCAAATCAAGGAAAAAATAATCCTCGATAGGATCAACTATGAAGCAGCTGATGGCAAAGAGATATTCCTGCAATATGTCTCGCCTGACAAAAAGAAACTGTTCGCGCTGCTGCGCTTGAGAATACCTGGTGAAGTTGGGGGCATTAGGGAATTTAGGGAGTTTCAACCTGCTTTCAAGGTTCTTGAAAATGCGGCGCTTATACGCGAAGTACACACCTATGGTAAGCTCGCCAAAATAGATTCCAAAGATGCTTCTTCCCCGCAGCACATCGGCCTGGGCAGAAAGCTCCTGCAAGAAGCTGAAAGGATCGCCAAAGAAGAATTCGATCTCAAAAAGATTGTAGTAATTTCAGGCGTCGGTGTGAGAGGATATTATAGGAAGAACGGCTATAGACTAAAAGATACTTATATGGTAAAGAGTATTTAGTTCATGAAATCTAAAAATCTAAAAGGGAGGAAAAATCTATGCCAAAAATTATCCTTGCTTCAGGCCCAGTCATCATCGAGGACGACAAAGTGCTTCTGGACAAGCATGGCCTAGACCCGTTCTGGAAATTCTGCGGTGGCCGCTTCGACGACCTCGAGCAATCTCTCATCGAGCACGCCCAGAATAGAGCTTTTCTGGAACTCGGAATCGAGGTTGAGATCATCAACAGAAAACCTTTTGTCATGTGGACACAAAAAGAAGCCGCACCGGACGGAAAAATAGACGTAGTGTTGTTTCACTTCTTGGCCAGACATGAAGGAGAGATTTCACCAGGCGAAGATATCAGGGATTGGAAATGGATCCCAATCTCGGAGCTTGATGAGCTTGAGAAGAAAGGCGAGCTTGCTCCGAACATCATCCCCACACTCAAACATTTCCGCATTATCTAAAAAACCTGTTTCATTGAAACACACAAGCAGCCCTCAAAAGCTGCTTTTTCTTTTTTATTCCACAAATATCGCATTATTCCACTTTCGGACGATCGTCTTTTTGTGGAATAATCGTTCAGATCAATGTCACTTTCCTGCTAACTGGCCGCAAGCGGCAGCTATCTCATCGCCCAGGCTTTTCCTGATCGTCGCATTGATGCCGAGCGACAACAGATTCTTTTTGAATGTCTGCGCACGCTCTTTTCTGGAAGGCATGAAGATATCGGAAGTCGTGTTGTAGCGGATCAGATTCACATGCAGCAAATGAGCATGGCCGATGGACTTCAGATAACTTGCCAAATTCTTGGCATCAATCGCTCTGTCATTCAATCCTTCTAGGAGAATATATTCCATAAAGACTTTTCTATTTGTGAGTTCAAAATAATTACGCAAAGCGTTTTTTAGACTCTCCATATCATCCCTTTTATTGACCGGCATAAAAGAGCTGCGCTGCTCATCAGTGGCAAAATGCAGCGATATCGCCAGATTGACTTGCGGGAATTCCGCGGCCAATTTCGCGATACCTTCCGTGATGCCGGAAGTAGAAACAGAAAGCGAGCGCGAGCCGAAACCGAAAAGCTTATCATCGATCAGGTTGCGGATGCTCTCTGAAACATTTTCCCAATTGAGAAATGGCTCCCCCATACCCATATACACGATGTTGGAAAAATTACCTTCAATATTGTTGCGCTTTAGATATTGTCTCCAGAACAAGATCTGATCAGTGATTTCTTCTGCAGTCAGGTTTCTCCCGAATCCCATCTTCCCCGTCGCACAGAAGCGGCAGCCCATTGCACAACCTACTTGGCAAGAAATGCAAGCTGACCATGTGCCCGGCTTGGGAGAAATCAAAACAGTTTCAATCAGATTTCCATCAGCAAGTTTCAAAAGCACTTTCATGGAATCATTATTTTTAGAAACCAGAACTTTTTGCGGCTCGAATGAAAGCAGCTGCAATTCATTTTGCATTTTTTCTCTTAAGTCCTTAGGCAGCGTTGAAATTTCAGCAAACGACGAAACGCCATCTTGGAAGATGGCCTTCTGAATCTGCCCCAGACGAAATTTGGGCAATTTGTTCTCTTCTGTGAATTGTTCCAGTTTTCGCGTATCCATAACCAACCAAGTCTATTCTACTGTGACTGATTTTGCAAGATTGCGTGGCTTGTCCACGTCGTAACCTTTTGACACCCCTACATGATAAGCGAAAAGCTGCAGCGGGATGACAGCAAGAAGCGGCGTGAGCATTTCCAGTGTTTTAGGAATATAAATGACATCATCAGCATGTTTTGAGATTTCCTTGTCACCTTTAGTAGCAACTGCCAGAATCCTGCCACTGCGCGCTTTGATTTCCTGCATGCCTGAAATATTCTTTTCATACACGCTATCCCTGGGCGCCACGAATACTGAAGGAAAATTCTTATCTATGAGTGCGATCGGCCCATGCTTCATCTCCCCGCTGGCATAGCCTTCGGCATGCACGTAGGAAATCTCCTTGATCTTGAGCGCTCCCTCCAAAGCGATCGGGAAATTATATTTCCTTCCCATGTAAAGGAAATTATTGAACTGCGCATATTTCTTGGCGATCTTCCTGATGTCTTTTTCTTGCGCAAGGATCTCTTCGATATATTTCGGAATCTTTTCCAATTCCTTGGCGATCCTTTGGCCAGTTACCAGCGACATATCTCGCTGCATGCCCAAGAAGATCGTGAGCAGCGCCAGGATGCTGAGCTGCGAAGTGAAGGCTTTAGTTGAAGCCACGCCTATCTCAGGTCCAGCATGATTATATACGCCCGCATCATCTTCGCGCGCAATCGTCGAACCGACAGTGTTGATAATGCCCAGCGTCAGTGCGCCTTTCTCCTTGGCTTCGCGGATCGCTGCCAAAGTATCGGCAGTTTCACCTGATTGCGAAATAGCGATCACGGCCGCATGCTTGTCGAGTAGCGGTTTGCGATAACGGAACTCACTTGCATATTCCACTTCCACTGGAATGCCAGCATATTCCTCCAGCATATATTCTCCAACCAATCCTGCATAATATGACGTGCCGCAACTCACGATGATGATACGCCTGATGTTTCTGAGTTTCTTTTCCACATCCTTGAGTCCGCCCAGTTTAGCCAACCCTTCGCTTTTCACTAATCTGCCGCGTATAGCATTCTTAACTGCTTCAGGCTGCTCGAATATTTCTTTGAGCATGAAGTGGGCATAGCCTTGCTTTTGTGCTTGTTCCATGGACCAATCCAATTTGGAAACATTTTTGGCAACCGGCTTATCTTTGATCGTAAACACATTGAAATTACCTTCTTCCAAAACTGCAACTTCCCCATCTTCCAGATACACCACCCTGTCGGTGTGCCTCACAATCGCACTAGCATCAGAAGCGATGACGAATTCATCCGCGCCAATACCTAGCAGCAAGGGACTGCCTAAGCGCGCCGCAACGATCTGCCCTGGATTTTTTTGATCGATCACCGCGATGCCATATGTCCCACGGATGTGCTGCAAAGTCTTGAGGACAGCATCCTTAAGACTGAGATTCTTTTCTTGTTTCTGGTATTGCTCAATCAGATGCGCAATGACCTCACTATCAGTCTCCGAAGAAAAATCGTGTCCTTTCTTCTTGAGAAATTCTTTCAATTCCAAATAATTCTCGATGATGCCATTATGCACGACTTGTATCATGCCCGAGCAATCACTGTGTGGATGGGAATTCTTATCGCAAGGCTTGCCATGCGTGGCCCAGCGGGTATGCGCGATGCCAGAAGTGGCAGCAAGATCCCTGCTTCCAAGTTTATTCTCCAATTCCGCAACCTTACCAGTCGCCTTGAAAGTCAGCATTTTATCTTCTTCAATCACCGCTAAGCCTGCGCTGTCATAACCGCGATATTCCAAACGCTTGAGTCCTTCCAGAAGGATAGGTGCCGCCTTCTGTTTTCCGATATAGCCAACAATTCCACACATATTGATAAATATAGAATTGCAGAGCGCTAGGCGCAAAACAATCTTTTTTATTATTTATTCAAAACACCAAGTAGTTATTGGTTATTCTTTGTCTATTTTTAATTTGACCGAATTTGCAAACTTCAAGAGATCAGATTGGAAAGTGAGTGTTATTTTGTTTTTAATCTCCTGCTTCTCTTGCGCGAATGCAATCAGTTTTTCCAATAATTCACCGATCTCAATACCACTCTTTTTCCATAAATGGTGATAAAGAGTTCCAGGCATCGTGTTTATTTCGTTTGCATATACAGCTTGGGTTTCTTTGTTGTAAAGAAAATCAATGCGCGCAATCCCACTGCATCCGCAAAGCTTAAAGATTGCAACTGCCATATCTTGGACTTCTTTGGTTTTTTCAGCTGAAAGATCTGCTGGTATCACAAGACTACTTTGGGCATTACCAAGTTGAGCACCTCCATTTTCTAAATATTTGTCCTCATAATTAAAATGATCACCGGAAAAAACCGCCTCCTGGACAAGAGATGCGACAGGATCATCATTTCCCAACACAGCACAAGTGATGTCAGACATGTTTTCCACACTTTCTTCAACTATGACCTTGTCATCATAATGAAGCGCGATTTCACAAGCGTTTTCCAATTCATCTCTGTTCTTAACTTTTGTAATTCCTATTGAAGATCCCAGTCTCGCAGGCTTCACAAATATCGGCCAAATCAATTTATCTATTTCAGCCAAAACTGCAGATTTGCCTTTTTCCCATTCATGAAAACTGAAATGCATGAATTTCGCCGTAGGAATACCCTCGCTGCGATACATCATCTTGGTTGCCGCTTTATCCATCGCCAACGCAGAAGAAAGCACGTCGCATCCCACATATGGAATACTCATGAGTTCAAACAATCCTTGAATCGTACCATCCTCGCCATTTGTTCCATGAAAAGCCGGGAAAGCAATGTCAATAACCACCTCCTGAGAAAACATGCCTTCTTTTTTAAAAACCATCCTTCCTTTTGCTGCCAACTCCAGCTTGCATGGTTTCATTTCCTTCAGCTCAACATCCTTTTGAGGATTTGTGAAAAATTTCAAAGAACCCAACCTTTCATCAGCAAACCACTCGCCGTCCTTATTCAAATAAACAGGCACAACATTATAGCCAAGCTTTTTGAGTTCCGAAATTATAAGTTGGCCGGTAATTATAGATACATCATGCTCAGGGCTTCGACTGCCGAAAAACACCCCGATATTCAAATTCTTATTCTGCTCTTTCATATTTTTAAAAATAATTATCAGTAAGATCGTTTTGGAAAATTATAGTGTCACCGCTTTTTATAACGCTGCCAAGATCAGCATGCGCTTGCTCGGTATTCTCGTAAAGCCGTAAATTTTCAAATTTTTCTTCTTGGAGCCCCTCGATAATATATGGCGTCATGGGTGATTTTATAAGTAACACCTGATCAGCCTCATGAGCATACAGCCTCCCAATTTCCCTGTGTATTGCAGGCATGGCATCTCCAAGCTCAACAATGCCAGGCGTAAGAACCAGCTTTCTACCTCCAGCTCTGGAAAGTACCTTTATTCCACTTTTAATGCCATCAAAATTGCCATTATAGCTGTCATCGATAACCATGACGTTGGTGGCACTATTGTACAGCGGCTCCAAACGATGCGCAACCGGTTTTATTCCACTCACAGCATCACTTATTTCACCCATAGACATGCCTAGCTTTTTCGCAATAACACTGCACAGCAGTATGAGTGTGATATTATGTTCAGCCAAAAGCTTCGTTTGAAAATCACAATTATCATAACTAAATTTCAAACCCTTGAAATTTTCCAACGCCTCAATATTGCCAGCTGATCCCAAAGAAATACCCGATGTGTTTTTCAAGTCAAATCTTTCCGAATTGTCCCTGACATTAACATCGTCTAAATTCAAAACCGATAAAGCTTTTGTGTTTTGAGGTAATTCGAATTTTGTCTGTATAGTATTATCAATGTTTCCGAAACGTTCAAGATGGGCTTCGTTTATGCCTGTTAAAATCGAATAGTCAGGCTTCACCATATTGCATATCGCTGCGATCTCCCCTTTGCAATATGCTCCCATCTCAACGATAAATACTTGGCTTTTTTGAATCTGCTCCTTCTTTCTTATTATGAAATCCGCTATCCCAATATCCGTATTCACATTCTCAGGAGTTTTTATTACGGAAAATTTCTTCTCCAGAATATGAGCCAGAATTTCCTTGGTGCTTGTTTTACCATAACTTCCAGTAATGCCTACGATCTCAATGCCAGCCTGAGAAAGAATGCTTTTTGCTGAGCCTATTCTTTTGTTTTTAAGAATTTCATCTACCGGCATTATCAAAACAAGCGAAATTCCTATCACAAAAGGAAGTAAAGCAAGGAGTGCGGCCACGATAAAAAATCCATACCATCCAAAAAACGAAAAACCAATAATGCTTGCACTGATAAGTATAGCCCATGTAATAATCTGGAGAAGTCGCGCTTTGGCTGTCCAGGTTATTTTTTGCCGCTGCTCAAGTTCCCACCATTCCAAATGACTGTAGGCGAATTTCAAAAACCGCGAAAAATAATAATTTTCGCTTTGCAGTATATAAATAAGATTTCTAATAATCATGATGTTTGCGGAAAAAATTTCTTATCAAATTCCGTCTTGTTATCCAAAAACACGTAGTGTCCAGCCTCGGGAATCACGAACAGCTCTGAATTTTCCAGGAGCTCATTCATGAGACGCGCGTCCGAAACTGGCGTTTCCTTGTCATTCTCTCCCCAAATAAGCACTGCTTTCGCTTTCACGCTTCTCATGTCTTCACGCAAGTCATTATTGATGACATTTTGAAAAGTAGCTGCCATTTCTCCCGCATTTATATAATCTTCGCTGCCGATAGCAGAGTAGAATCCTTTTCGTATTTTTAGCCTTAGATCCTTCAATACCGGCAATGCAAAAAATATATTGAATATTCTCGCACCTATCTTATAGAAAAAGATTTTAGTGTTTTTATTCCTAATTCCAGCACTGCCGATCAAAACAATTTTTTCAACCTCAGGATGAGCTGAGCAGTATTTAATGATTACACTTCCCCCAAATGAATGTCCAACAAAAATGGCTTTTTTTATCTTGTTTTTCTCCAGAAATTTCTCCAAGAAATCCGAGTAATCCTTGGTTGTCCATGCATTTTTAGGGACTTCACTTTTTCCAAATCCTGGAAGATCGATTGCGATAAAATTTTCACATTGGGAAAATACTCCTTTCAAATGCATCGCCTGTGAACCCCAGCCATGCAAAAAAACAAGCGTTTTTTCATTATCCAACAAGTCGCTTTGATAAAAATGCACCTTGAGATTGTCTATTATCACGCTCTTTTCAATCATTTTTTTGTGCAATTCGCTTGATTATATTTTCAGCCTCCTTGAGGCTGTGCACTTCGAAATTGCAACACTCCTCTCTTGCCATCTCCTGATAGCGTCCTTCTGGACGCTTCACGAAGATCGTGATGATGTCTGGGAATTTTTCTTTCACGTCATGGATCTGCTCTATGCGGTCATCCAGAAAGAAGATTTTTTCATTTTTTGAAGCGCATTCTTTTTCCAAAATGTTTTCGATTTCTTCAGCCTTGGAGCTTTCTGTGATGACAATATCCTTTATATATTCAGAAATCTTGGAATTCATGATCTTCTTGGTCTGGAATTCCTTTTCGCCAAAGGAGACTATGCATATATTCCCATCACCAATTTCATGAACAAATCCTGGGACATCTGCAAATACATACGCCGACATGTCAGCTATATATTCATTCACCAGCCTCGTCAACTTCTCCGCATCGATTCCCATTTCTCCATTGATGCGCTTGATCTGCTTCCACGGATCAAAAGTCTTGATGGCCCGAGTGTCATTGGGATCATTGTAATATTTGTCGAAAATATCAGTCGGAACGCCGTTTTCCAGAAACATATTCTTAAAATCCTCCTTGAATCGTTTTGTGTTGAAGATGACGTCGTCGAAATCTATGAATACTTTCATGCCTTTTTATGATAATATTTTCAAAATCCAAATGGTCAAGAATCCATATCCAGTCCCAAGAATAATGCCAGCCAATATATCCGTAGGATAATGCATCCCATTGCGCAAACGCGACCAACCAATAAGAAAAGCAACAAGAATGGCACTTAACCAAAGGAAAGGATAGAAATGGACAAGCACAATAAGACCCCCAACCATGCTGGACATGTGCGATGAAGGAAAAGATGAATCTGAAAATCTCCTGCCTATCGGCTGGATTTCTTCAGGATACCTTTTGTAAGGCCTCATGCGAGAAAGAGCCAAGGCGCGCGCGCCACGTTTTAAAACAAGTTCACTAACAATGAAATGAACCAAGAAAACAATCGCCAGGCCAGAACCCACAACCACAGCAGAGAGTATGTTATTCGAAGCAATCGCTACAAGCACAACCAGCCAAAAAACCACCAACATAGTTATGTTACTGATCGCCCTACTCAGCGGATCGAAGAATTTCAATCTTCTGCCGTTTAGATATTTGACTATTTTTTTCTCTAAATTATGCATAATCGATTTTACAATACACTCATGATCACCATGACCACAAGCGCCACGGCCATAGCCAAAACTCCAAGCCATCCGAAAATCCTGACCCATCCGGGATGACGCTCTTCTCCCATCACCTTCGGATCATCTCCCACTTTCATAATCAGATAGAGCAAAGGCACCGCGATCACACCATTAAGAAAAGCTGAATAATAAAGGGCAGTAATCGGATTGATGCTGAAGAAATTGAAAAGTCCTCCGAAAATGATCGAAAGCGCAATGACAACATAAAATCCTTTAGCTTGAGAGAACTTGAGTTCCAAACCCTCATTCCAATTGAGCACCTCAGCCAAAGCATACGCTCCACTGCCTGCCAGCACTGGAATGGCCAACAGTCCTGTGCCTATGATACCCATGGCAAAAAGTGCTGCCGCATGTTTGCCAGCAAATGGCGCCAATGCCAAGGCTGCATCTTGAGCTGAATCTATATTGGTAATGCCATGAGTGAACAAAACTTGCGCTGTCGTCAAAACAATGAAGAAGAAAACGACGTTCGCCAAAAGCATTCCGGTATAAACATCTGTGCGCATATGAGTTATGCGATCTCGCATACCGCGCTTCATGTGTTTGCTGCCAGTCAAAAGCTTGCCCTCTTCCACTTCTTCGGATGCTTGCCAGAAGAAAAGATATGGCGTTATCGTCGTCCCGAAAACTGCCACCATGGCAAAAAGATAATCCTTGTTTAATGAAAGATGTGGAACAAAAGCATTCTTTAAAACATCAATCCAGTGAGGATTAGCCATGATGCCAGTAGCAATATAAGCAAAGACAGAAATAGTCAAAAACTTCAGCACTCTCACATAGAGGTGATATTCCACCAATATCTCCAGCAACGTTATCACAGCCGTTAGAACGATTATTATCATGTAGAAGCTTACGTTCGTAAACATACCTATGGAAGCAGCCATAGCTCCCAGATCAGCTCCGATATTCACAATGTTAGCAATGAGCAGCAATGTGACAGCACTTATCAATACTTTGCGGTTATAGTGAAGTTTCAGCACGCCCGCCAAACCCTTGTTTGTCACAACTCCTATGCGAGCACAAACTTCCTGGATTGCCGTCATGACCGGCAAAAGCCAAGCGGCCATCCACAAGATCGAGAGTCCAAAAGCTGCTCCCACAGAAGAATATGTTCCAATACCTCCCGGATCATCATCAGAAGCCCCGGTCACAAGTCCCGGACCAAGCGCTTTCACAAACAAACGCGCCCTGCTCAGCGGCGTGCCTATGAGTTTCTTGGCGATCGCCACTTCAGGCGCAGCAATACGGATCGTGCCATCCACTGCCCGCACCACTCCGATTTCACCAAGAACCAACAGTTTCTTGGCCAAGATCAATGGAATGCCCAATTCGCGGCGGAATTCCGAAAGAGTGAGGAGCTTGGTTTCATTTCCCGGCTGAGAATTTTGTTTTTCCATCTTGATATGAATGAAATTTAAATGATTTCTTTTATGATATTCTCATATTCCCCCAATTCCAAAATAAGCATCAACACCTTGGCCAACTTGTCACTGTCATGACGTATGAGCGATCTTTTAATCAAGGTATCTCCTTTTTTTTGAGCAATTCCTTTATTTCGCAGCAGGTCAGCGCATACGATCCTGCAGTGCCTATCAGTACGCTTATCTCTATCAAACCGAACAATCAATTCCCGCTGCATTTTGTATTTTTCCACAAGAATCTTATTGGGCTGTTTCATATTGAAAGTCACAAAATCAATCCTTTCGCTGCCCAAATATTTGTTCATGGCATCCACATAGTCATCCAAATCAAAATTTTCCGTATGCCCTTCTTTATTGACCAAATTGCAGTTATAAATAACCGTGGCTTTCGATTTTCTTATCGCCTCAGAAATCCCTTTTACCAAAAAATTAGGAACAATGCTTGAATAATGATTACCAGGTCCAATGATTATCACGTCAGCTTCAGCAATTCTTTTTAAAGCCAAAGGATTGGCTTTCACTACAGAGGAATACCCCAGAGTAAACTTGGAATTTTTCTGAATAGCATAAGTGTCGATGTTTGCCTGTCCAACCAGAATCTTTTTATTACCAACTTTAACACAAAGACGAGCATCCTGATTAGTAACAGGAATAACCTCCCCTTTCACATTTAAAATTTTTATGGCTTCCCTTACTCCTTTGGAAAATCCGCCGCTTGTCTTTTCTAAGGCAGATAGGAGCAGATTTCCAAAACTATGGCCTTTAAGTCCGCCTTCTTCAAAGCGGTAATTCATCAGTTCACGCAAAGTCTCGGAAGAATCACTCAGGGCCACCAAACATTGCCTCACATCTCCCGGCGGCAGCACGCCCAATTCATCGCGCAGCACGCCGGTTGATCCGCCGTCATCAGCCATAGAAACAATGGCCGTGATATCTACGGGATATTTCTTGAGACCGCTCAGCAGCGTGAAGCTGCCAGTCCCTCCACCGATTGTAACGATTTTTTTTCTTTTCATTTACCCTGTTAAATAAGATTTGAATCTCTTTTTCAGAAAAACAACTTATCAAATTACGTTTTGTTTATTTTAATTTCATTCACTCTGATAAATATCCTTTATTCAAATCTTAATTTTATTTTTTTAAAAAAATAAAATTATTTAACAGGGTGAAATTTTTCTATTATTTTTTGCGCCTTCTCGAGATCTTCTGGATTGCCTATTGGAAACCAGCCAGTGGCTTTTTCTACAACAATTTTATGCTTATCCATCATTTTTATCATGGTTTGAGGTAAGCCGTATTCCCCGTTGGGTATTCTAACCAATGGATAATTGAAAAAATCCTTGTTCAATTTATACAGGGCAATATTTGCCAGAGCCGGTGCTGGAATATCAGGATTTTCAACAATATCACTGAGATTATTCTTTTCGTCGAAATATATTACTCCGAATCTTTTCGGCTCTTCAACTTCCAAGCCCAGCACGGCCAGTTTGTGCTGCATGACTCGCTCTATATCTTTCTTCATGTAAAGATCATCTCCCATCATCACCAGAAAATCATTGCGAAGAATGTCTTTAGCCAGATGCAATGCCGCACCACTGCCTTCCAGTTTTTCCTGCACGACGTAGGAAATTTTCTTGCCCGCATACTCATTGCCAAAATATCTCTGGATTTGATCCCGAAGATATCCAACAACAAGAATAACTTCATCCACTTCTTCAGGTAGCGTTTCTATCTTATACGCCAAAATGGGTTTTCCTTTTATTTCAAGCATCGGCTTGGGGGTGTCTACAGTGAGCTGCCCCATGCGAGTCCCTCTGCCAGCCGCCAATATCACGATCTGCATAAGCGTCTTCCATATAATTACCTTTTTATTCTAACAAAAAAGAGCCTTTTGTACACATGGATTACCACTTTGTACAAAAGGCTCGAATTTCACTCCACAAAGGATTTCAATTTGTAAGCTCGCGATGGATGGCGAAGTTTCCTCATGGCCTTAACAAAAATTTGCCTCACCCTTTGGGATGTAACATCAAATTCCGGCGCTATGAGTATGAAGCTTTTATTATAATCCTCGCCTCCTATACCAAAATACATTCTAACAATACGTTCCTCACGCGGAGTTAATGTTGACAGCACAAAATCGATCTTTTCCTTGAGATTGTTCAACTCATATACTTCGTACTGTTCAGGCTCTACAGCAATTTGGGTGCATTTATGAAATGATATATGCTCAGCTCTCATTTCAATAGACAGGCTTGTTTTTTCTAGACTGTACAACTCCAAGGGAAAAAGCCAGTCCACATCAACAAAGAAAATATCCGCCAAACGTTGGCACATAGTCCTATATTTCCCAGTTGTTTTACGAATTGGGGATTTTTTAAGGTTTATGTATAAGCCAAGTTCCGTGTGGCCAAATGCCTTTTCCTGACAAAAACTTGCAACTGACGGAAAGCTTCCCAAAATGAGATCGAGCAGCCTCTTGTTGTGCAGTGAAATATCCAAGCGAAGCTCGCTTCCGGCCATTATTTCTTCCTTATTCATGACTTCCCTCCATTATTTTCATTGGAATTGGTATGCCTGATAGCGGTTCTGTGCAGTAACTTTCCATCAAGGAAATCAGTTTCGGCAATTCTTCCAATGTCGCAGGTCTTTCTGTTTTTGAACATTTTACCTTTAGGTACATATCGATAGGAAAAAGCTCTTCAACTTCGACATTGAAATATTCTGCGATTTTCAATGCTGCATGAATATATTCGCCCGACCTGCCAAACCGGCTATTTTTAGAATGCATTGGAATGATTTTTATATTCAAAAGATCACCAATAACATTCTGACCAATGCCGATCTTTCTTGAAAAAGCTGCTACATTAACCCTTCCTTTTCCTCCAAATCCATGCTCCTTCATGAGCCCAAAGAGACGATTGTTTCTTGTACATGCTCTTATAAGCACTTCTTCCTGGTGAAGCTGTTCCATGGCGAAATCCTCCTTATCATGATCCACAAAAATGGATGTTTGTTAAACAACGCCTTACTCTAGCAAATATCATCGTCTTTGTCAAGCAAAAAACCGCCTTAATAGGCGGTTTTTTGCTTTAGATAAGCCTAGTTTTCTAATCAACCACGATGTTTATCAATTTCCCTGGCACGAAAATGATCTTTTTGATTTCCTTGCCTTGGGTGAAAGCTTTGACTTTTTCGCTTTCTAGGGCGGTTTCTTTGGCTTCGTCTTCAGTCACATCAGGCGCGATCATCAAGCGCTCACGCACCTTGCCATTTACCTGCACTACCATTTCAACCTCTTCCTCTTTCATTAGCTCCGCATCAGCCTTGGGCCACTCAGCTTTCGTCACACTTGTCTGGTGTCCGAGTTTTTCCCAAAGTTCCTCTGCGATATGAGGAGCGAATGGAGAAATCATAGCAACCAGCGCTTCAAAATCACCAGCAGCGATCTCCTTTTCCTTTTCAAATGCATTCACCAATATCATAAGAGAGCTAATGGCCGTATTGTAACGGAAACTTTCTATGTTATCGGTAACTTTTTTTATGGTCTTGTGAATAAGAGCTTTGTTTTTTCCATTTTCAGGCAGCTGACCATCAGAAATCTTTTCCTGCAGTTTCCATATTTTTTCCAAAAACCTTACTATTCCAACAATGCCTTGAGTGCTCCATGGCTTCATATCTTCCAGCGGTCCCATGAACATTTCATACATCCTAAGAACATCCGCACCCACTTCAGCCACTACAGTATCAGGATTAACAACGTTACCCTTAGACTTGCTCATCTTGTTTCCATCTTCTGCCAAAATAATCCCCTGATGTCTCAATTTAGAGAACGGCTCGTCAAAATCAAGATATCCCAGATGATGCAGCGCTTTAGTAAAGAATCTGGCATACAACAAATGAAGCACTGTGTGTTCAGCCCCTCCTACATAAAGGTCGACGGGAAGCCATTTATTTATTTTCTCGCTAGCCGCAAACTCATCGGCATTTTTCGGATCCGCATAGCGGAAATAATACCAAGACGAGCACACGAATGTATCCATGGTGTCTACTTCTCTTTTGGCTTTTTTTCCACAACTAGGGCAATTTACCTCATGAAAAGTTTTTGAATTAACCAATGGAGATTCACCTGTCGGCTTGAAGTCAACATCTGTTGGCAAAACTACTGGCAAATCATTTTCAGGGACAGGAACAGCACCGCAATCCTCGCAATATATGATCGGAATTGGTGCGCCCCAATAGCGCTGACGAGAAACAAGCCAATCGCGCAGACGATAGTTCACTTTCTTTTTCCCGACATTCTCCTTCTCCAACCAATCAGCCATTTTCTGCCGCGCCTCAGCCGAATCAAGCCCTGTATAATCAGAGGAATTTATCAACACTCCATCATCTGTAAATGCTTGCTTTGAAATATCCCCGCCGGAAACGACTTCCTTGATCGCAAGATTATATTTTTTAGCAAATGCATAATCCCTTTCATCATGAGCAGGCACAGCCATAACCGCACCAGTCCCATATCCGCCCAGCACATAATCAGCAACGAAAAGTGGGACAGCTTCTCCGGTAAACGGGTTAATGACTTCAACGCCTTCAAGTCTCACGCCTGTTTTTTCCTTCTGTAGCTCCGTACGTTCAAGCTCAGTCTTGTTCTGCGCTTCAATCAGATATTTCTCAACCTCAGCAAAATTTGAAATTTTCGATTTAAGATTCGAGATAACAGGATGCTCTGGCGCAACAACGACATATGTAATGCCAAAAGCCGTGTCTACACGAGTCGTGTATACTTCTATTGCTTCCTCGCTATCTTTGATTCTGAATCCAAACTGTGTCCCTTCACTTTTACCAATCCAGTTGCGCTGCGCTGCCTTGGTCGAATCCGGCCAATCAACTTTTTCCAATCCATTCAAAAGACCGATCGTTTCTCCTTTATTTTCAATAAAATCAGTTATCCTGAAAAACCATTGCTCCAGATCTTTTTGTATCACTTCGCTATTGCATCGTTCACACTTACCATCTATCACCTGCTCATTCGCCAGAACCGTCTTACACGAAGGACACCAATTGACTTTTGCTTTTTTCTTGTAGGCAAATCCGTTCTTGTATAACTGCAAGAAAATCCACTGCGTCCACTTGTAGTATCCGGGATCAGATGTGTTGATCTCACGCGACCAATCATAAGAAAAACCGAGTGAGTTTATTTGTTTAGTGAAATTTGCAATCGCTTTCTTTGTTGTTTCCGATGGATGCACTCCCGTTTTGATGGCAAAGTTCTCCGCAGGGAGACCAAAAGCATCCCAGCCTTGCGGATGCAACACATTGAACCCTTTCATGCGGAAATAGCGTGAGATTATATCCGTAGCGGTATAACTCTCCACGTGCCCAATGTGCAGACCATCACCTGACGGATATGGGAACATATCCAAGATGTACTTCTTTTCATTAGTGCTCAAATCATCAGCTGCATATATGGATGGATCATTTTTCCATTTTTGCTGCCACTTATTTTCAATTTCCTTTGGTAAATATTTTTCCATAAAACATTAGGTTATGTTTCTAAAAAATTTTTGCTTTTTTCACGAAACTGATTTTCTCTTGAGGCCATAATGAACGACAGTTCATTCCGAGCGAGCAATCACGACCCTTTGATTGCGAGCGCGCCGAAAGAGAAAACAGTTGAGATGAAAAAAATAAAAATATATACGAACACCTATAACAATAACAAAAAACAACTATTTCAACTTAGTTGTTCTCATCGTAGCACTTATTCATTGAATAATCAACTCTATTTTTCCTTTTGTTGAGCCTCAAAAGCGAGGTAGACATTCTCCAAAAGACAGGCGATCGTGACCGGACCCACACCGCCAGGGACAGGAGTCAAAAAGCCTGATTTTCCTTCTGTTGAAGCAAAATCCACATCTCCCAGCACGTGCTGCCCGACTTTCTCAATGCCTCCATCAATCACAATAGCGCCCTCTTTGAACATTTCACCCCTCAAAAGCCCTGGTGAGCCCACAGCGCTTACCACGACATCCGCCTCCTTTATCTTCCCCAAATTGGAAGCTAAATCTGCCACCAAGATGTATTCTGGGGCTATATTTTCACCCGCAAGCATTTGGCACATTGTTTTTCCAAATTCATCGGAATTGGCCACTACCACGGCTTTTTTACCAGTCAGATACCGCTCGGCACTCTTGATCATTTTCAAAATAGCTCGTGGAAACACCGGCTCCAAATATCCGACCATGCCAAGAAATCCGTCTGCATCTTTTTGAGGATCGATGGCGGAAATTATTTTTTCCGCGTCCAAGCCTTGAGGCAAAGGCAGCTGCACGATCATACCATGAATATTGCCATCAACATTCAGTCTTGCAATCAGATCCAGAAGTTCTTCTTCTGAAACATCCTCGGCCAGTTCATATAATGAAAATTTCATGCCTATCTCCTCCGCGCGCTTGCCTTTAAGAGACACGTATATCTGCGAAGCTTTGTCGGCTCCAACCAAAACCACAGCCAAGCCCGGTTTTTCTTCATGCAAAAAAATATCGCCCTTCAAGCGACCCAAAATATCGTCCGCGATAGGTTTTCCATAAAGTAAGTTCATGCAGACATTAAAGCATATAAACATGCAAACATGCAAACATCGCTTTTACTTCAACAAACCTTCAAATTGTTTTTTTAGGAAAATCTTAGGCGAATTTTTTCTCAAGCTTTTCAACCCGATATTTAAGAGTGTTATGTTCTGTTTTATCAACTTTCTTGTTGAGCTCAGCTTCAATATTTTCAACAGTTGATTTTATCCCCTTAACATCTGTTTCCAAAGTTTCCATTCTGGATTCAAGTCCTCCAATCTTGGATTCAAGTCCTCCAATCCGAGATTCAAGTCCTACGATCTTGGATTCAACCCCTCCAATCCTGTTGCCCATATCCAAAAAACCTTCTTGTACAATCCTGGCAAGATCATCCATTCCTATTTCTTTTTTTGTTTTCTTTTCACTCATAATAAAATTGTAGTACCAGCCAACACAAACGTCAACAATAGACTACTTATAGCGCAAAGCGTCCAATGGGTCAATTTTGCTAGCGCGACGTGCTGGCACAAAGCCTGTGAAGAAACCAACTACAGCGGAGAATCCTATGATAGCCAAAACGAACCACATAGGGCTATAGAACAAGCTGACTTTTTGTCCACCAAAGCGAGTGGCCACGATATTGATCAAAGTGTTGAAGCCCACCCCTCCCAACCATCCGATCGCAACTCCCGACAAACCTCCAAGGAAACCCATGATTGCGGATTCCATGAAGAACATGACAGAAATAACCCTGTCTGATGCTCCGATTGATTTCATAATCCCGATTTCTTCCGTCCTTTCCAAAAGGGTGATGGTCATGGTATTGAACATACCAATAGCAGAAACCACCAAGGCGATGAAGCCGAAGATCATCAGAATGATCTGTATCCAAGTGAATATCTGATTGGCCTGATCAACAGTTTCAGAAAGCGAAGAAACCAGCAACCCATAACCGAGGATCGTGTCGCGAATCATTGCCATTTGGGTATTGGAATGCGTCTTAACTTTCAATTGGCCATACCTGTCTATATTCAACTCCCCGAGAGATGCCGAATTTATATAAACGATATTATCCTCCCCATCCACAACTCCAACGACGGTATATTTTTTGTCACTATCGACGCGATTGAAATCGCTTTGAGAAGTCGAATCGGATTGTGAAGTCGAGCTGTCTGCTTGCTTATCACCAGCAGATGCTTCGATATTTTTAGGAATGAAGAATGAGAAAGTCATTTCCTTGCCCATCATCTCATCAGCGCTTTTGCCAAAAACCTGAGCTACAGCGCTGCTTATTATGATTCCTTCTGGATTATTATCATCCAACAAACCACCTTTCGTAGGCTTGAATCCACCGAGTTTCAAAAATGAAGGCTTGGTGCCGATTGTCACGAGATCAGCGGAAAGATCATCCAGATGTCCCTGGGTTGTTATTTGGAAAGCAGGACTCACTTCATCAACCCCAGACAAAGCCTTGATCTTATCTATCATTTCATTATCCAAACTGACAACACCAGATTTGGCTTCAGACACATCAAGCGTCAGCAAAGAATCAGAAGTAGTTATCCTTTCCAACAGTGTTTTTTGCAAACCATAACCCAAAGAAACAAGAAAAAGGATCGCCCCGATACCTATGCTCATACCTAAAATGGTCAAGAGCGTCCTGGACGTCCTGGCCTTGAACATGCGCGTGGATAATTTGAATAGATCTGCAAATTTCATTTACGCGGAATATTTTAATAGCATAATTAGCTCCACCTCACGTACGACTTTTTCTGCTGTGCCTTTATAAAGACCAGCACCACCTAGCGACTTCGGCGCATCAAGCCTTTGTTGCAGTCCAAATCTGTCTATCTTGTTTTCTGTTCGCAATTTTATGAATGAGCGGAACCTGAGCATAACATCATCATCCAATTTCAAATGGCAGGTTTCAATCAGATAATCGCAAAAAGGAACAAGGCTGTCATCACCACTTTCATTGAGTTTCTGCACATTTTCCAGAATGGTTTTCACGCGCTGAGTGAAGTGCATGGCTCGGAGCCTATTCCAACCAGCACCACCTTTTTCCAGATCAAGATCCAGTTTCTCAAAAAGTCCCGCTCCATCGATATTACTGAATAAGAATTCTTTTATGATATTTTCCGCAGATGTGATTTGCTCTTCAGTCAGCTCAGAAGTGATATGGGAAAGAAGCTGCTTAGCCTTGAAAGGAATCAGCAACACTCCCACTTGCTGCAAAGAAAGATTCTTGAAAGTACGCATAAGGAGCTTAAGTTCTCCTGATATTTCATCGGGAGTCGAAGTAATATCCCTAATGACAGCTTCCTTGGGTCGCTTCTCTTGGTTAATTTCCTCGCTGACTTTTTTCCCGTCTTTCATGTGGATGATGCGATCAGCGTACACCAAGTGTTCGGGATTGTGGGTAACCATAATGAGCGTCTTTTTGTCCTGCTCGTTGATTTCCTTGAAAATGTCGAGCACGTTTTGGGCCGATTCGGAGTCCAAGTTTCCCACTGGTTCGTCAGCCAATATGATGTCCGGATTATTCACCAAAGCTCGCGCGATCGAAACACGTTGCTTCTGTCCTCCGGACAGCTGCGCCGGAAATCGGTGTGCCTGCTCAGCAATACCGAAGCGTCGCAGCAGCTCCATGGCTTTTTCTCTGCGCTCCTTTAGATTCTCCCCGCGAAAAACTTTCGGCAAACAGACATTATCCAACACGGTCAATGTTTCAATCAAATAGAAAGCCTGAAAAACCATGCCTATCTTGGTCTGGTGAAATTCCACTTTCTCGCGCTTGCTCATCTGCGCCAGATTCTTACCTTCCACAACTACATCCCCAAACGTCGGCGCCTGCAAACCTGAAATGCCGTATAGCAAAGTCGACTTTCCGCAACCGGAAGGACCGAAGATAATGATATATTCTTCAGGATATATTTCCACACTGACACCATCCAAGGAACGCACTTCATTGGATTTGCCTTTGTTGTAGATAACCCTGAGCTGATCTACTTTTATGCACGGATCTGACATTTTTTTGTTTCTTTTTGTATCTGGAAACCCAAAAATATTCCTCTGAACGTTTTCGAGAAACTAACGATCTACCCACAGCCTTACATAGTTTAGATTATAACACAAAATAAAAAAGATCGACAGGACTTTTACATCCTTTCACCAAGCAGGCGCATGAGCGTCAGATAGAAATGCAGATTGTGCATCGAAGCGAGCCTTAAAAACAGCGGCTCGTTGGTTTTGAGCAAATGATTAAGATAAGCCCGTGTATAATTCTTACATGTATAGCAGTCGCATTGGGGATCAATCGGCCCGAAGTCTTCTCTGAACTTCTCGTTGCTTATATTTATCGTTTCATAGAAATTTTTCTCAACGGAGTTCAACTCCGATTCGGAGTTGAACTCCGTTTTCACAGCCTCTTTACTTTTCCAAACGAACAAACGTCCATGTCTTCCTTCGCGAGTCGGGATTACGCAATCAAACATATCCATGCCAGCATTGACCGCGCTCACGAGTTCTTCAGGTTTTCCCAGACCCATCAGATAGCGCGGCTTGTCTTTGGGCAAAAGCGGCACGACCCACTCCAAGATCTCATAGAGATGCTTCCTGGGTTCTCCAACAGCTACCCCGCCTATGGCATAACCATCAAAATCAAGTGCCACCAATTGGCGCGCAGATTCTTTGCGCAAATCTTCATAGATACTGCCTTGCACAATCGCAAACAGCAGCGGCCTTTCCTCCTTGGAAAGATGTGCTGTTTTTTGTTGGAAATAATCAAGACATCTTTTCGCCCAGCGCGTGGTAAGTTCTAAGGATTTGGCAGCATATTCATGCGTAGTCGGGTACGGAGGACATTCATCCAGCACCATGATTATGTCACTGCCCAGATTAAGCTGTATGTCGATGGATTTCTCCGGTGACATGAAATGCTTTTTGCCATCAATAGGGTCAATGAATTGCACGCCTTCTTCCGTAAGCTTCACCCTGTTAAATGATTTTGCGACAGGCAAAATCCCGCCTTTGGCGGATTTAACAGGGTAAACACCGCTAGCACCAAAATTCTTTTCCGCCCGCGCGCCCAAAGAGAACACTTGATAGCCTCCAGAATCAGTCAAAATAGGCTTTTTCCAATTCATGAATTTATGCAGGCCGCCAGCTTTCTTGATCAGATCATCGCCAGGACGCAGCCAGAGGTGATAGGTGTTGCCAAGCGCGATTTCGGCGCCCACGCCTTCCAGATCCTCAGGAGAAATATTCTTGACCGCACCCTTTGTGGCGATCGGCATAAAAAACGGAGTGTTGACGACTCCGTTTCTGGTCTGGACCTTACCGATCCTTTTACTGCCGATTTGTGATTCCAAAATAAACATCACACGATTATAACACGCGCAAACTTATTTGTAAACAAATGCCATGCTACTGTGAAACTTTTCCGCCGCCATAGCCCACACTCGAATCTTCATATAGCTGAGTGTTTTTCGCTCCAGCCTGCAGCGACAGGTCCTTGCCAGTGAAAGTGTCAGTAGCTGTAAAATTCGATTGATTGACAAGTGAAACCGGTCCGCCGACCTGATTGGTCTGCGGAGTCACTCCGACCTGGAAATCCATTTCCTTGACTGGCGAAAGCACTCCTGCTCCAGCGGAAACATTGCCAACATTCCATGTGATTTGATTGGTCCTACTGTTGTAGTTTACTTTGGCATCACTCGGATAAATGGAACCTGTCCACCTTACGCCCGAAGGTAAAGAAGAAGTTATTGTCGCATTGGCAATATCATTGGAAATATTGGTAATGGAAAAATGCATAGTGAAAGTCGTTTCTTTTCCTACCTGGATCGGAATCGGACCAGTGTTCTTTATCTGCTGGTCGTTGTAATATCCCTTGACATCGAATAAGACTTTTGAGGCCAGCTTAAGATCAAGTTGGTTGCTGCCGATTATCTTATTGGAATCGATAGGAGTTGGAATGTCAGGACTGTCTATCTTGGCGATAGATGAGACTATGAAATTCTTATCACTGGAATTATTGACTGGAATGATGGATTTGACCGGAATCTGAAAATGGACTTCTCCGCCAGCGCCAGGATTAATATTGGCCAGACTCGGAACATCGGAGGCTTTCCAAGTGATCGTGTTGCTAGCGCCATCAAAAGCTCCTTTTTCTATGTTTATTTTAGAAAAATCCAACACTTTGCCGTTTATCTGTTCCGTTATGATCGCATCGCGAAGTCCCGTTGAACTTGTATTTTTATATGAAATCGTATATTTCAACACATCCCCAGCCTGCACTACGCCATCAGTATTACTATCCAGTTTCTGCACGACAGCCAAAGAAGGTGAGACCATGCTCGTTGCACTGTCATTCTTATTGTAGACAGCCAGCTGTCCATTGCTGCCGACATGACCCAATGACACACTGATGTTTTTGCTTTCGCCAGTTCCACCGTGCATCTGCCCTTGAACGCGGATCTGTCCGCCTTGTCCTGCCTCCAAATTGCCCAACAGCCAATTAGTATCCTGTGATGCAGCAGGCTGAGCACCGATTATTTTAAAACCTGAAGGAAAATCAACATGTATCTGGATCGCACTCAATCTGCGCGTATCCAGATTCTTATAGTCGATCACGTATTCCACCTTGTCCCCATCAACCGCCTGCTTGGGAGCAGTCACTTCAAGGAGCACGGGCGAGGTAGTAATGTTCACTCCCAATTGTCCCTCCATAGAAAGCTGCTCGCTGCCATTAGACGGAGTGAAAAGCAAAGTGGCGCGCAGATACACAGGCGAATCCTTGGGAGCATAGAAAATTCCCTTGAGTTCAACTTGCCCTTCACTGCTCGGCGCGATGTCAGGGATGAATATTTTGCCAGTCGAAGGACTCAGGGATTTGAGATTCAAATTATCGATCGGTTGGAAATTTTCAGAATAACTCAGATCTATCTCGGGATTTTTCAGCGTCACTCTGTTGTCATTCTTGTAATGGATGATGTATTGCATTTGCTGCGTACTATCAGCCTCCTTGGGACCTTCGAAATATATGGAGACGCGATCCTGGTGGAAAGCATTCTTTGCCCACCATCTGTAAAAGATGGTTCCGCCGACAGCCAACACAATGATAGATAAAATGGACAAGCCGATCCATAATTTCTTCTTCTGTTTTGGCGTCAATCCTTTCTGCGCCCTGTCCCACTCCTTGTTCTCATCAAATGGACTGGTTTGCCCAGCAGCCACAAAAGGATCATATTGGCTCTGCTCATGCGTATGCTGCGCAAGAGATTGGGAATCCTGATTATACAATTCCCTATTCAAATCATTAAGAGGCATGGCTTTTTTTATTTCTATTTTAATCTTTGTCTTATTATACCACAAATTCTACAGATTCCAGCGCAAGAATTCATCCAGCATAAGTCGAGCGCTATCATGATCAGCTTGCGAGGCTTTTATTTTGGAAAGAGAGCGCATTTCATTGCCCAAAAACAGGCGCAGCATCTTCACAGCATCAGGGCGGACAGAAATTGTGCCTTGAGAGCTTTGCTTGCAGTTTTCACATAGCACGCCGCCATGACGGGCGCTAAAATAAATGCTTTCTTTGGATAGGCCAGCGCCACAAATTACACAAGAAGACACCTCAATGGTGTAGCCGAGCGCATTCAGCAATTTCATAATGAAACCTAGACGCAAAATTTCATATTTTTCAATATCAAAACTGATGACGCTTGCATTTATGGTTTCCAGAAAACTCTTGAGCAAATTGAAAGTGTTCTCATCCGGGTGCTCGAAATCCACAAGCTTGTCGAATGTTTTCAAAGCATCGAATGTCTTGAGAAGCGCATCACAATCGCTTTTAAGAAAAGTGAAATTATCTTCCACGATCGAACCGGTTATTTTTCCCAAACCCTTGGTGCGCATAAGAGTGACATCAGCCAAGGTGATGTTTTCCAAGGAAGCTGCCAGCTTAGCATGCGGCTTGCGCACGCCTTTGGCTAAGGATTTAATCTTGCCGCCCTCCTGAGTGTAGAGCGTATAGATACGGTCGGTCTCGCCCACATCGCGCTTATTTAAGATAATACCGGTATATTTATATTCCATATTGCCATTATACAAGCTAAACCCGAACAAAAAAAGCAAAGACGTCCTATATGGAGCGTCTTTGCTAAAAGATCTCTATTCCTATTATCGCTTGATGGCTATCCAAACATTCTCGCCATCTATTGTAAATTCCTTAGCAAGGTCAGCACTTTCGTTTTTTCCCTCATCCAAGCTATCAGAAAGCGTTTCTTTGCGGATAAGGTCGCCGAATTTGGCAAACACTTCCAGCATTCCATTATACCAGATATTGATGCGATTGTCAACATCATATCCGGCTTCCTTGCGCATCTCCTGGATATGACGGATGATCTCCCGCGCCTTGCCTTCCATGATCAGATCTTTGCTAAGCTCGGTATCCAGAACCACATTCGCTTCTTGGGCAGTGTCAACGACGACCTCCTTCACATTCAACTCCTCCTTGATGATGTCGGTCAATTCTTCGCCGAAAGATTCCTTGATTGAAACCTTAGCCAAAGGCTGGCGCACTTTGACCTTAGCCACAGCTCTTAGCTGCAATCCCTCGCTGACGACTTCGCGCACCTTGCGCATGTCATCATTAAGCAAGCCGTCGATATGTGTGCGATCCCCTGTCGGCAGATCCTCCAAGTGCACCGATTCTTTGCCGGTAAGGTTCTTGAATATCTCTTCCGCAACAAACGGTGTGAACGGCGCCATCAGCTTAGAAAGCGTCACCAGCACGTGGTGCAGGGTTGCATAAGCTTCGTTCTTGTCAGTGTCATTCTCACTCTTCCAGAAACGCTTGCGCGACCTTCTCACATACCAATTAGAAAGATCATCCACGAAGCGCGGGAAAAGACGGGCCGCGCGATTGAGCTCATATTTTTCCATAGCATCATGATAATTCTCAATCAGAGAATTGAGTTCGGAAAGGATCCAGCGATCCAGCAGATTGTTGGCTGCGGAATGCTTGAATTTCTCCTCATGTTCCCATTTGTCGATATTGGCATAGAGAACAAAGAAAGAATAGCTGTTCCAAAGCATGCGCATCATTCCGCTGACCAGCTGCGCCACATCCTTTTCGGAGAAGTTTAGATTCTGCGCTGCCACCACAGGCGAAGACATGAGATAGAAGCGCAATACATCCGCTCCGTATTTGTCGAAAACCAGAGTGGGATCAGGATAATTATTCAAGCGCTTGCTCATCTTTTTCCCATCTTCTGCCAGCACGATGCCATTTACAATCACATGATCGAAAGCCGGAGAACTCTTGAGCGCAGTCGCAATCACATGCAGATAATAGAACCAAGCGCGAGTCTGATCCACGCCTTCCGCGATGAAATCAGCCGGAAAGCCTTGCTCGAATTTCTCACTGTTCTCGAAAGGATAATGCAGCTGCGCATATGGCATGGAACCGCTATCAAACCAGGTATCCAAAACATCAGGCACTCTTCTCATTTCGCCGCCGCATTTGTCGCAAGCGAAAACGATCTTATCCACGACATGCTTGTGCAGATCCGTTACTTCCTGTCCGCTAGCTGCGCCAAGTTCTGCCACAGAGCCGAAAACTTTCGTCTCTCCACATTCACATCTCCAGATCGGCATGACTGAAGCCCAGAAGCGCTGACGACTGATGGACCAGTCGCGTGCACCGGAAAGCCATTTGCCGAAGCGCCCTTCTTTGATGTGTTCAGGCGACCAATGGATCTTATGCGCCAATTCCAAAGCCTCCGGCTTAATGTCGGTCACTTTCACGAACCATGATGACGTCGCGTAGTTTATGAGCGGCGTGTCGCATCTCCAGCAGTGCGGATAGCTGTGTTCGTATTTCTCCTTGGCAAAAAGCAAACCGTTCTTGGCCAGATATTTGATGATTTCCACATCGGTCGTGGTGTGATCGCCTTTAGGTTTCACGTGCAAACCTGCGAATTCCCCAGCTTCCTCCTTGATCACGCCATTCATGCCAACATGCTGCACGAATGGCAGATTATCGCTCTGTCCCAATTTCAAGTCATCTTCACCGAAAGCTGGTGCGATATGCACCACGCCTGTACCATCCTCAGTTGTCACGAAATCAGCTCCATATACTTTCCAACCTCTTTCGAAATTCTCGATCGAAGGTTTGGCATAATAATCAAACAGCGGCTTGTATGCTTTGCCAATAAGCTCAGACCCCTTAACTTCTTTGGTTATGTTTATTTTCTTGTCCTTGAAAAGTTCATTTGCGCGATCTTTGGCCACAACAAATATCTCATCTTTGAATTCTCCGTCCTTCTCCACATTCACCGTTTCCACATAAACATAGTCGATATCAAAGCCTACTGCCAAGGCCACATTCCCGATCAGTGTCCAAGGCGTCGTCGTCCAAGCCAGAATGGAAACACCCGGTTCATCCACGAGTTCGAATTTGGCAATGGCTGACAAATCTTTCACATCCATATAGCCCTCGCTGACTTCCTGCTGCGAAAGCGTCGTCTCGCAGCGCGGACAAACATGCATGGAGCGATAGCCTTCGTAGATCAGCCCTTTGTCCCAGAGCTGCTTGAATACCCACCACACCGATTCCATGTATGGCAGATCCATGGTCTTGTAGGAATTCTCCATGTCAGCCCAACGTCCCAAGCGATTAATCACTATTTTCCAATCATCCACATATTGCAAGACTTTCGAGCGGCACAGCTCGTTGAATTTTTCCACCCCCAATTTCTCGATGTCGCTCTTGGCCACTGAACCCAATTCCTTTTCCACGATGTTCTCGATCGGCAAACCATGGCAATCCCAACCCCATTTCCTTTCCACCTGGAAACCGCGCATGGTCCAATAGCGCGGCACCACATCTTTCATGGTCGAAGCCACGATATGCCCATAATGAGGCATGCCGGTTGCAAACGGCGGACCATCGAAGAAAGAATAGCGTTGCGCATCCTTCCTGTTCTCTATGGATTTCTCGAATATCTTGTTCTCGTTCCAGAATTTCAGCACTTCTTCTTCCATTTTCGGAAGACTTTGTTTGGGATCTACTTTTTTGAATGCCATATGATTTTCTTCTTATTTTTTAATACTAACAAAATCGTTTAATGCAAGCTTGGTAATCCTTGTAATTTTAGGATTATTTAAAAAATTTTCAGCAGTATCTTCAATAATAGCCTGCCCTTCATGTAGCACTAAGAAATTCTTGGCTACATTTTTTACAACAAACACATGTATATTGTGTTCAACACCGTCTAATTCAATTGTTTTAAGGTAATCATTTAATTTATAAAACTCATGTCCAGACAATTCTAGCTCTAGCTCTTCATTTAGCTCTCGTTCCAATGCCTGCATCTCGTTTTCACTACCCTCAACAGCACCACCAAACATGGCAATCCTGCCAGGATTCAATATCTTGGCGTTGTCATCTTTATGTTGCAAAAGAATCTTGCCTTCTTTAGTTATAAGCAAAGCATGGCTAGCATTTAGCATATTTTTGAAAATATAAATAAAAAACGCCCTTATTCAGCATAAGGACGCCTTGAAAGCGTGGTACCACCTTAATTTAGCTTTTAGCTTCTAGCTTTTAGCTTTCAGGAATCCCCCCAAAAGCTAACGCGGCTAGCAGCTACAAGCTCTCATTTGCGGCTGTTACGGGCCTGCCCGTCAGAGTCTAATTTCCCGAAGGATTTCTTTCTGCAGCTCGGGAGTGATAGCTCCGTCATCGCTTTTGATATATCCAAATACTACTGCTTTTTGAAACTTTTGTAAATTCCCACGATTTCGCGCGCTGTCTTGTCCCAATCGAACTTCTTGGCTTGTGCCAATCCCAATGAGCGGTAACGATTGCGCAGCGATTCGTCTTCGGCAAATTTGCTCATGGCTGATACCATATCATTCACGTCGCGCGGATTAACGAAATGCGCGGCACTGTCAGCGATTTCAGGCATGGAAGCCACATCTGAAACGATGGCTGGCGTCTGGGTCGCGAAAGCTTCCAGCACTGTCATCCCAAATCCTTCGTGCAACGTCGGCATGATGAAGAATTCAGCTTTGCGGAAAAGCGGCACCAATTCATCCCCGATCACATAACCCGTAAAAACAACATCTTTAGCCAGTCCCAGATTCTTGATCATCTGCACATATTGCTTAGTAGCCCAGCCGCGCTTGCCAGCCAGCACCAACTGATAGTCGAATTTCCCGTTGTTCTTCTTTTTCTGCTCAGCTTTGAATCTTGCAAAAGCTTCCAATAATCTGGCAATATTTTTAGACGGCTCCAATGTTCCCAAGAACAAGATATACTTTTTCTCTATGCCATATTTTCCCAGCACTTTAGCCACATCAGATTCCGGTTCTTCAAAGAAGCGCTCATCCAATCCGCTATACACTACCTGGATCAATTCCGAAGGGATAGAGAGGAATTTCTCCACATCCTTTTTGAGCGACTCGGAAACAGCCACGACCTTATCGGCTTTCTTGGCCATCAGGCGCATGACAGCTTTGTCGCGAGCCCTTTTCACAGGCGGCAATTCCTTCGGGATGCGCATAGGCGCCATGTCATGGAAAGTCACAACCAGGTTGCCGCGATAACTCAAAGGTATGCGATTAAGTGAGGATGTGGCATGCAGCACGTCCAAATTCTCTTTTTGGAGCGTAGCCAGACCCAGGATCTCATTATAGGCTCCCGGCAGATATTTCTTGTAGTCGGAAAAAGGATAAAACTTGATCTTCACATTAGGACGCGAGAACTTTTTGACATCCTTTTCGCGCACGCGGAAGTCGAAGAACAGCACGTATTCGTTCTCCGTGTCATTTTTCAGAAGATGCCTGATAAGCTGGTATGTGTAGTGCCCCACGCCGATAGCATCCCCCTTTTCGGGGTTCAGGATCGAGCGGGCGTCAATTCCGATTCTCATATTTTTGCTTCAGACCCAACAGGCGCAAGCGGCTGATGAGCCTTCAATATTACACCTTATTGTGCTTCCTTGAGATTCGTTTGTCAAGAAGAAATCACATCTTTTCAGGAGCGTCTACTCCCACAAGTCTAAGCGTTTCAGCTAACACTATTCTAGCAGCTTCCACCAAAGAAAGTCTAGCTTTCGTAAGCTCAGGATTTTCCTCATCGATCACGCGGCAAGCGTCATAGAAAGAGTGGAATTTATCAGCCAGAGAAATCGCATAATGCGGCAATTTGTGCACAGCATAGGTCTCAGAAACTTCCGCCACCAGTTCTGGAAACTTGTCCAATTCCTTGATCAGGTTCAACTCCCTCTCATGCTGCAATAAAGATAAATCTACATCTTGTTTGGAAATTGGAAATTGGAAATTGGAAATTCCAGCTTCTCGAGCCTTCTCGAGAATGCTGGATATGCGAGCGTGGGCATATTGGACATAGAAAACAGGATTTTTCTGCGAGCGTTCCGCTGCCAAACCCATATCGAAATTCATATGCGTGTCCGGCGAATACATCAGGAAGAAAAATCTGGTGACATCATGTCCCAATTCATCAATCAGATCATCAATGTAGACAACATTGCCTGCGCGCTTACTCATTCTGACTTCCTTGCCGTCTTTCATGAGACGCACCAACTGCACAATATTGAAACGTACTCTTTCCGGCGCAACACCCAAGGCTTGAGCGGCAGCAGAAAAACGCACGATGTACCCATGATGATCAGCTCCCCAAGTTTCAACAAGATCAGTGAAACCTCTTTCCACTTTATTGAGAATATATCCGCAATCAGAAGCGAAATATGTCTTCTGACCATTGGCTTTCACCAGAACTCTGTCCTTGTCATCTCCAAAATCAGTGGTTCTCAGCCACAATGCCCCTTCTTCTTCAAAGGTCAAACCTTTTTTGCTGAGAATTTCAATAGCCCTGTCTACAAAACCTTCATCACACAGAGATTTTTCAGATATCCATTCATCAAAAGAGATTTGCATTTTTTCCGCAGCAGTCTTTTTGATGAAATTTTCCAAAATATATTCAGCCGCTTTTTCTCCAACCTCTCTAACATCTTTGCCATCTGCCATCTCAGCATTGAGCTTGTCTATATATTCGCCGCCATAAACAGCTTCCTCATCTTTCAAGACGCTGTGACCAAGCTTCATGACTTGTTCACCAGCATCGTTTACGTAATATTCATTCGCAACTTCAAAGCCTGCTTTTCTGAGCACGCGCGAAAGAGAATCACCGAAAAATCCGCCGCGACCATTGCCTAAATGCATAGGTCCGGTCGGATTGGCTGAAATGAATTCATTGTTAATTTTAACACCACTACCAATCTCATTGCTGCCGAATTTTTCCTTTTCAGAGTTTATTTTCTCAACAACATCCTGCAAATATTTCCTAGAAAGATAGAAATTGATATGTCCTGGCGGTGCAATTTCAATTTTTTCAATATACGAATCTTTCAACTTTTCACTTTCAACTTTCAGCTCATTGGCTATTTCCAAAGGATTTTTTTTGAGCTGCTTGGACAATATCATGGCCACATTGGTCGTGTAATCGCCGAAAGCATCATTCTTGGGATGATCCACGATTATTTCAGCAATTTCAAAAGCAGGCCAATTATTGGCTTTTTTTGCCTCAAACAAGGCATTTTTTATAATTTCTTGTATAGTATTTTTCATACTGGTATTATTCCATATTGATGCCATTTAGGCAAGAAAAAATCCCTCAAAGGAGGGATTTTTTAGATTCTAAAACTTTTACTGTTCGGATCAAGGAGCAACTTCCTTCCAACCTCCTACGCTGCGCTGTGCACAATCTGAATCAGTAGCACAAGTTGCCTTCCCAGCAGGAATCAAGGTCATACATGTGCTGTTATTAGAAACATCAGTGGCATCAAAGCCTCCCGTGGACAAGTTGCATTTCGCATTTGAATCACAGGTTTTAGCGTGACATCCAGTTGTGATATTGACAGGATCCGACTGCACGCCATCACAAGTAAGAATGAACGTCTCCGACTTGTGGCTGGAATCAATCACCACAGGATCGCCATTTCCGGTTGAGTTGGTGCTTTTCGATCCTTTCCATAGATTTCGATCAGGCGCTGTACTTGCTGTGCAGGAGCTTGCATTAGTTGAAGTCCATGTCAAATAAATGGTCTGCGGAAGGGGATTATTATCTATATTTATGGTAGAAACTGGATTTCCACTGGAATCCTTTGCTTTCAAAGTAACAGTTGTAACACCGGAACTTGTTAATGTTGCACCGTTAAAATCAATATACCCGAGACCATTGGCCATATTATTTGCACTGCCAGCAGTTTCGCCATTCCAAGCAAAACCAGTCAGAACATTTCCGTTTATAGAAACACCATTCATATGAATCCAACCGTCCCAACCGCCTGAATTACCAACAGCACTGGCTTTGGCAATTTCCACAAACCTTGCCCAGCCAACCAAATTATTCCCTATTCGTTTCACTCCACCATTAGCATTAACCCCATCACTACTATTAGGTGCTGCACATGAGGCAGCAGCATAACCTTGTCCTTGATTACAATTATCTTGCGGATTAAAATCTATGTAACCAAGGTTAGAAGTCCAGGCGTATCCACTCATTTTGCCAGTGGTATTGTCAAGATTCACACCGTAAGATCCTCCTCCGGAACCGGAATTGGTGTCATTCATGCTTATCCAGCCTGCGCCGGTTTCTGTTCCTACCGTGTCATCTTTGCTTCCACCCCAAAGCCAGCCAGTCATGTTGTCACCAGTTCCAGCCTTGATTCTCGCAGCTCCAGCCGCAACAAAAACGATTGCAAAAACAGCGACAGAAAGCACGATCTTCTTGAATTGTCTTTTGGATTTGTTTTTGGCTGTTTTTTTCATTGCGATTTTCTTAGGCTTTTATTTTTTCAAAATTTCACGTTTCGCTATTTTTTTTGCGGAGCCTGCGGCTGCAGAGCCTGCTGTTGGAGCTGGTTGGCTTGCTGCAAGCACTGGCCGCTCACCACCTGTACTTTTGTCTCATTGCTGCGCACTTCGAATGGCTGGCATCCTTCTTTCTTGGCTTGATCAATTACCTGATTGATGGCATCGCCATAGCCCTGCTGATAGGAGGCCTGCATACCGCGGATCTTGAATCCTTGGTATTGATCCCAAATGACATAGCCTGTAGCAGCCAGGAACCAAATAATCAAAACGGTCTTTATAACATCTTGTCTTGTCACATGCATAGCAGTTTCAGTTAGTGTAAAAACACATTAATTTAAATCGATTTCAGTTGCTGTAAATTCAGCAGCGTTGCTTATGTCACCTTCGGCTCTTACATTCACATTTTGTCCAGGCTTAAGATCAGACGCTGAAATTTCCTTCAAATCAAATATGGATGGTGGCGTAGGTTGCTGCGCAGTATCATTGCTTCCTGTAACCTGTTCAAGCATCTTGCTTTGAAATTCCTGCCTTTCTTTTTGAAATTGTTCCTGATCCTTTTGTGTAATCAGCACCACTTTGGTTTGGCCATTTATACGGACCATACGATTTTCCAGACTCGGATCACTGAGCGGATCGGAGGATGCGACCGACTTCAATGTTACCACATCAGCAGAAACGGCAGCAATTATGCCTCTGACATAATTAGACCGCAAACTTTGTGCTTCTTTTAATGCGCCGCTGTTGCTTTCTTGCAGCTTTCTCTTGGCAGCATCCCAGCCTTTTTGATATGTATCTGACCCCTTAAAGAATCCTCCAAGCTTCGTCTTTGAAGACATATGCCCGCCTGCATACATACCTGCAACAAACAGCACAACTCCAGACACTATGGCAACAGATATGGTAAATTTTTTATTCATAAAACCGTATGTTTTGTATGAGTTACTAAAATTTTAATATTATGGTCCGTAAACGCTCGGTGAAATAGGCACCCAACCCAAAGCATAAGTAAAGCATTGTCCAGTACTACTATCGTAACTGTCGCAATGATTTGCACACATATACAGTGTTGTTATTTTACTATTAAAACCCGGGAGAACCTCATCATTAGTAACCAATAATCCTATATTATTGCTATCACAAGTAGGATGGGGGCTGTTTGCCATGTTTCTAGGCGGCGTTATCTTTAATCCACCGTTATAAATAACTACATCAGGAAAACCATTAGCTCCATATGCAGATATTCCATAGCCCGCTGTTGCATATGCAGTAAGCCCATAAGAAATACCAGTAGCATCAACACCCACACCTCCATATGCACTAACTCCAGTGCCCGCTCCATCACTTATGCCCCTCACGCCTATTCCCGGTATTGGCCTGGGATTTGTCGTTGTGTCACTATTAGCTGTTCCTAAAACTCCAGCCCCTCCATTCTTTGCAACACTATAAACACCATAATTGATACCGTTAACATTTGTGCCATTATTTGTCGCATCTGCATATATGGCAAAATATGGTTGACCGCTACCCCCAACACTCAAAGAATCACCAATACTAACGGGTGCACCATTAAGCAGAATGCTATTTGTGCTGCCCAAGGCTTGTATCTGGAAATATCTATTGGCACCCATTTGCTCACCTACCCATGCCATAGGCTGTCCACTGCTATCAAACCAATAATTAAACAGTGATCTGTTGTTATCCGGAGTCTGGAAACTCAACACGCCATTTGCGGTATTATTAACAGACTTTATCGTCTGCCCGCCATTGGTCGTTATAGGTGCACCTACGTTAGAAGCAGGGGCTGCAACTCCTGCTGGCGGCGGTGTCCAACCGGCTCTAGCAAGCTGCAATGAGAAACCTATGACTGTTGCAGAAATGACTATGCCGAAGACATACCCCGTCTTTTTTGCATTCCTTTTGAAGAAAGCTTTCATGTTTATTTTGTTTATGTTTAA
>DASVYU010000016.1:0-5561 GCA_036391995.1 Patescibacteria group bacterium
AAAAACCCAGGCCTCGGCTTGGGTTTTTTGATAGTAAGCCCTCATCCGCCCGTTGGGCACCTTCTCCCATTGGGAGAAGGAAATAAGGATGTGTGACTTTTATACACCCCTCTATTGACAAAATGTCAATATGGGTGTATAATAGACGGTTAACAATCAGGACCTTAACAACAAGATTTTTTGTTTATATAAAGGCATTTTTAGGTCTTTCACCTTAACCCGACCTTTCGAAAGGCGGCACAAAATGGGGAGGATGTCATGGAAGCGATCGTTGTCAGTAACAAAAGAAGCAGGATGATCAAGCTTGTCGGACTCATCTTCACGTTTGCGGCCGTTACGATCTTCGCCTTTCAGGCGGGTCGGCAGACGAAACAAGGAGTTTCCGGATCGGTGAGTGTTTCTGATCTCGAAAAGGCAGCGGAAAACAAGAAGTTTAAGCTGCCTTCCGAGCAGGAGATCAGAGAGATGCTTCCATTTGCTGCGCAGGCGGCCATGGAAGAGTCTTTTCCGAAAACCAGAATGGAAGACGCGGTGGTTCTGGGCATGTCACCATGCAGTAGTGAAAAGCAGCCGGCTGTCGGTGAGAAAAGAAACGGCGAAAAATACGTCGGAACAAAAATTCATTTCATTGCCACAGTGAAGTCTCCGGAACTCAGGGGACTTGTCATTACGGCAAAAATGAGAATCACCGCTATCGTCCACGAGAACGGATACGGCGGATTCACTGTTGATAACACGGAAGTAAATGTTGTCGACAAACAGTTCAATTGAAGTGTTTTTCTTAGAAACAACAAGTGGGACATCCAAGCGATGTCCCCTTTTTTATTTCTTCAACTAGCATTTTTGTGATATAATTTTTGCATACAGAATTCATTTCAAATCCTGATGGATCGGATTTTGAAACAAAAACAAAAAACGACAAAAGCGCTCGTTGTTGCTGCTTTGTTTTTGGTATTGTTTTTTGGACTTGAAACGAAAAAGGCTTTTGCAGCTGACAATCCTTGTTCCGGCTTTAATCTTTCTGATACAAAAGATGGCACTGGAATATTTGATGATGGAAAACTTCTTTGCTCATGTCAAAATGCTTATGATGCTGGTAAATGCGAAGGATTAAAGGTGGACAACAAGGCAATGTGCACGTCTCTGACCAACACCAAAGACGCACAAGGTAAGCAGAAATATTCCATTTGTTATTTTATGGGCAACAATGGAAATTCCAGTTCAAGCAATGGAGGCGGGGCGCCAATCAGAAGCAAGCTTAATCCAACAGGGACGGGAATAGGTTCATTTGTGGGGAATACGTGTAGCATTGTAAATATTGAATGTAATTTCAAATACATCATATATAGCGTAGTCCAGTTTTTCGGGTGGTTGTTGGCAATTGCGGCAACCTTGTTTACTTGGGTTGTGGATGCCAAGAATATTTCCGGCGATGGTGGGGTCTTGAATTACCAAGCGATCCAGGATATTTGGATTATGGTACGTGACACTCTCAATATGGTGTTCATTTTGGTTCTTCTTTTTGCAGCTTTCTGCACGGTTTTCCAAATAGACAGTTGGAATCTGAAGAAAGTCTGGCTGAGTGTGCTCATCAATGCTTTGCTGGTCAACTTCAGTTTTCCGATCGCGCGCTTCTTTATCGATGTGTCCAATGTGATGATGTACTATTTTTTGGGTCATCTTTTTTCCGGTGCTGGCATCCAAACTGGCTCGGGTATTTTAGCTTCATTGAGCAACAATACTAAAATAAGCACATTGCTTATTCCAGATGGATACGCAACTGCGCCGTGGACATATCTGATTGCGGCGGCGGTCTTCACTTTTATTTTGGCTGTTACCCTTCTGGTTCTTGCGGCCATGTTTGTCATTCGTCTTGTGGCTTTGGCTATGATAGTCATGTTTTCTCCGATCGGATTCGTATCATATATATTTCCTGACACGAAATCATATGGCAAGAAATGGTGGAACAATCTTTTCAAGTATTCTTTCTTTGGGCCAATCATGGTTTTCATCATGGCTGTGGCTTTGAAAATGATGGAAGCCATGGGAGATCAGAGCTTCAACAATTTCGCTGCTGCAGCGACTCAAAATGTTCCTGGAAACGGTGGCGCCGTAAATGCCAATTGGATTGCTGCAGCCGCTTTCTACACGATTCCGATCATGATTCTTTGGATGGGTATGGGAATTTCAAAGAGCATGGGAATCGAGGGAGCCGGTTTTGTTGTTGGACAAGGACAAAAATTCGCAAAATGGGCGGGAAGTATTCCATGGCGTGGAACAAAGATGGCATGGCATGCTACAGGCATACCAGGCGGTGTTAAGCAGGCCAAGGATTATTATGGAAAGCGTGGTGTCAAATTGCCATTCTTTAAAAATAGGCATTTCGGCTCGGATCAGACCGAAGGAACCAATGCTTGGGTGGCAGAAAAACTTGGCGTACGTAATGCAATGGATAATAATACGCTTAAAAAGATTGGTGAGGCTGCCAAGGATCTTAATGTTGAAGACATGACCAAAGATCAGCTTAATCGCATTGTGGAAAAAGGAAGCGCTTATGAAAGATTAGCCGCTTCTGAGCAATTGGCCAAGAATGGTGACATAACAGATGTGCAATTGGCAGAGGTGTTGCGAAAATATGGCACTGAAGGAGCTATTGCAAAACGTATTCTTGGCAAAACAAAAGAAACAAGGCCGGATCTGGCATTTGCTCATTTTGATGATGCAATTGTAAATCCAGCGAATGGTTTAACAAAGCGCGAAGAAGAAATGCGCAAATTTATTAATAGTGATAAATTTGATGCAAAAAAGCTTGGTAGTGACACGCTTAAAAATGATAAGTTCATGAGTCAAGTTGTTGCTGAAGGAAAACTTGATCAAAAAGCCGTTGAGGCATTGGTTTCAAAAAATCCAGCAAACGCGGAAATACTTCATGGAAATTCAGCAACTGGCGCATTGGGAGTTACTACTAGAATTGCCAATGCATATGCTGCAGCAGGAAAAACGGACGTAGCCACAAATGCGGAACACAGAAATGTGCAACTTGCCCATCTTGCTTCAACGGGAGCCATACATTCTTCAATTACTGATCCTGGCAAACTCAAAGCATTGTTTAAGAAGTTAAATAAGGATAATTCAGCAGGTCTTTCTGCTCCAACTGTAACTGCAAATTTGCAATACATGGGAGCTAGTCTGGATAATTCAAAGTTGGTTGAGGTTGTAAAAAGCATAAAAGCTCCTGACGCAAGAAGGGCATTAATAAGAGGACTTTCTACACTAGTGTTGCCACCAGGAGCATCTCCGGCTGAAAGACAAAATCTGATACAGCTAAAAACTCTCATAAGAAAGGATCCATATTTGCAAAGTATTCGTTAACACATCAAAACAATGGATTTTTTAGAAAAATTCGACAGCTTACCTGAAAGTGTCAGAAATATGTTTGCATCTAATGAGCCGCGTCTTGCACTCGAGAGAGCATGTTTTATGTATGGAATAAATGAGGATAATATGGATAGACTGGCACCACGTATTGCGCAGATTTTTCTTGGTGAAATTCAGTTGTCTCAGTTTCCTCTTTTCATAGCTAGGGAATTTAACACAAATGAAAACATTGCAAAAGGAATTGCCTATGAAATAGCAATAAAAATATTTGTTCCACTAGGTTCATTTTTTGTCAATATTTCTAAGGTAGTTGAGGAATGGAATTTTTCAAAAGCAACTCCTTTGGTTGCGGAAGATATTGCGCATAAACGTCTTTTGGAAATTGAACCTTGGATTTTGGAAGAAGAAAAAGAAAAGCAGAAGCAAATACAAGAAGTGCAATCCAAAACTGAAATGCTGGCGTTGACTCCTGCGCTTGAGAAATATCCAAATCTTGGAGAACAGCAAGTTTCGATTAACATGTTGAAGCTTCCATTCTTTCAAGCATTGGCCAGACCTTCTATCAAGAATTGGATCAGTGACTACCATGCTGTTCTGGGCGCGGGCAAGCACAACTCAGTCGAGCGCGGGAACTATCTGTTCCGCAGCGAGAATGGCAAAAAGCTTACGCCTGCTGAAAGACAGAAGCTTTCTGACATGTTCAAATCCTTGGACGAAGAAACTCCATTGGCCATTGATCCGGTTGAACAAAAAATCGTTTTCGGTTTCGAAGGAGGTAGAGAAGGTGAAGGAGGGATAGGTCTTCCTAAGATTGCAATGCCGCAAATGAGAGTTATTGAAGAGGAAGAAATTCCGAAGGCTAAGCCTTCGGAAGAAGATTTAGCCTTCTCGAAAAAAGAAGAGCTTGGGAGTTCAACTCCCAAATCAGAAAGGGAGTTGAACTCCCCATCGCAATTCCAATTCCGTGACCATCTGGAAGAGAAGTTGGCCGGTGAAAGGGAAGCGTCGCAGCGCCCGAAGTTCTTCCAAGCGTTCGGCAAAAAGAATAATGAGCCTGAAGAGGATGTTTTCGAGCGCTATTCTTCCAACGCACAAAGTGCCACGGTGAAAAAATCTTTTTCTCCTGATCTTGCCAGTATGCCTACCATCAAGGTAGACAAACAAAAAATCGCAGAAGAGCAGGCGCAGTTCCAAGCCGAGGTTGGACCTCGAAATAGCACATACCAGTCAGAGGTCCAACCTCTGGCGACGCCTAAGATTGAAGATCGGCTGAACTTCTCATCGCCGCAGAAATTCGCTTCTGAAATGACGGCTGAAAAATCCACACCAAAACCCGAGTCAGTAGCGCCTCAAAGCGCGGCACCGTCTTTTAATGCTTTCCATATTGCTCCGCAGAAATATTTCAACGAAGATGATGCTGCTAAAAATGATGGCGATCAATCTGTCGCGAGAAATGTTGTTGATCTAAGAAGATAAGGACTGAAAATTATGCATCTGATTGAAGTTGCTCAAGCCGGAGTCATTTCAAGCGCTACTCCGGTTTCCGCTGTCGGTATGAACGTGCTGTATTTTCTGTTGTCAGTGATAGGCGTTTTTGCTATAATCATGTTAGTAGTTTCGGCAGTGAGATATTTTCTGGCATTCGGCAATGAAGAAGAAATGAAAAGCGCGAAGCTTTCAATGCAATACACTGTCATTGGAATCGCGATTGCGATGGGCACGATGATTCTGCTCCGATTCGTCGGACAATTCTTTTCCAAGAATTAGGAATAGTTAAAATAAAAAATAAAAACTAAAAACAGAAAAGGAGGTGCAATATGAATAAATTGAAAAAAATTTCATTCGGAGTGGCTTCATCTCTATTGGCAGCTCCGATGGCAGCTTTGGCTCAATTCCAAACACCGCAAGGCACTGGTCTTCCGGCTGGCAGCGTGACTGGAATCATCACCAACGGCATGAACTGGCTTCTTATCATCGTAGGAATCCTGGGCGTGATCGGTTTCGTGATCTCAGGCATCATCTATCTGACTGCTGCAGGTGATGAGGATCAGATCGCTCGCGGAAAGAAAACCATGATTTTCTCGATCGTCGGCATCATCGTAGCGCTTATCGGCGTTGTTGTGATCCAGTTCGTACAGGGATTCTTGGGAGGAACATCAAAGAATTTTTAGTTTCGGGTTTGT
>DASVYU010000017.1:0-24397 GCA_036391995.1 Patescibacteria group bacterium
AAAATGAAAGGGGAATTTTTCTTGGTTTTGAAACGCAAATTCTTTTCCCTGAAAAGATTTGCGGGCGGCAAGCGCGCGAGGCACAGCTTTTTCAGAATTGTTGCTCGAAAAATGTTCGAGCCTCGTTGAAAAGCCATACCAATGAATGAAACAAAGCCGCCTGTATGGCGGTATTTTTGTTTTTAGAATAGAATATTATTATGGAACAGACAGGACAACATATCTTCCAATTCTTGCATCTATATGGTTACTGGATCATGCTACCGCTCATGATCATCGAGGGGCCTGTAGCGACGATCATTTCAGCGATGCTGGCATCACTGGGCGCTTTCAATGTGTGGATCGTGCTGCTGCTTTCGATCGCAGGCGACATGATCGGCGATCTTCTTTTCTATGGCATGGGCTTCAGATGGGGCATGCATTTCGTGAAAGGTTTCGGGAGATATCTGGGACTCACGGAGAGTTTGGTTGCAAGAATGGAAAAATATTTCGAAAAGCATGGAGGCAAGACGATCTTCGCGGTCAAATCCACCACGGGTCTTTGCTGGGCGACATTCACGGCAGCTGGCATTGTTAAGATGGATCTCAAAAAATTCGTGACTTATTCCTTTCTGGGCGGCATTGTGTGGAGCGGCTTTCTAGTGGCGATGGGCTATTTCTATGGCTATCTTTGGAGAAGCATAAAGCAATATATCAGCTGGGTTGGCTGGATAGCGTTCGCCGCAGCCCTGGCTTCTTTTGCTATCATCAGCCTATATAAGAATCGCCAAGCCAAGAAGCTTCTGGAAGAGAACGGCGTCGGCAAATAGCTGTTCTGCAGAATCTACTGATCCGCCTTTGAGCGGATTTTTTCTTGCAAAAACAAAGAAAAAGGGCTACTCTACGTACTAGAGATCTGGCCATAAAAAGGCTAAAAATATGGTAAAAAGGCTTATAAAAATAGCAGGCAAGGCAGCGGGGACGGCAAAAGGCGTCCTTTTTGCGGACCCCGATCTGCTCTATAGCGAAGAGCGGCACTTGGTCAACCAGCCTTTCTTTTTCGAAGGCACCAATGGCAAAGGGGTGCTGCTTGTGCATGGCTGGACATCGACCCCCTATGAAGTCCGACGTTTAGGAAAATATCTGAACGAAAATGGTTATACAGTCTATGGGTTGCAACTTTCTGGACATGGTACGGTGCCCAAGGATCTGGAGAACGTGAAGTGGAGCACTTGGATTCAAGACGTGGAAGAAGGTTATGCGAAGCTGCGGGAAACATGCGACAAAGTTTTTATTGGAGGCACATCCCTTGGTTCGAACGTGGCTATGATGTTTGCCAAAGAAAATCCGGAAGTGGCGGGACTTGTTTTGATGGCCACCCCTTATGCAATTCGTTTTGAAAGCATCGCTGTTTTTGTCGCCAAGCTTCTGATGGGACTCAAGAAAAAATATAGAAAGAAGTTCTACCCGCCGACATTCGGACTTTCCACGACCATCACCAGACTCATTTCCTATCAGACATATCCCGTCAAAAGCGCACTAGAAACTTTCGATCTAATCAAGCATGCAAGACAGGATCTTTCGCTCATCACCCAGCCTTGTTTTGTGATGCAATCCACGCATGACCATATTGTGGCAAAAAACAGTATGGACAAAATACATGCTCAGGTTGGTTCCAAAGTCAAAAAGAAAAAACCTATTGAAAAAGCCTATCACACTTTCATTTCGGATATCAAAAACGAGCATGTCTTTGAGGACATTCTTAATTTTCTGAACGAAAATTAATGAATATCGCGATTTTCACCAACAACTATTTGCCCAATCCATATGGAGTTTCGACTTCTGTGGAAAGTTTTCGCAAGCAGTTTGAAAAGATGGGGCACAAGGTGTATATTTTTGCGCCAAAAACCAAAGGTTTTGTGGACAATAATCCCGACGTGTTTCGTTTTCCTTCCGTTGATCTAAAATACAAGATCAGTTTTCCTTTGGCCATTCCGTATTCCCAAGCTATCTGGAAAAAACTTGATGAACTACATATAGACGTGATCCATTCGCAGCATCCGAATCTTTTGGGCTGGTCAGCCAAGCACTGGGCAAAGAAAAAAAGGGTGCCTTTGGTTTTCACTTGGCACACGCTTTATGATCACTATGCGCATTTCGCGCCCTTCATTCCCAAGAAGATTGCAGCTGATTGGGCCATAAGCAACGCAGTCAGTTATGCCAATAGCGCTGATCAAGTTGTTGTGCCAACGCCGTCTGTGACCGGCATCATTCACGAGTGGGGGGTTAAGAATTCCAACATCATTTCCATTCCGACAGGCGTGGAAGAGGAGTTATATCAGAATCCGGACCGCGAGATCGTGAGAAAAAAATATGGTGTGGCTGATGACGAAGTTTTGCTGCTTTTGGTTTCGCGGCTTACTGCTGAAAAGAACGTGCATTTTCTGTTTGCATCACTAGTGCCGCTTCTGCGCAAAAACAAAAACATCAAATTCTTGGTAGTGGGAGAAGGTGACGAGAGAGGCGGTCTAGAGAAGACGGTTGCACAAAGCGGATTGGATGGGCAAGTTTTTTTTGCAGGCGTCATCGGTTCAGATGCGATCAAAGACTATTATGCAGCAGCTGACATTTTCGTGCATGCTTCCAAATCTGAAACGCAAGGCATGATCCTGACAGAAGCCATCTATTCCGGTTTGCCAGTTGTAAGCGTGGTGGCGACAGGCGCAAAGAATGTTGTCATGAATCATTTTACGGGGCTGCTTGTAAAAGATAATGCCGATTCTTTTGCGCATGCGGTCTTGCGCCTAGCTAATGACAAAAGTTTGCGCCAGACTTTTTCCGAAAACGCCAAGCGTGTCTCGCGCCAATACTACACTTCATCAGTCTGCGCTGAAAAAATGCTGAAGGTATATGAAGAAGCTATAAGAAACAAGAATTTTAAAGGCTAAATTTGAAATTTTAAATCAAATCCTAAATGTCTAAATTTTAAAAATATTTAGCATTTGATCATTTTAAATTCATTTCAAATTTAAAACTTAAAATTTAAAATTGTTTTAATATGATTTTGAAAAAATCATTCTATTCGCGGCCGACGCTGGAAGTTGCCAAGGATCTGCTTGGCTGTTATTTGGTGCGCAGGATAACCCCAGTCAAATCCACGACAAGTCGTGGTGCTCGCATAGGCGAGCAATTTGACGGGGTAAAGGAGATTCGCGCCGTGATCACTGATGTGGAAGCATACATAGGAGAAGATGACTTGGCATGCCATGCTTCAAAAGGCAGGACGCCGCGCAGCGAGGTTTTGTATGGAGAAGCTGGACACGCATATGTCTATCTTATTTATGGGATGTACTACATCATGAATGTGGTCACGGAAAAGAAGGATTTTCCGGCGGCGGTTATGATCAGGGCTATCAAAATAGAAGGCGTGGACTATGCAAAAACGAATGGTCCAGGAAAAGTCTGTCGGGAGATGAAAATAGGCAAGGAATTCCATGACTTTGACATAACGAGCGGAGGGAAGCTTTGGATAGAGAGGGGTAAGAAAATCGATCCTCGTGGTATAATTTCTACTACCAGAGTAGGAATTGCCTATGCCGAGCATTGCGCGCTGTATCCCTGGAGGTTTGTTTTAAAGGAATACTGGAAGAATAAATAAGACTAGTCTTTGTAATATTAAAATAGTTTCTGAAATATTGAAGAATACAAATTTTTCTGCGAGCTGAACTCGAAATAATTTAAGTAATAATTTTTTTCAACAAACATATGTACGAAGCGCAAAAATTCGATCATTTGCTGGGCATTGAAGGGTTGAGTGAAAACCTTTTGCAAGCGCATTTTGGATTGTATGAAGGCTATGTGAAAAATACCAACGCAGTTCTGGAAGAGCTCAAAAAAGTGGAAGCTGGCACGCCGGAATATGCCGAACTGAAAAGGAGATTCGGTTGGGAATTTGACGGCATGAGGATGCATGAGCTGTATTTCGGCAATCTCATGAAAGGTGGTTCCAAGCTGGAAGATGACATGGAACTCAAAAAGAAAATCGAAGAGGAATTCGGCAGTGTGGAAAATTGGGAAAAGGATTTCCGAGCAACCCTTGCCATGCGTGGCATCGGCTGGGCGGTGCTATATTTCGATCAGGAAACGGGTAGGCTTTTTAACACTTGGATCGGGGAACATGATGGTGGTCACCTGGTCGGCTGTGTGCCTCTTCTTGTCATTGACGCTTTTGAGCATGCCTATATCGCAGACTATGGCACCAAGCGCCCGGATTATATCAATGCCGTCATGAACATTCTCTGCTGGCACGTGATTAGTGGAAGATATAACATGGTCAAATAGTTTTTCTTGGAATTAAAAAATCCCAGGGATAACCTGGGATTTTTTTAGTGCTTCTTTGAATCCTTGTTATTTGTGTGTTTTGTTTCAGATGTGTGATTCCTGGAAGTCTTTTTGTTGGAAGCCGATGTCGAGCTTGTCGCTGACTGGGTCGGAGCTGCAAGCACTTGGATTGCGATGGATCCAGTAGATCCACTCGGTGCTTTGGCGGTTATGGTTGCTGTTCCTGGTGCAACAGCTGTCACGAGACCGTTTTGGTCGACTGTGGCCACGCTGGCATTGGAAGAAGACCAAGAAAGAGTCACTGGAGAAGTGATGGCTGCGCCATTAGGATCCATGAGAGTGACTTGAGCTTTGGCTGTGGAGCCGGCATTGATTGTTGCAGGCAAAGCGATGCTCACTGCCCAGACTGCAGGCATATTTGCGGTTGCTGCCCTTGCTAATGGAGCAATGCTTGGGATTGTTAACCCAAGCAATAAGGCAAAAACCGCTATTTTGCGTTTTGTTTGCATTTTGAAAAAAGTTATGGTTTAGTTTTTATTCAGTTTTGTGCACAATTCATAGTACGCGCCTCAAAAAGCTGTCTTTCTGAAAATAACAAAAAATCCCCGTAAAAAGGGATTTTTTATGAGCGGGTAGGGGGAATCCTCGTCAGTCGAAATTTCTCGCACCTGCGATGCATAAGAAATTTTTCCTTCCTCGCCTGGGCTTCAAAAAAGTGAAGCAGTTCACTTTTTTGTTCGCCCTTCGATTCCCCTTCTCAATCAAACATAAACAAAGAAACCTCCCAGATGGAAGGTTTCTTTGTTTGTTGGAGCGGGTAGGGGGAATCGAACCCCCCTCCTCAGCTTGGAAGGCTGATATAATAGCCACTATACGACACCCGCTTTATTCATTTTTCAACTTTACCTATTGTACACCAATAAGTTTTTTTGTCCAGCCTTGGCTTGGGGTGTGCATGTGCTATAATGTAATGCGTAATAATTAATCCTCTTGAATATGAAAAAAAGAGTGCTTGTCGTGCTTATCATCATCGTATTGGTGGTTTTAGGCATAATCTATAGCCGTGAGAAAAGCGTGGCTCCGACCGTGGAAACAAAAAATTCCACCCAACCGGTCGAACAAAAGCAGTCTTCTGCTCAGCCGCAACAGAGCCAGCAGCAGTCGGATAATTCATCTAATGACAAACAGACTATGGGACTTGAAATCAAGACAACCAAAGAAGGGACGGGTGATCGCATCGTGAAAGCAGGCGACACTGTTTCAGTGCTCTATACTGGAAAATTGACTGATGGAACGGTGTTTGACGCCAGCTCCAAGCATGGCAATCAGCCGTTCGAATTCAAAGTCGGCCTTGGTATGGTGATCAAAGGCTGGGATCAGGGGCTTTTGGGAGCTAAAGTTGGAGAACAAAGAACTTTGACAATACCTGGGGACTTGGCCTATGGACCGCAAGGCATTCCGGGTGTGATTCCTCCGAACGCGACATTGGTGTTTGATGTGGAAGTCGTTGCGATCAAATAGCTAATCAAATTTATTTTTCAAATATATGCTTCTTTCATATAACAAAAGACTTCTTGCTTCCGCTCAGCCCGAAGAGGATGAAGACGACGAGGACTGCGGCGATTTCGGCTGCTAAGTTCATCGTTGTAATTTGAAAAAAGCTTCTATTTTAGGAAGCTTTTTTTGTTTGGAAAAAATATCATATAAGTCTGGTTGTAGTAAAAAGGTCTAACGCGGGGCCTTATTATTATACCCCCAGAGGGTATTTGACAAAGAAAAGTGGCAAGGTGTAAGATACCCCCATGAGGTATAAGCGCCTTTGCCGCAATTTCTAAATCTCAATTTCTAATTTCTAAACGATAGGAAATAATTTTTAAATAAAAACAATATGGCTAATCATGATCCATTCAAGAATGCCATGAAGCAGCTCAAGGAAGTGAACGAGCTGATCCATGTCGACAAGAATATTTTTGCGCAGCTGCAAGCCCCGCAAAGAGTGCTCAGTGTTTCCATTCCTGTTCGTATGGATGACAGCTTAATCAGAGTTTTCCAAGGCTATCGCTCGCAGTTCAATGACGCGCGCGGACCATTCAAAGGCGGCATCCGCTTCCATCCTAATGTCAGTGAAAGCGAAGTCAAAGCTTTGAGCGCTTGGATGACATGGAAGACAGCAGTGGTGAACATTCCCTTGGGCGGAGGAAAGGGCGGTGTGATCGTCGATCCGAAAGCTCTTTCTGTCGGCGAATTGGAGAGACTCTCTCGCGGCTATATGCAAGCCATCTTCAAATTCGTGGGGTCTGATATCGATGTGCCGGCGCCGGATGTCTACACTGATCCGCGCATCATGGCGTGGATGCTGGATGAATATGAAAAGCTTGCCGGGCATCATGCGCCTGGCGTGATCACAGGAAAACCTCTGTCTGTCGGAGGATCATTAGCAAGAGACTATGCCACCGCGCAAGGTGCATTCTATGTTCTGCATGAAGCCGCTCAAAAAATGGGACTCAAGAAAGATGCGACCGTGGCCATTGAAGGCTTCGGCAATGCCGGCAGTCACTTGGCAGAAATACTTTCCCGAAACGGCTATAGTGTGATCGCAGTCAGTGATTCGATGGGTATGGCTGTTAATCACATGGGCCTCGACATTGCAGATGTCAAAAAGCACAAAGAAAAGACTGGCAGCGTGAAGGATTATCCAGGCGGAGAAGATTGCGAATATGAGACATGCATGATGCAGGACGCGGATATTTTCGTGCCGAGCGCGCTGGAAAATTCCATAACTGCGGAAAATGTAGACAAGATCAAAGCAAAACTTATTGTGGAAGTTGCCAATGGTCCCACGACGCCCGAAGCCGACGCGGTGCTGGCCAAGAAGAACATTCTGGTCGTGCCTGACATTCTGGCCAATGCCGGCGGGGTAGCGGTCAGTTATTTCGAGCAAGTGCAGAATGCCTATGGATATTATTGGAAAGAGGAAAAAGTTTTGGAAAGACTGGAAGAGCTCATGCAGAAAGCATTCCATGACGTGTGGGAAGAAAAGATGAAACATTCCACGACCATGCGCCTAGGAGCTTATGCGTTGGCAGTCAGGCGCGTGGCTGATGCCATGAAAGACAGAGGCAGAGCGTAGTTTTCAAAGGTGAAGTAAATGCATTTGCGCGACAGTTTTCCTTTCTGGCACGCTTTTGGATAAATACACAATATCCAAAAGCTCAAGAAGCCGCTGTCGCCGGCTGTTGGCCAATAAGGAAAACAGTCACGCCTTTGAAAGTTAACAAATCGTGAGAAAAAATAAGCCGTTGGTGGTTTGCCAACGGCTTTGTTTTATTGATGTGCGGAAAATCTCAGCATAACAAAGGGCGTTGCCTTTCTTTGGCGGTTCTCCATGAATCGCAAAATCTTAGACTTTCCGTGTTTTGTGTTACCATCACTTTTTCTTTGGCAGTGGGCACGCAATTGTGTTCAATGCATGGCCTCATCTCATTCTCCTCAACTTGTGATGGTTCGCAAAAGTAAAACATGAGTCCCGGGTTGTTGGACAGTTTTTCGAGCAGTACTTGTTCGAAAGTCACGTCCCTTTGAGTGGCTTCCAACTCTATGGGACCGCAGAAATCACAGGCGCCGGTAGAATCCATTTTACGGCTGGCACACTCTTCGTTGCAAGAAGAGCAGTTTTTGATTTGGCAGCGCCCATAGTGATCGCCGCAATGCATACAGGATTTTATCCGTGATTCCATGCGACCCTCCCTCTAGCGATTGAATTTTGGAACTATTTGCTTCGATTCTACTCCTGTTTTTTGGATCATGCAAAAACTCTTAAATAAGGGCTTTCATTGGGTTTTTTCAGGGTGAAGAAATTGGAATATTTGCTGTAGTATTAATTACTATGAAATATCTTTATGAAAAGCCTTACCCTAAAACCTGCTCATGGAATTCAGCCTGTTTCCCAAAAAGAACCCAGGTCGAAATTTTTTTATTTAAAGCAGATAATTTTCGGCTTTGCTGATGCAGCATTGGCTTTGGTGATGTTGGTATTGGCTGGTTTTGCTTGGCTATATTACAGCGCGACTCCTGCGGCCAGCCAGCTCGTCGATCGCAAGATCGCGCAGACTACTATCTTTTATGATCGCACGGGCCAACATGAGCTTTATGAGCTGCACGGGGAAGAGAATCGCAAGATCCTGACTCATGATCAGATTCCCGACACTATGAGAGTGGCGACGATCGCGACCGAGGATGCTAATTTCTATCATCACATCGGAATTGATCCGCTTTCCATTGCAAGGGCGATCAAGGTCAATTTGGCCAGCAATGACATTCGCCAAGGTGGTTCAACCATCACGCAGCAATTGGCTCGCAACGCTTTTCTTACGCGTGACCGTACTCTGAAAAGAAAGGTTTTGGAAGCGGTTTTTGCAATCAAGATCGAAAGGCACTATTCAAAAGACGAAATTTTGGATCAATATCTCAATGAAGTGCCTTATGGTGCAAATGCCTATGGAGTTGAAGCGGCGGCAGAAACTTTCTTTGGCAAGCAGGCGAGCGATCTCACTCTGGATGAGGCTGCTTTCTTGGCAGCTCTTCCCAAAGCGCCTTCCTATTATTCTCCCTATGGATCCAATAGTGATGCTCTGGAAGCAAGACAAAAATATATTCTTGATCGCATCGGCCAGCTCCAGCTTGCGCCGCACGATGATGTGCAGCAAGCTTTGGCAACAGACACTTTGTCCAAAGTGAAACCGATCTCGCAGCCGATTGTGGCTCCACATTTCGTGTTCTATGTTCTGGATCAATTGGAAAGAAAATACGGCAAGGATTTGGTGGAAACAGGAGGACTGAGGATATATACGACATTGGATCTCAATATGCAGAAAATAGGGGAAGATGCTGTTAGCAATGGAGTGCGACGCGGCTTGGCATACGGCGCAAGCAATGCTGGACTTGTGGCCATGAATCCCCAGAACGGAGACATTTTGGCTATGGTCGGCAGCCGCAATTATTATGACAAAGCAATCGATGGACAAGTGAATGTCACGATTAGCCCGCGTCAGCCAGGCTCATCTTTCAAGCCGTTCGCCTACGCACAAGCTTTTGTGGAAGGCTATCAGCCGGAAACAATGATTTTGGATGCGCGCACGGATTTCGGTCCTGGCGGTCCTGGCGGCAGAGACTATATTCCAAGAAATTATGACGGCAGATTCCATGGTCTTTTACCTATGCGTTCCACACTGGCTCAATCACTCAACATTCCTGCAGTGAAAGTGCTTTACTTGGCTGGCATTGATGATGTGATCAACCTGGCTCATCGCATGGGTATCACGACTCTCAATGATCGCAAGCGCTACGGCCTGTCATTGGTGTTGGGTGGAGGAGAAGTTAAACTTTTGGATATGGCCAATGCTTATTCTGTTTTTGCCAACGAAGGAATGCGCACTCCTGTTCAATATGCCGTAAAGATTTTGGATAGCAAGGGCAATCTCGTTCAACAAGATAATCTGGCTTCGCAAAGAGTGTTGGATGTGCAAATCGCGCGCAAGATCAATTCGATCCTTTCAGACAACAAGGCGCGTACTTCTATCTTCGGCGCACATAGCCCGCTTATTCTGGATGGCAAGACTGTGGCAGCCAAAACAGGAACGACTTCTGAATTTCGCGATGCATGGACGATGGGTTACACGCCATCACTGACCGTGGGAGTGTGGGCTGGAAACAATGACAATCGCAGGATGCGCGAAGGAGCCGACGGCGTGTTCGTGGCTGCGCCCATCTGGCATGATTTCATGACAAGAGCTTTGACGAATCAGCCGAACGAAACTTTCGTGGCCTATGACAAGGCGCCTGTGCAGACAGTAAGCAGCAGTCCGCAGATGCGCCAAGTGATCACCTATTACAACAATAAGACAGGCAAAAAAATATCTGAAGAGAAAGCCAAGAAGACCGATCCTGAAAAAGTGGACAAGCACGTCGATTGGGTGCCAGTGGATGGTTCCAATACTCCTGCTGCATCTTCTGATTCTTTGGGCAAGTTCAGCATAGCTCTGCCAGTACCGACTGATCCGATGTACAAAAGATGGGTAGGGCAGCTCAATGATTATCAGGACAATAATAATCCAGACAACACGAGCACTAACTGATTGAAAGTTTTTTAAATAAAAAAAGCGGCCGGTCTCGCTGATGCGAAACCGGCCTGTTGCTGGTTGTTACCATGCCTTGGGAAATTTGTCCTTGTAGAACACCAAGGTGGTACCGAAAATGGCTGCTAATATCATGAGAGGCACGAGTTTCTCAAGCACTGCGCCGATATCCCCGTGGTCGTTCTTGAGATGGCTTACTCCCACTGAGTCTTCTTTTTCTCTTGCTTTCATTCTTCCTCCCCGGTGATGTATTTGTCGGATTCCCGACTTTTGAGTTGATTCCACAAAACAGTTATGGTCAAAATTGCAACCAAGACTATTGCGGAATAGAAGATGATTTTGAAAGTGAACGGACCGATTTCAATATAGCTGTCGAAAAAACTTACCGTTGTTCTTTCCATGTCCGCTCCTTAGGGTTATTTTAATGTACCAAAGTCCAATATACTACAAAAGATAATATTTGTCAATGCGTAAAAATTTATGTTAGGGTGAACATATGAAGAAAAAAATAGCAAAAATCATTGTTTTTGTGGCAATTGCCGGCCTTTTGGGTGTGGGGGTTTTTGCTGCTTTTCCCAAAATAAGGCTTGTTTTGGCCAAAAAAGAGCAAAAACCGGCTATCGCGGAGCTTCAAAATGAGCCTAAAAACGAGCCTGTAGGGGTTCAGGAAGTGCCAGTGGATGAATCGGCTCAACAGGGGATGGAGACTGTCCAAGAACCTCAAGATGAGCCACAACCAATTCAGCAGCCGAAAAGTACCTCCGCGGCCCAGCAAAAAGATGCGACTGCGAATAAACCAGAAGAAAAGCCTGCTTCGGATGATCAAAATACAAAGCCCACTGGAGTGGTAGACAAATTGGTTTCCTGGGGATTTCAGAAATCATCTTCGCGCACCATCAAAGCCATCATCATCCACACGACATATAATGCTTTGGGAGGCGATCCATTCGATTTTTCCAAAGTGATGCAAGAATGGAAGGATGCAGGAGTCGCTCCGCATTATGCAATCGACAGAAGCGGCACAGCATATCGTTTAGTGGCAGACAACAACATCGCTTGGCACGCAGGTGCAAGCCGATTGCCTGACGGCACGACAGATGTGAATGGCGTTTCCATTGGCATTGAAGTGGTGAATGACAAGGATTCTAAATTCACGGACGCTGAGTACAGCGCACTCAATTCCTTGATTGCATCGCTCAAGAAAAAATATACGACGATAAAATACGTGCTAGGGCATGATGACATCGCACCAGGCAGAAAGACTGACCCGTGGAATATAGAGTGGAATAAAGTTAATAGATAAACATATGAATCTGACAATAGAACTGGATGGTAACGATATCAAGCTTGTTTTAAAAGACGGCCGCAAGATCATCGATTCCTTTGCTTGGTTCGGAGAACATTCTTTGAGCGAACATCTTTTGCCAAACATCGACAAACTGCTCAAGAAGAATAGGATATCAAAAGAAGAAATCGAAAAACTCAGCGCCAAGATTTCCAAAGTCTCAGGCGTTACCAGTGCCCGCATCGTGAAGACAGTGGTCAAGGCATGGGAAGCTGGCAAGAAACATAGTGTCTGAAAATATCAAAAAACATTCTCACATTCTTGAGAATATGAGAATGTTGTCACAGTTTGTTTTTTGGAATTGAAAAAGCCTGCTCCGGTTGCCGGGGCAGGCTCTTGCTGAATCAATCTTGATAGCAGGGATCATCTGATTGGATGGGAAGCGCGTGGATTCTTGTTATAAATCTACCTGTTTTATTTGACTCCCATTCCCAGGGTTTCCAGGTTGAATCGATGTACGTTTCCGGGATGAACAATTCGCCGCCAATTACACGCATGATCACGGTACAAGGGAATGCTTTGAGGTGCAAAGATTCATCACGCAAGTACATCGGATGATTAAACGCCAAAAGGGCCAATGTATCTTCGCGTGCCCCCTTGGGAAGACTGTGGAAATCCTTCGCCATTTCGGATTCCGAAAGCTGCTGCAAGGTGCCGATGAAAATGACATTGAGCTCGTCAGGGTTTACATATTCGAAGAGCTCTATCGCAGGTTCGGTAATCGGAAAATAAGCTTTGATTTTGGAATCTTTGGATTGCCACAGGAGAGCCAATGTTCTCGTTTCGCCGACAAGGACGAAAGTGAGGTATGGTCTTGCCAGTGAAGCATCGCCAAGCCACGTTCTGGCTCGTGCATCCATGAGGTCTATGTCTCTTGCTTTGAACTGATCCAATAATTCATCATTAATGTACTTTGACCAATCTTCTCTTTTTGCCATAATGACGCCCTCCTTTTTTCTGGGATATGTTGAAGAACTTGGTTTTTGTGTTTCAGTTTAGATTAACGGAAATAGCCAAAAGCGTCAATAAGGGCTTGCTCCCTGTCAAATGGCCTGCCTAAAGCGGGATTTGACGGGGTAAACTTGACACTTTTCCTGATCCGTGCTAATTTTCGTATACATCACGACTTAGGAATGGACTTCTACTTTTTATGCATTGTTTTTGGGTGAAAACAGTGCAAAAAACTTTATTATCAATCAAGGAAAAAAGCCTTGATTGAGCCAAATTCTCAAAACAGAGAATGGGAATCGGACAAACAATTGAATAAATAAACAAGCACTAATTTATAACTCACTACGGAGCTTTCCATCTCCAAGACTCTTCTCGAGACTAAGGAAAGAACCGCTGGGAGTGGTTTTTATGCTCAAAGAAAAAAAAGCCCTCAAGGTGAAAGAGTCTTTCGGCTCATCTTCATCGCTAAGCAGAAGAAAGTTTTTCAAAAAGCAGCTCATGGTTTCGCTGCCGAACCTCATCGAGGCTCAGATCGATGCCTATCAGTGGTTTTTGGAAAAAGGTCTTCGTGAACTGTTTGATGAAATCAATCCTATCAATGATTTCACCGGCAAAGATTTGGAACTTTCCCTTGCGGACTATTACTTGGACGAACCCAAGACTGACGAGCAGACAGCCAAGAATAAGAACATCTCCTATGAAGCGCCTCTTCGAGCAAAGGCGCGTTTGGTGATCAAGAAAACCGGAGAAGTGAAGGAACAGGAGATCTATCTCGGAGATTTCCCAGTCATGACCGATCGCGGAACATTCATCATAAACGGTGTGGAGCGCGTGGTCGTTTCCCAGCTCATCCGTTCTTCTGGTGTGTTCTTCACGATGGACTATCAGAAAGGCAAGAAACTTTTCGGAGCCAAGCTTATTCCTAATCGTGGAGCATGGTTGGAAATCGACACTGACCTTACAGGAGTGCTGAATGTGCGCATCGACAGAAAACGCAAGATTCCAGTCACATCTCTCTTGCGTGCTTTTGGCATCCAAAGCGACGAAGAAATTCTCAAGCTTTTCGCTGACAGCGACAATGGCGATGTGAAATATATTGCAGAGACTTTGGCAAAAGACATCACCAAGAATCAAGGTGAAGGCTACAAGGAAATATACAAGCGTATACGTCCGGGAGATTTGGCAACTGAAGACAATGCCAAGCAGCTCATTAATTCGATGTTCTTCAATTTCGAGAAATATGACTTCGGCAGCGTGGGACGCTACCGTTTGAACCAACGCTTGCAAATCGATCGCGCTGACACTGAAGAAAACCGCATCCTGCTTTTGGATGATTTGGTTTTGATTATCAAGGAAATCATCCGTCTCAACAATGATCCACAAGCCATGGCTGATGACATCGACCATCTTGGAAATCGTCGCGTGAGAGGTGTGGGCGAACTCGTGCAGAACAAGCTGCGCATCGGTATGGCTCGCATGGCAAGAAACATCAAGGACCGCATGAGTACTTGTGACATTGAAACTGTGGTGCCCGGACAACTCATCAACTCACGTCCGGTGGCTGCTGCGATCAAGGAATTCTTCTCCTCCTCCCAGCTTTCACAGTTTATGGATCAGGTGAATCCTTTGGCTGAACTCGAACATAAGCGTCGTCTGTCCGCGATGGGACCAGGAGGTCTGACACGCGAACGCGCCGGATTCGAAGTGCGCGACGTGCATCATTCCCACTATGGAAGAATTTGTCCGATCGAGACTCCTGAAGGTCCGAACATCGGTCTGGTGGGACACATGGCATCGTATGCTCGTGTCAATGATTTCGGCTTCTTGGAAACTCCGTATATCAAAGTCTTGCGCGAAATGGATGCCAAAGATGAACGCTTGGTAGGACGTGTGCTGGCTGAGGATGTTGCAGGCACAGGAAAATCCGGAGAAAAAATCACAGAAGAAATGGCCAAGCAGCTCGCTAAGACTGACAAGACCATAAAGATCAAGCCATATATCTCTGATGAGATTGAATATATGAATGCGACAGTGGAAGACCGTCATGTGATTACGCATGCCCGTGTCGAAACTGATGGCGAAAGAAATATCATTGAAGATACGGTAGAAGCTCGTGTTAAGGGACATCCTGAAATGATCGAATCTGAAAAGATCGATTATATGGATGTCAGCGCCAAGCAGTGTATCTCAGTGGCCACTTCGCTTATTCCTTTCTTGGAACATGATGATGCTAATCGCGCCCTCATGGGTTCGAACATGCAACGCCAGGCTGTTCCATGTATCGTGCCGCAAGCTCCATTTGTTGGAACTGGTATTGAAGACAAAGCTGCTGGAGATTCCGGACAGGTTGTCTTGGCTATGAACGAAGGAGAAGTGGTTGAAGTTGATGCTAGTCATGTGGTGGTCAGGGAAAAAGCTCCAGCTGGATCCAAAAAAGAATTCCACAATCGTGAATATCGCTTGCTGAGCTTTGCAAAATCCAACGCTTTCACTTCAATGAGTCAGACTCCTCGTGTGGAAAAAGGACAGATGGTCAAAAAAGGTGATCTTCTGGCTGACGGTGCTGCAACTGATCATGGCGAGCTCGCTCTTGGACAGAATCCATTGGTAGCCTTCATTCCATGGGATGGTTATAACTTTGAAGATGCCATCATTCTTTCCGAAAGGCTTTTGCGTGAAGACTGGTACAGCTCGATTCATATCGAAGACTTTTCAATAGATGTGCGTGACACCAAGCTTGGACCGGAAGTCGTGACTCGCGATATTCCGAACATTGGTGAAGAACGCCTTAAGAATCTGGATGAAACCGGAATCATCCGCATCGGTGCGGAAGTTTCTTCTGGAGACATTCTGGTCGGAAAAATCACTCCTAAGGGTGAGGGAGATCTTACTCCGGAAGAAAGATTGCTTCGTGCAATCTTCGGTGAGAAATCCAAAGACGTAAAAGATTCCTCGCTTTATCTGCCACACGGCGAGCATGGAAAAGTGGTGGATATCAAGATCCTTTCTCGTGAACAAGGCGACAAGCTTTCAACTGGTGTGATCAAACAGATTCAGGTGTCTGTCGCACAGCTGCGTAAAGTGTCTGTCGGTGACAAGTTGGCTGGACGTCATGGAAACAAAGGTGTGATCTCAAGAATCGCTCCTGTAGAAGATATGCCATATCTGCCAGACGGAACTCCGATCGACGTGATCCTTAATCCGTTGGGCGTGGTTTCGCGTATGAACATCGGTCAGATTCTGGAAACCCATCTTGGTTGGGCAGCTCGCCAACTCGGTTACAAGGCTGCAACTCCAGCTCTGGATGGTATGACTGAAGAAGACATCAAAGAAGAGCTTAGGAAAGCAGGTCTGCCAGAAAGTGGCAAGATTCGTTTGATTGATGGAAAGACGGGTGAGCCGTTTGATAATGAAACAACTGTCGGTGTGATGTATGTGATGAAACTGAACCACTTGGTGGAAGACAAATTGCACATGCGTTCCATTGGACCATACTCTCTCATTACTCAGCAGCCTCTTGGAGGTAAGGCTCAGTTCGGAGGACAGCGCTTTGGAGAAATGGAAGTGTGGGCGCTTGAAGGTTATGGCGCTGCTTATACTTTGCAGGAAATGCTTACAATCAAATCAGACGATGTGCTCGGACGCTCCAAGGCTTATGAGTCCATCATTAAGGGTGAAAAAATCAAGAGTCCTAACATTCCGGCTTCATTCCATGTGCTCGTGAATGAGCTCAAGGGACTTTGCTTGGATGTGGAATTGGTCGATTCCAAGGTCAAGGAAGATGATGAAGAAGAAAATGTCTATGCTGCAGCGGAAGAAGACGTTGATCAAATCTAATCAAATTACTTTCTAATAACTCTTACAAAAAATATTATGGAAAATATTACGAAAGTGAGCGATTTCAATAGCGTCCGACTCCGCCTGGCTAGTCCGGATGCGATCATGAACTGGTCTCACGGTGAGGTTACAAAACCTGAAACCATCAATTACCGTACTCAGCGTTATGAAAAAGACGGTCTGTTTGATGAAAAAATCTTCGGACCTTCCAAAGACTGGGAATGTTACTGCGGAAAATACAAGAGAATCCGTTACAAAGGAATCGTTTGTGACAAATGCGGCGTGGAAGTTACTCGCTCAATCGTGCGTCGTGAACGTATGGGCCACATCAAGCTGGCTGTGCCGGTTTCGCACATCTGGTTCCTGCGCGGCGTGCCATCCAAAATCGGTACTGCTTTGGGAATAGGCATCCAAGATCTGGAGAAAGTCATCTATTTCTCCGCTTACATCGTCAAAGATGTCAATGAGGATGTGCGCAATCGCATGATGGACCAGTTGGACAGCGAATATAAATCCAAGCAGAAGGAAATAAAGGCTGGCAAGACCGAATCGGAAGCAGAAAGCCAGTTGGAAGATCTGCGCGATCAATACAAATCGGTTCGTGACGATCTCAAAAACTTGAAGCCGATGCAGATCCTTTCCGAGCTTGAATATTTCAATCTCTCATCCCGTTTCGGACAAGTGTTTTCGGCTGGTATCGGTGCTGAAGCGATTCGCAACGTGCTTGAAAACATGAGCGTTGAAAAAATGATCAAGCAGCTCAAGAAGGACTTGGAAGATGATGACATTACTGACAAGAAAAAAATCCATAAGCGCTTGAAGCTTTTCCAGGGATTCAGAAAGGCTGAGCTTAAACTGGAATGGATGTTGCCTACGGCAATCCCAGTCATTCCGCCGGATCTGCGCCCTATGGTTGCTTTGGATGGAGGACGCTTTGCGACATCCGATCTTAATGATCTGTATCGCCGCATCATTAATCGTAACAATCGTCTCAAGAAACTCATTGATCTCGGTGCTCCTGAAGTGATCACTCGAAATGAGAAGCGTATGCTGCAGGAAGCAGTGGATGCTTTGTTTGATAACAGCGCTCGCAAAGGACAATCTTCCGTGGCTGCTTCAACAGGACAAAGAAGACCATTGCGCTCATTGGCTGATGCACTCAAAGGAAAGCAAGGACGTTTCCGTCAGAACTTGCTCGGAAAACGTGTGGACTATTCCGGACGCTCTGTGATCGTGGTTGGTCCGCAGCTCAAGCTTCATCAGGCAGGTTTGCCTAAGAAGATGGCTTTGGAACTCTTCAAGCCGTTCATTATCAACAAACTGATTGAAAAAGAATACGCCCACAATGTTAGAACAGCTGGTCGTATGGTTGACGCTGAAGCTGAAGAGGCATATGAGATCTTGGATGAAATAATTGAGCATCACTATGTGCTGCTGAACCGCGCCCCAACCCTTCACCGTCTGTCTATCCAGGCTTTCCAGCCTGTGTTGATCGAAGGCAAGGCTATCCAGGTGCATCCGATGGTTTGTGCAGCTTTCAATGCTGACTTCGATGGTGACCAGATGGCTGTGCACGTTCCTCTGACTGACCAAGCTCGCGAGGAAAGCGGCAACATCATGCTTTCTGCAAAGAATCTCTTAAAGCCTGCTTCCGGAGAACCTATTGCGGTGCCTTCCAAAGATATTGTTTTGGGAATATATTTCATTACTCACATCCGTCCAGGAGTGAAGGGTGAAGGCAAAATCTTCTCTTCCATTGAAGAAGCTATCCTAGCTTATCAGACAGGAGCAGTGGCTGTTAATGCGGCTGTCAAAGTGGATATCAACGGAGCAGTTCTGGACACTTCAGTGGGACGCATCATGCTCAACGACATAGTTCCTGAAGACATGCGTTTCATTAATGAAGAATTCACTCAGAAGGAAATCAAGCAGTTGGTGGCTCGCATCTTGGCTCTCAAGGGTCAATCTGAAGCTGCAGCATTTATTGATCGCATCAAGCAACTTGGCTTTCGTATGGCTGGAAGATCTGGAATCAGTTGGGGAATGGATGATCTTACTGTGCCGAATGAAAAAGCTCAGGCTATGGCTAAAGCTGAAGAAGAAGTTGCAACTGTCAATGCTCAATATGGCATGGGTCTTCTCACAGAAGAAGAACGCAAGAACCGCACAGTCGAAGTTTGGAATCGTGCCAAGAATGAAATCGCTGACGCAGTGCGCAACTCTTTGGATAAAGAAGGGTCCGTGTACACCATGGTGCACTCTAAAGCTCGTGGATCTGAATCCGTAGTGGTGCAGATGATGGGTATGAAAGGACTTGTAGCTGGACCGACTGGTGAAACTATTGAATTGCCGGTGAAGAGTTCCTTCAAAGAAGGTTTCAATGTGTTGGAATACTTCATATCTACTCACGGTGCTCGTAAAGGTATGGCTGACACAGCTCTCCGTACGGCAACTGCTGGATACCTAACTCGTCGTCTCGTGGACGTTGCTCAAGATATCATTATCCGCGAAGAAGATTGCGGAGACACTGAAGGCGGATATATCTATCGCTCAGACAGTGATCGCATCGGACAGAGTTTTGCAAATCGTGTGGAAGGACGCACAATGGCTGAGGACGTGAAGGATCCTGAAACCAAAAAAGTCATCATCAAGGCGGGAACACTGGCAACAAAGGCTGATGCGCAAGCAGTTGATAAAGCTAAGATTGAAAAAGTTAAGATCCGCAACGTGGTGACATGTAAGAGCAAGAGAGGAATCTGCCGCGCTTGCTACGGAATGGATCTGGGACGCAGCGAACTTGTGAACATCGGTCAGGCAGTGGGAATTGTGGCTGCTCAAGCTATCGGTGAACCGGGAACGCAGCTTACGATGCGTACGTTCCATACTGGAGGTGTGGCTGGAACTGACATTACCCAGGGTCTTCCTCGCGTGGAAGAAATCTTCGAATGCCGTCCTCCGAAAGGTGAAGCGATCATTTCTGAAGTTGATGGTACTGTGGCTGAAATCGCAAGTGAAAATCGCAAGACCATGACTATTAAGATCGAAACTACCGAAGGAGAACTTAAGGAGTACCAAGTGCCGATCGAATCCACACTCATTGTTTCCAGGGGCCAGCTTGTTGGCAAAGGAACTCAGCTCAATGAAGGCCATATAGATCTCAAGAAATTGTTCGAGACCATGGGTCAGGAAGCTGTGCAGCGTTATGTAATCGGTGAAATCCAGGAAATCTATGCTGCACAGGGTGAAGGTATCAATGACAAACATGTAGAAATCATCATCCGCCAGATGCTCTCTCGCATAAAGGTTTTGGATGCTGGTGACACGGACCTGCTGCCAGGTGACATTGTAGAAAAGGATCAATTCGATGATTCAAACGAAGAAGCTCGCAAGAACAAAGAGCAGGAAGCCGAAGGAGAAACCCTTATTATGGGAATCACCAAGGTTGCTCTATCCACCGAGTCCTTCCTGTCATCGGCATCCTTCCAGGAGACTGCTCGCGTGCTCATCAATGCCGCAGTAACTGGTAAAGATGATCGCCTCAGAGGTCTTAAGGAAAACGTGATCATTGGACGCCTCATTCCTGCTGGAACAGGCTATCGCAAATAATAGCTTCAAACAAGACTTCAAAGCATGCATTATTGCATGAAGAAGCAAAAAACACTCCATCAACTAGGAGTGTTTTTTGTGTATTTGAATTTATGCTACAATGGCAAAGAATTAAAAGAAAAAGCAAATTATGGGCAAACGCCTTGAAATACTGAAAACCAGCCTTGCTAGTGCCTGGTCAAAAACAAAAACATTTTTCATCGACCACTTCCATATTCTCTTCAAATCAGCCGCAGAAAATCATCTGCGTATTCAGCGTTGCAAAAATCCATCGGCAGGAGATTATTGCAATTTGGAATTTGATTCCTATAGCGAGCTCAAAAGATATCAAAAAAGAACACGCATCCTGACAGCCAGTCTTTCTTCTACACTGGCCTCAGTGCTTGTAGCCATAATAATCGTCCAAGCAATTTTCCCAGGCAATAATTCCAAAGGAGCCAACTATACTTTCACTCAGGCAAGCTGGACTGGAGGAGTAACTTCAAACACAGCCACGCATCCAGCTCCGCCGACATACACGGACAACAGAAGCGGTTGGAACCAATATGGCGCCAAGGATGCGACTTTGACAGCGGCAGCTAATGTGCAGTTGGGATTGCAAAATGGGACAGTGCTTCAAACCGCAGACACGGATTTCAATGGCGGAACAAATTCAAATACTCAGGTTTTCAACACGGGAGCTGCTGCTTCCATTGGATTGCAACAAACGGAAACTGCCAATGTCTGGGCTTTAAAAACTAATCTGCCGGCGGTAAGTGTCCAGGGTTTTGCGGTTTCCGATGGTAATGGCAACATATATGTCTCCCAAGGGACGACTGCTGCCAGTCCGTCTACGGAGACCACTGTTTTCTGGAAATACAACATCGCTTCCAATATTTGGACATCTTTGGCTAATCTGCCAGTGGCAGGTAGGCAAGGTTTTTCCGTCTATGACGGCAATGGCCATATATTCGCGTCCAGAGGATTTGATGCTGGTAATTATCCGACGGTGGATTTTTGGAAATACGACATTGCTAGCAATACATGGACCACGATGGCAAATATGCCGTACACTAGCGGCGGCCCTTCTGGCGTGTATGACGGCAATGGCAATATATTTGTCAGACTAGGTGCAAATACGAATTATTTTTACAAATATAACATAGCCTTGAATACCTGGTCCGCTATGGCACCAATGCCTGTCAACGGTTACAATGGTGTTGCTGCCTATGATGGCAATGGCAACATATTCGTGTCTTATGGGCAGGATGGTGGTAATGTCACTCATGACAATTTTTACAAATACAATATCGCTGGTAATAGCTGGACCACGATGGCTAATATGCCTGCGACTGGTACGTCTGGCGGCGGCGCTACTTATGACGGCTTGGGTAATATATTTGTCAGCAGATCATATTCCACGGGAGCCAATTCTACGGCGGATGTTTGGAAATACAACATTGCCGGCAATAGCTGGACTTCCATGGCCAACTTTCCTGAACCGGTCAATAGTGGTGTTTATGCTTATGATAAAAATGGATATATTTTTGCAAGTCCTGGCTGGAACAATACTGCGTTTGCCACCACTTTCTACAGGTATAATATCAACAATAGATATCTTTCCTCTGGCACATACACATCCTCGGTAATTGACGCTGGAAGGAAAGTTATTTCGGGGACTCTGTCATTCGGCAGCTCTGTTCCTGCTAATAGCTCCTTGACTTTGGACGTTCGTAGCGGCAGCACTGCTGTTCCGGATGGGACTTGGACTGCCTGGCAAACAGGCATTGCAAGTGGCGCAGCCATAACGGGCTTGCCTGGCAATCGCTATGTGCAATATCGCGCTAATTTTTCCAATTCGGTGTATTATGTCACTGCGCTCTTGAACGATGTAACCCTTAACTACCAGTATTATGGAGGTGCAAGCCCTAAGATGCTCATGCGTTTTGAAGACAGCACTGGCACTATTGCCAACGGCGCGGTATTGAGTGATTCTTCCGGCAACGGATACAATGGCACAGTTGCAAGCACCGGCACACTAGCTTATGCAAGCGGCAAAGTAGGACAATCTGCGAGTTTCGATGGTACCAACAATGTGACAAACAGCGCCTTCTATAACAATCCCTTGTATTCGTTTACGCTAGGAGGCTGGTTCAAGACTACTAACGCTGCAGTCGGCGGCGGCACTATTGCGACCTTAGGCTCAAGCACTTCAGGTGGCGGAGGTTCTTCGATCGGTTTGGCCAGTGGAAATGTGTCAGCAAAAATAGCCCAAAATAGCACTGTTCTGGCCACCATAACTTCCACAGCTACATTCAATGATGGCAATTGGCATTATGCTGCAGTCAGTTTCAATAACCAGACGCTCACTGGAACATTATATGTGGATGGTAATTCCGTCGGAACTGGAACAATAACGACTCCGCTAAGCACTTCTATGAGCGTGTATAGGGTAGGGGCTGGGTTAGGCACTGCTTTCGGAGCTTTTATTGGAAATCTGGATGAAGTTTCAATATATGATCGAGCTCTTTCACAGAGCGAAATAACCAACCTTTATAATTCAGGAACGGCTTTGCCTAGCCTTACTTCCTCCTGGTATAACTCCTCGGATGCTTCCAATTTCTTCACAAGTATTGCTTGGAATGAGGATGCATCGTTGCCGACAGGCACACGTATTAAAGTCCAAGTCCAGACTGCTCCGATGAGCGGTACAACACCAGGAACTCCCACAGGCTTCATGGGTCCGGATGGCACCCCTGGATCATTCTATACATCGTCCACTGCTGGTTGCAACAAAGCTGGCCAGACTGTTACCTGTTCTCTTTCTCCAAGCATAGCCGTAGGAGACGGAGCCAATGATCAATGGATGCAATACAAGCTTCTTCTGGATAGCGATGGCATCAATACTCCTACAGTTACACAAGCCCAGATGAACTACGTGGTCAATGACTCGCCGGTGGTCAGTTCCGTGTCTGCTGCACAGACAAGTATGCAGGACACTGACGGCATACTGAAATTCAAATACACCGTTTCCGATGGAGACCAGAGCAGTGTCAGTATTTCTTATGGTGCAGATGTTGGAGCAACGCTGAGCGGAGCTTTGGATAGCACGACTCAGACAGTTGCTCTTAGTGGCAGTTATAGTAATCTCCCTAGTGGCTCTCAGACTGTGCAAATAGATCAGGAACAAATGATTTGTACCAGTAGAAATACTTCATCTCTCAGTGTTTGCACAAGAGGCGCCAACGGAACACGTAGTGCGGCGCATTCATCCGGTGCAACGGTTTGGTTTGTGGCAACGCCTGCTAACACAACAGGCGCTGGCAATAGTATAACTTTGGCAAGCAATATTTCTGGAACATGGAATATCAAGAGCGATCTTTCAAACGTGTATGCGGGAAGCGCGAGGTTGCGAGTCATTGCAAATGATAATCAGTTGGCTAATCAGGTTTCTCTGGAAACTGGAGCAACCGCAATGTTTGTTCTGGACACGACAAACCCTGCGACTCCTAGCGCATACATCGATCACACCAAAGGAACCAATGGAGCTATTGTTGTTAATCAGCCATTCGATGACTCCACCAATTTCGATGTCTATCTGAGCACTGCAAACACTGGAGGGTTGGCCGGCCTTTTCAACGCATCCAACAAGACCACGCTCAATCAGTTGTCGACTTATACGAACACCTACAATTACACGGCGCTTTCCGGCATGGTTGATCCGGCTACTGTATATGTGGGATTGAAGGATGCCTATGGAAACACTTCCAATGTCACATTGCAGACTCCTTTGCAGCCTCAGAATATAAAATATTACGACATATCCAACACGAATGTTAGTCTTTACCGTGAATTCATCACTTGGGATGTGACGCCTTCCGGTCAAGTCGGTTCCGGCTTCCAGGAATATGATGTCTACCGCTCGACTGATGGCACGAATTTCACGAAGATAGGCAGCGTCAACAGCAGGGGGCTCAATTACTACACGGATTCCATCCGCAATTCCGATGGCACTGGCAGTGACACCAATTTCAATCCTGCCAGCCCGACACATTATTATTACAAAGTCACAACCGTTGACACTAATGGCAATACTTCTGCATATTCTTCCACTATAGATGACACTCCCAATGGTGTCGGTTCTACCGATACGACTCCTCCGACTATCTCCAACATAACAATAAGCAATGTGAACACGACTTCGGCTACTGTCACATGGACTACT
>DASVYU010000018.1:0-1988 GCA_036391995.1 Patescibacteria group bacterium
GCTGGCTTTTTTTTCATTGTTTTCATAGTAACAAATGAGCATTGATTGGGCGAAGAGCCCGATCAAAATTATATAAAGTAATTTGAATTACTTGAGATAAAAGCAGCTTTTGTTTTTGCGCGTAAACACCAAAAACCGGCCTTTGCCAGTTCTTGTTTTAGTTCAGTTCCTGGGAAAGTTTCGCAAACTCACCCATCAGGTTTGTGAGCGCCTCCTTGTTACCCGCCTGTTCTGCACTCTTTATTTCCTTGATGATAGCATGCAATCTTTGTTTTTGCAACTCTTTGGCATACTGATTAATATGACTATCAATAAGAACTCTCAATTCTTCCGGAGTAGGTTCCATGACAGAATCTTGCGTGAATGTATATTTGGAAGCAAAATATATCCTCCTTAGCCTTTCTCTGGCTTGCTCGTTTTCAATACCAGAAAGCAGATTATCGAAAGAAAATCCATTCTCAGAGCCCTTAGAGAGCACGAAGCGGATCATAGCATCATCCTGGACCCAGGCATTGTCAATTTCTCTTTCGGCTATTTCCTGCCAAACACTGCGATCACTCATGATCAAGCCAACTAAGGAGTCCCGTATGACATCGCTGCGTTTTTGGAATGAACTCTGATCCTTTGAAGCTAATTGTATCTGGCCCCTGTCAAAACGCTGCTGATTAGCAGGAGAAACTGACAATAATACGTCGGCGATAACTTTTTCTTCCACATCCAATTCATGCGCCAGTTTTTTGACCCAATGCGCTTTCTCGATAGGGCTGGCAGCATGCGAAACGTGCGACAAAACCTCTCTGGCAATCTGCTGCTTACCCTGAGCTGAAGTCTTATCATATTTCTTAAGGATCGCTTGGAAAAAGAAATCCATCGCACTGACAGAGCTTTCAACGGCGGCAACCAATTTCTGAGGGTCTTTCTGGACCACATCGGCCGCATCCTTGCCCTCGGAAAGCGTCACGATCTTCACTTGCATGCCATTTTCAAAACAAAGATCAGCGCTCTTTTGGGCAGCAAGTTGGCCAGCACTGTCCATATCGAAAAGCATGGCCATGTTTTCTGTGTAACGCTTGAGTATGGTTATCTGGTCAGATGTGAGAGCAGTACCGGAAACAGCCACCGTGTTGCGAAGCCCAGCCTGATGCGAAGCGATAACATCCATGTTCCCTTCCACTAGGAGCACGTAGTTTTTCTGCTTGATCTCATTCTTGGCATGCGAAATGCCATATAGCGCTTTGCTTTTGTGATAGACAAGCGTTTCAGGCGTATTTATGTATTTAGCCTGGCTTTCATCAGCGCCTGGAACCACACGCGCGCTATAGCCGATCACACTGCCCATAATGTCTTGGATTGGAAACATAATGCGGTCACGAAAACGATCGTAGGAACCACTGCCATTTTCTTTTTTCACCAAAAGTCCGGTCTGGGAAATTTCCTCCATCGTGAAACCTCGTTCCAACAAAAATTTGCTGATGTTATCCCAGCCATTTGGAGCATATCCCAAGCGGAATTGTCTGATGCTATCATCATTAATTCCTCTTCCGTTCAAATATCCCAATATTTTCTCCTTGCCCATTCCTTTCCACAACTGGGTTTCGTAGAATTTGGTTGCCAGCTCCAAAGCTTCCAACACTCTTTTCTTGCTGCCAGATTCTTTAGATTGGTATTGCTCGAGCTGCACGCCAGCCTTTTCCGCCAGCATTTTCAAGACTTCGCGGAATTCCATGCTTTCAATTTCCTGCACAAAAGTAAAAACATCCCCGCCTTTAGCACAGCCGAAGCAATGGAAGATTTGTTTTTCCTCATTTACCATGAACGAAGGGCTTTTTTCATGATGAAAAGGACAGAGTCCCTTCCAATGGGAGCCCGCTTTAGTCAGCCGCACGTACTCACCCACCACATCCACGATGTTGAGCCGCGATTTGATTTCCTCGACGTTGTTATTCATGTTTTAAGACTAAAGAACTTTAGGTAAAAAGGCAAGAAAA
>DASVYU010000019.1:0-5528 GCA_036391995.1 Patescibacteria group bacterium
TCGGACTGGGAAAGGGGAATGTCCAAACTGTCTACTGCTTAACTCTTATTAACTATTAACTTATTTATTGATCGCGTATGGTAGTGCTGCTACCAGATTCTTCTCATCTCCCTTGAAGAGGCGCTGGTCCTTCTTCTTTGCGCGTCCCTCAGCTCCGCTTTCCTTGGAGTTGTAATGGTTTTGGCCTGTTGAGCGACGGAGCACTTTCTTGTTTTTTGTTATCTTCACCTTCTTGATGACAGATTTCTTGGTCTTGATCTTCGGCATGATATTGCTTTATTGGATTATGATTATATAAATATTGGTAAACCTAGGTTATTGCTGGCTTTCAGCCATGGGAGCGATGATGACATTGAATCCTCCCGGGAAACGCTTGATGGCATCTTCGATCTTGTAGGGAACTTCGATGGCCTTGATGAAATCTTCCAAATTCTTGCGGGCCAGATCCTGATGGGCTTTTTCGCGTCCCCGCAGCACGATGTCTATCTTCACCTTGTCACCTTGTCTTAGAAATTTCTCTGCTTGCGCTTTCTTGAAGTTGAGATCATGGGTGTCTGTCCTGAGGCCCAATCTGACGCCTTTGACTTCCACCTTCTTCTGCTTGGCCTTGGCGATTCTCATCTGCTTTGATTGCTGATAAAGATGCTTGCCATAGTCCATGATGCGACAGACAGGCGGTTGGGCTTTAGGGGAGACCTCTACCAGATCAAGACCTCTGTCCTGAGCCATTGCATAAGCCTCACGCGTATCCATATCTCCCAGCTGCTGTCCTGCATCATCAATCACAAAAACACGGGGCACACGGATTGCTTCATTGATGCGAAGCTGCGCTGGTCCCGTCTGTTGCTTGGGTTTGAAACGAAATCTTTTTCTCATTTAAAATTCGATTAAAATTTCCAAAGGGTGGAGCTGGCGGGAATTGCACCCGCGTCCAAAACTGACAATCCAAAATCCTCTACAAGCTTAGCTTGGTTCAAAATACGACATATGCAGTAAGAGCCAAGCGAGATCTGCATAAATCGCTTCCGCAAGATTTTCGCGCCTAGCGTGCGGAAAACCGCAATGCGCTATCCTCATGGTTGGCACCGAGATCTGCTTATGAGAAATCAGCAGTTCGATGGCTCAAGCGATATTAAGCGAGAGCAGGAGCGAAAGCGAAGCTTTGTGTAAAAGCTGCTTTGGCTTTTGATATGAAGTTTGCACTTATATCTTCGCCACGTTTTTAACGATCCAGTAGCGGTCATCGGCTTGCATATTTTGAAAAGTGCAATCTGTCGAAACTAAACAACCCCGTACCGATTATTTTTCCAAATACGCGGAGAGGGAATGTCTACCTGTTTTTCATAGTACGCTCAATGGCTCGATTGGCTTCCTTTTTGGCAATGTCTGATCTCTTGTCAAAAGCCTTTTTTCCCCGAGCTAAGGCAAATTCCAACTTGATAAGTCGTTTCTTAGTATACACACGAAGTGGCACCAATGTCAAGCCTTGGGCATGTATTTTTCCCAATAATGATCGTATTTCTGAGCGTTTCACTAAAAGCTTGCGGCTCCTGGTTGGATCGTAGGAAATTTTATCCTGAGCGAAGGGGTAGGGGGGGATGTTGGCATTCGTGAGGTATAGCTCGCCTTCATGAAGGGTTACGAAGCTGCCTTTTAGGCTTATATGCCCTGTTTTTATGGACTTAACCTCCGCTCCACTCAACACCAAGCCGGCCTCGAAACGGTCGAGGAGTTCGTAATCGTAAGTTGCTCGCTTGTTTATGGCTATGGTTGACATATTGTAAGTTTAGCATACAATCTTTTCATGGAAAGACCTTTTTGTCGATATGTGGCAATGGTCTGAATAAAATATGAAAGAATAATACCGCAAATACGTATTGATAGTGGATGTCTAATTAATAAAAACGCCTTAGTCCGATTTCTCGCCTTCGATCGCTGGAAATTCGGCACTCATAAAATATGAGCACACAAAACAAACAAGCAGAAAAAGGAACTGCGGAAAACGACAAGTTTGTCGTAACGAAAAAATTCCTCAAGACAGTGTCTGACACCAACCGCCTGAGGATTCTTTGCGTGATTGGCAATGACACGCTCAATGTGACTGAGATTTATCGCAAGCTGAAACTTCCCCAGAACCTGACTTCTCATCACATTTCCAAACTCAAAGCCATCGGACTTTTGAATGAAAAGCGGGAAGGCACTTTCAGGCTATACAGCGTTAACAATAAGAAAATGAAGGAATACGGCAAGAGCATGCGGGATTTGCTGGGAATCTAAAGTTTTAGCAAGTTTGTTAGTTTGTATTTTATGGAGACGTCTCGATGAGGCGTCTTTGTTTATTTTGTTTTGCAGAAGTGTGATATAATGAAGCAGATAAATAGCAAATAAAAAAATATGTCTGACAAAAAAATAACCATACTCATAGCAGAAGACGAGGAGGATCTGCGCCAAATGTACACAATGGCCATAAAAAGCAGAGGCTTTGAAGTGCTAGAGGCGAAAAATGGCGAAGAGGCGCTCGAATGGCTGGAGAAGAATGTAGACAATATAGATTTGATACTTTTGGACATCGTGATGCCGGAAATGGACGGTTTTGAGGCGTTGGAAAAAATCAAAAAGGATGAGCGTTTCCGCAAGATTCCTGTTTTGGTTTCCACGAATCTGGACAATGACGAGGACCGCAAGGAAGCGCTTTCAATGGGCGCTAAGGATTATTTTGTTAAATCGCTGCATACTCCCAGTGAACTTGTGAACGAGATCCAGAAAGTTCTTAGCATCTGAGTGGACAAACACAACAAAGTCTTATTCATAAGAGCGCTTGAGGGGCGCTCTTTTTGTTGACTATACTTTCAAACGGTAGTATCTTGAAGTATGCCTGAAGGAACATTTATTTTGAAAAAATATGCCTAAAAATAAGGAAAAAATAGAGCTTTTGGCTCCGGCAGGATCTCTGGAAAAACTCAAATATGCCATCCACTACGGAGCTGACGCTGTTTATGCGGGTATTCCGGATGTTTCTATGCGTGCCCGAATCAATGCCTTTGACGAAAAGGCTTTGCTTGAAGCCATAGAATACGTCCATACCGAAGGCAAGAAGATATTTGTGACTCTCAATATTTATGCGCATAACTACCACTTGCCGACAGTGGAAAAGCATCTCAAATTCCTGAAAAAGACCAAGGTTGATGCTCTGATTATTTCGGATCCAGGCATCATATCTTTGGCCAAAAAGATCGCGCCGGAAATCCCTATTCATTTGAGCACGCAGGCAAACACGACAAACTGGCAGGCTGCCAAATTCTGGTATGAGTTGGGAGTGGAACGCATTGTTTTGGCGCGCGAAGTGACTCTGGACGACATAAGGCAGATAAAGAAGCATGTTCCCAAATTGGAATTGGAATATTTTGTTCATGGCGCGATGTGCATGAGCTATTCTGGCAGATGCATTCTGAGTAAATGGATGAGTGGCAAAAGCGCCAATCTTGGAGATTGCACTCAGCCATGCCGCTGGGGATATCACCAAAAGTCAAAAGTTGAAAGTAGAAAGTTAAAAGATGAGGAAGATGATATTTTGACCATGAGCGCCGAGGAGGTGCAAGGCAGGCATGGATTGGAGCTTGAGCAAGACAAGCACGGCACTTATTTTTTCAACAGCAAAGATTTGAATCTGCTTTCGCATCTGAAGGAATTGAAAGACGCTGGTGTGACTTCTTTCAAAATCGAAGGACGCAACAAGAGCGCTTTCTATGTGGCAAGCGTGGTGCGTGCATATCGCAGCGTGCTCGATGTCATCGAAGCAGGCAAGGATGAAAAGGAACTGAAAAAAGTGCAGCGCGCAGCTTCTGGGGAATTGGACAAACTGGTCAATCGCGGTTATACCAAGGGCTTTTTGCTGGGACTGGAGCCGGAGCACAGCTTTTATGGAAGTCCGGCTATTAATGCATATCAATTCGTGGGAGAGGTTTTGGCAAGGGATGGTAAAAAATTGACTATGAAGATCCATAATGCTGTATATACGGATGATGTTTTGGAAATGGTCAGCAAGGAAAAGATTCAGAATGTCAGAATCAAGAAAATTTTAAATGAAAATGGTGAGGAAGTGGAATCCGCACACGGCGGGCATGACAAGTTATATTACATTGAAGTGGACAAGAAGGACATTGAGCCTTATTCATTGATGCGGAAAATTGTGGGCTAAAAATGTTTCCAGCATCTTGTATTTAGTATTTTTTGCATTTAGACAAATCTACTCTGAAAATTGTTCAAAAAAAGAGAGTTGGCTAACGGCAAAAAATACTAAATACAAGATGCCTGATTAGTTGATATGTTATTATTAAATTAACCAATTAAATACTGAAAAATTATGACACTGCAAGAAATATACAAGCTGGCGATCGAGATGGGAATCAAGAATGATTTCCGCTCGAAAGAACAAATTGATCACGTTCTGAAGCGTGCCAAAGAAAAATACGAGAAACTTTCCAAGGAGCAGAAAGAATTTTTTGACAAGGAGAGATTGGTGAATCCTTATTCAGACACAGGCATTCAGCTCGATGGCGGGACCAAAAAAATCAAGCGCGTAATGGTGGGAATCGATATTGATCCAGCAGAAATCATGATGGCCAGGTATCTTTCCAATCACAATCCCAAGAATCCCATCGATGCTGTCATTTGCCATCACCCGATCGGCAAGACATTGGCTGATCTGGGTGAAACAATGCATATGATGGTGGATCTTTTGGCGATGCATGGAATCCCGGTCAATGTGGTAGAGGGAATATTGAAAGAAAGAATCGATCAAGTTGAGAAAGGTCTGCATGCCGGAAACCACTTTCAAGTCGTGGATGCTGCCAGATTGCTGGAGATGAATCTTATGAACGTGCACACTCCCGCTGACAACATGAGTGCGCAATTCGTGGAAAGGGAAATTGCCAAGAAGAAACCTATGTACGTCAGTGATGTGATTGAAGCTTTGTTGGAGATTCCGGAATACAAGGAATATGCCAAGAGAAGCGGCGGTCCGAAAGTGTTTGCTGGCAGTGAACACAACAGGGCAGGAAAAGTCGCTGCCATAGAATTTGCCGGAGGAACTAGCTTCAATCCTCCTATGTATCAGAAGCTTGCTGATGCTGGCATCGGCACGATCATTTCCATGCATCAAAGCGAAGAGAACAGAAAGAAGGCTCAGGAAGCACATATCAATGTGATCGTGGCTGGGCATCTGGCTTCTGATTCGCTCGGAGTGAATCTTTTCCTGGATGAACTTGAGAAAAAGGGAATCGAAATAGTTCCTTGCGGAGGATTTGTACGTGTGAGCCGCGCAAAAAAAGCCAAGAAATAATTCACTTCGTTAAATAATTTTCTGCCCATATGAAATTCAAAAAGACCACATTGAAGAATGGACTCCGGATTCTAACTGTGCCAATGAGTGGCACGCAAACAGTCACGGTGCTTTTGATGGTGGGAGTGGGCAGCCGCTATGAAACTGAAAAGCAAGCCGGACTTTCCCATTTCATTGAGCACATGCT
>DASVYU010000020.1:0-11521 GCA_036391995.1 Patescibacteria group bacterium
AGTCACTTCCATACTTTAATATATGGAAGTGTGGGTCAGCAAAATAATTATGGGAATTGCAGTAGAATTCAATCCGGATCTCGCGCTGCGCGACATTGCGGAGTTCAAGGAGGGAAGAAGGAAATTGGAAGAATGCATTCCAGAAAACATGGAAGTTGGAAAAATTTATGAGTTTCTCAAAAAAGGTCAAAGACTTTATTATTTCAGCGACGATGAGTTTTGGGGCAAGGGGCAAATACCATTAGCAGAGGCTTATGGAGAGGGTAGATGCTCCAGGCCGCTAGCTAGTGTAAAATTTCTTGAAGTAACACACTTTCTTGACAATGGAGAAGTTTGGACAAGAGGAAAATACGAAGTCGTGGATATTTTTGACAAAAACGATCCAATCATCCATTTTGAAGTGACCAAAAGAATATGAAAATTACAAAAAAACTTATACAACAAATTGAAAAAGAGGCTCTTGAATATTTTGTTGGAGCAAGTGGGTGTCATGATTGGTCTCATGTGGATAGGGTTAGAAACTTGGCATTACATATTGGTAAAAAGGAAAAAGCGGATTTGAATATGTTAGAAATTTGTGCAGTTCTTCATGACATTGGCAGGAGAGATGAAATGAAATCAAAAGGAAAATTTTGTCATGCAGAGGCTGGAGCTGAATTGGCTAGTAAAATTTTGCATAAGCATAAATTAAGCAAAGAACAGATAGAAAACATTGTTCATTCAATTAGATCGCATAGATACAGAAATTCTCATATACCATCAACTCTTGAAGCTAAGATATTGTATGATTCCGATAAATTAGATTCAATTGGTGCAATTGGGGTTGGCAGAGCATTTCTTTTTGCGGGAAGTTTTGGTTCGAATAACCTGTATACGGGAAATGAAAAAAAATTAGCAAAAAGCGGAAAAGAACATTCTTATACAAAAGAAGATTCGCCGGTACTTGAATATGAAATAAAGTTGAAGCATATCAAGGGTAAAATGCTAACAAAAACAGGAAAGGCGATGGCAAAACAACGCCATGATTTTATGGAAAAATTCTTTAAGCAGTTTTGGTGGGAGATAAAAGGTGAAAAATAGTAATGAGAATTGAGAAGAAAATACAAAAATGGTCTTTTGATAAGGTCCTAAGTGGAGACAAGACTTTCGAACTGCGTTTGGCTGACTGGGAGTGCAATCCCGGCGACGTTTTGGTGCTGCGTGAGATCGATGATGAGCGCAATTACACAGGCAGGGTTTTGGAAAAAGAAGTTTCGTATGTCTTGAAAACAAAAGACCCGTATTTTTTCTCTAAAGAAGAAATTGAAAAGCATGGCTTCCAGATAATTTCCCTGAAAAGAGTTGAAAAATGAGCCGCTGAAATAAAATTTAAATAATCAAACGCATGCGCGAAAACCATTTTATGTCAGACAGTGAAAAAAATAACCATCCTGAAATCGTAACGATGCTGGATCGTCAGGCTCAGAATGAAAGCGGGGAAGATTTGCTTGAGAAAAGAGTAGCAATGGAACAAGCAGTGGCTAAAGAGATGTTTAAGGAGCTTCTGGACACGGTTGATGCCAGATATGAAAATCTGACGGAAAAAACAAGAGCAGATCTCATGTTTCATAAAAATGAAGTGTTGGATAAGGCCATCGAGCTCGGCATTAGAAACGGATTCTCCGAAAAAGAACTCAAGACTTTTGAAATGGCGGCGATCCTGCACGATATCTCCAAAGCCGACAAGGCGCCAGCAGAATATGAGCACATAGACAACTATGTGCTGGCAATGCATGGGGAACTGGCTGCTGCGGAAGTGCCGGCGCTGCTTACGGATGCTTATCTTGCAAGGATTGGATTCTCAGAAAATGATTTTGAAGATATCAGGATACAAGTTGCAGATGCTATAAGACAGCACATGGGTCCGCACCCCGGCTTCATGGATTTTGTATTGAATGGTGTGAATGCAAAATTGCGCGAAATGGGAAAATCGGAAATTGCTCATCCGGAGGCTGTGGGAAAAATTTCAGAAGCCCTGCTTGCTACGGATATGTATTCATTGGCTGACTCGAATGGAAGAAAAAAGATCCTGTCAATCCGATCAGAAAATCCAGGCTTCATAAAGACAGATGAAGAGCTTTGTGCTGAATATGCAAAGCATGGTGTGGATCTGAATCGCGCTGAGGCAGCCCTGATTTCCGGATTCGACAGTGCTTTCCAGGCCAGGGACATGATAAAGGACGAAAAGAATCGTGAATGGATGGAGCAGGCTATTGAGGAATCAAAATATGTCGCATATGATGATGGCCAAGGTGGGAAAATCAACTGGGGGGATGTGGAAATGAAAAAAAGGTTACTCGAGGCTGCCAAAAAAATACGGCTAGCTGCATAATATTTTTTATATCATGAAAAAAGTTTTGGTCTTTGGCACGTTTGATATTTTCCACGAAGGACATAGGAATTTTTTAAAGCAAGCCAGAAAGCATGGAGAATTTCTGCGTGTGGTGGTGGCACGCGATGCGACAGTGCTGAAAGTTAAAGGCAGATTGCCACGCAGCAGTGAGCAGCAAAGAGCAGACACGATCAGGAAAAGCCGCTTGGCAGACGAAGTTGTGTTGGGAAACTTGAATGACAAATATGCGGTAGTCAGAGATTTCAAACCGGATGTGATCTGCTTGGGTTATGACCAGGAATTCTTCACTGCAGAGCTCCGAAGGAAACTCAATGAGTCAGGTTTGGAAAGAACGAAAATAATCAGATTGGAACCGTTTGAGCCTGATAAATATAAATCTTCACTGCTGCGAAGAAAGATGGAAGAGGGAAATTGAAATATGCAAGTTTAGTCCTTGTAATATATAACGTGGTCCGTAGCTCAATGGCAGAGCAGCATCCTAGGGTGAATGGAATCGCATAGATGTTTGTTTCTCCCTGATAGAAACATTTATGGCGGCTTCATTGGATGTACGGCATGTTGGTTCAATTCCAACCGGACCGTCCATAAAAACACATTGGAAGATGTGTTTTTATGTTGGTTGAAAAATAAAAAAGCCCCGGGCGCGTGCGCCAGGGGTAGAGGGGCTACAGAGAAATGATTCCGAGTATGTTCTGAATCTTATTGACCGTGTTGGCGGTCATGGCGGAGTTATGGTAAACTCTGCGCAAATTGTTTTGCCAGAGTTTTTCCAGCTCCGCGAGGATTTCCGGCAACTTGCCTTTAGCTTCAGCAACCCGCAGGAACTCGGCGGCGTCCACTTGGGAGTGGATGCCACGGGAACTGTTGTGCTGTGCGTACTTGCTCAGCATGTCATGCTTTCTTGTTTGCAGGTCTTCCATAATCCCCCCCTAAAGAGCTATTTTGCTACTAACTCTATATTATACTCCAAATGGAGGCAAAAGTCAATATTACCTTGCTTTAAGGCTTGTTTGAGGGTAGAATAGCAATAGACATTTTTATCTTAAATTTGCCAAATCAAAGCATATGTTAGACATCAAATTCATCCGTGAACATGCAGAAGAAGTCAAAAAGAACTGTGAGAATCGCAACGTGAAATGCGACATTGACCGTTTGTTGGAACTCGACAAGCAGAGACTCTTGCAGCTTCAATATGTCGAAGAACTCAAAGCTGAGAAGAACAAACTCAATGAGCTTTTGCCAAAGGCTAGTGCGGAAGAAAAAGCAGCTCTTCTGGAACAAGCCAAGGGCGTGAAGGAAAAGCTGGCCGCTTCTGAGCCGGAGCTGGAAAAAATGCAAAGCGAACTGCAACAGATCATTTTGAGCGTTCCGAACATGACGCATCCTGATTCTCCGATCGGCAAGACCGACGAAGACAACAAGGAGATCGCACGCTATGGCAAAGTTCCGCAGTTCGATTTCACTCCCAAGAATCACGAAGAGATCATGGCGGATCTGGATCTGGGAGATTTCGAACGCGCTGCTAAAGTGACTGGGTCCAAATTCTATTATCTCAAAAACGAAGGTGCGCTTTTGGAACTTGCGCTCGTGAATTTTGCGATGGACAAGTTGGTGGGCAAAGGTTTTATTCCAGTTGTCACGCCAGACCTTGCTCGCAATAAAGTAATCGAGGGAATAGGCTTTGCGCCGCGCGGCGAGGAATCGCAGATATACAACATTGAAGGCGAAGACACTTCCTTGGTGGGGACAGCAGAAATAACCATGGGAGGATATCATATGGACGAAGTCCTGAGAGAAGAGGAACTGCCGAAAAAATATGCGGCGCTTTCACACTGCTTCCGCACAGAAGCCGGAGCTTATGGCAAACACAGTGCGGGGCTTTACCGTGTGCATCAATTCACGAAAGTGGAAATGTTCGCCTATGCCAAACCGGAAGACAGCGCAGCTATCCATGAAGGGTTTAAGAACATAGAGATCGAGATTTTCAATGAGCTGGGAATCCCTTTCCGCGTCGTCGACATTTGCACAGGAGATTTGGGCGGACCGGCGCAAAGGAAATATGATCTGGAAGCTTGGATGACGAGCAAAAACGATTTCGGCGAAGTGACATCGACTTCCAACACGACGGATTATCAAGCCAGACGCCTCAACATCAAAGTGCAGCGCGCGGACGGCACAAGAGAATTCGCGCATCTTTTGAACGGCACAGCCATCTCCATTGCCCGCGCCATCATTGCAGTCTTGGAAAATTACCAGCAAGCAGATGGAAGCGTTGTGATTCCGGAAGTATTGAGAAAATGGATGCCAAATAATATGGAAAAGATTGAGAAAAGAGCTTTTTAATAATCAAAATACAATGCTATGTGGGTGAGTGAAAATTTTGGAATAGTCAGACCTGAAAAAGAAAAAAAGGAAAAAACGATAGATCCAAAAAAGATTATGGCAAAATTGTCATGGAAAATTAGACCAGACCTAGCTAGTCAAGACATTGATATTAGGGGTGACAAGCATGAGTTGTCTGTAAGGCTTACCGCGGCATATGAAAAAGCCAATGGAGGCAATGTTCAGGAGTTGGTAAATTTACATAATGAAATTTTTCCGAATGAAGATATTAACGCAGAGGATGTGGAGGACCCTGAATACAAAGCCTTTGAAAAGGAATTTGAAGTAAGGGAGGAGATATTCAAAATCATAAAATCAGAACTTGAGCAATTGATTGAATTAGCGAAAAAAAATAAGAAAAAATCAATCTTGAATCACACAGGCTTAAAACAAAAATGGGAACAGCTTTGCGATGAAAGAGGACTAAAATACGATTCTGATTATTATGGAGTTAGGGATGGTAAATATATTACTGAATATCTATATCATGCAACCAGGATTAATATATGAAATCTTGATTGCGGTACTGAAAAACCACTAGCAAGCAGACGGCAGCGTTGTGATTCCGCAGGCTCTTCGCAAATACATGCCAGGGAATATAGAAAAAATTTCCAAAAAATAAAAAAGATGGAAACAAAAGAAATTCTTAGACAAACAAAAGAAATCTGGGGTGACGAGAAATTGACACTCAGTCAGATGATTGTGGTTTTGGGAAAAGTTTTTGGTGACATCTGTCGCTGGGAAAGGAATTATGCCAAAGATGCCAAAACCCACACGGATGATGATCTCAAGAAAGAATTAGGTAGTCTGATAGTGTGTTCCATTAGGTTTTGCGAACAATTGGGCTATGATCCTGAGGACTGCATAAACCTTTCAATGGAAGCACAAAGAAAAATTTCTAAAGAGAGATAATTGATATTTTTTTATATTCAATATGAGAAAAGACAATCTTAATAGCAATAAGGAATTAACTTGGACTTTTCTTGATGGCAGCAGCAGAACTGCTGGAATCTTGGAAACCGTTGCTATTGGAAAGGGGGAATATTTGCCTGGCTGGCAATGGTCTAAGCATGCTGGAAAAATAACAGGAAAAGAATCGGAACGACATATTGGATATATACTTTCAGGCGAAATGATGGTGAAGGATTCTGGTGGAAACGAGGCTAGGGTTGTGCCCGGGGAAGCTTTTGAGGTAGGACCTGGGCATGATGCCTGGGTCCTTGGTAACGTTTCATGCATTGCTTTAGATTTTACATATTTGGGAAAGGAAAAATAAACCTTGTCATTCCTGCGTAGGCAGGAATCCAGGATATGCGCGATCAAAAGATATATTATGTGTATATAATGGCAAGCAAACGAAATGGAACATTATATACTGGAGTTACTGGCGATTTGGTGAAGCGTGTGTATGAGCATAAGAATAATTTAGTCGATGGTTTTACTAAGAAATATAGTGTGCATATTTTGATTTATTATGAAACTACTAGTGATGTCGTCGCTGCATTGACAAGGGAAAAACAAATGAAGAAATGGAAGAGGGAATGGAAAATAAATCTTATAGAAAAAGATAATCCGCAATGGAAAGATTTAGCTGCTGAATATTATAATCAAAAGAATTAAATCCTGGATCCCCGCTTTCGCGGGGATGACAGGAATAATGAAAATATGAATGAAATTATTAAACCAAAATCGGGGCAACCTATTCCTGACCACGCTAAGAAAGTTTTTGATGGCGTAATATTCGACGTTTACCAATGGGAGCAGGAGATGTTCGATGGCAGCAAAGCGATTTTTGAGAAAATAAAACGCACAGATACGGCTGTGGTTGTCGCATTGACTGATGATGGCAAGATTATCGTTCTTGAGCAGGAGCAACCTGCCAAGGGAAAGTATTTGAGTTTGCCTGGAGGAATCGTGGATGAGGGCGAAGAACCTCTTGATGCTGCAAAGAGGGAGCTTTTGGAAGAGACTGGCTATGAGCCGGGCACCATTGATTTCTGGCACTACGACATTCCTTCCTATAAGATTGATTGGACCAAATATTATTTTCTTGCGAAGGGCTGCATAAAAGTCTCTGATCAGAAATTGGATTGCGGCGGAGAAAGGATAGAAGTTAAGCTGGTTGAGATCGAGGAATTTTTGGAGCTTGTGTTTTCAGAAAAGATGAAAAGCTCGGACTACATCATGAAGTTTTTGAAAGAGAATCTGCTTGTCATTGATAAGGAAGAGACATATAAGAGAATCAAAAAACATCTTTTGCAATAAGACAAAAAAACACGCCTCGTGGCGTGTTTTTTGAAAGCCTGTTTGCTATTTCTTGGCAGGATGATCTTTGCAGGTCGAGATGTTGAGCAGCTTGTAGAGATGGCAGTAGCCGAAATAGGCTGTGAGCACGAGTGGAAGGCCGAGCAGCCCCCACCAGGAACGGAAGAAAAAGCCATAAACAAGCAGCAGGATCCCGACGGTCCAGCGGATCGTCTTGTCTGTCTCTCCCACGTTGCATTGAAGTTTCATAGGCGTGTGTTAAAATTAAGTCATCTTATAGCTTCATTATAGCACTAAAAATCATGAGCAGAAAACTCAAATTTCCGGAAGGGCCTGCCCTGTAGGAAAAGCAATTGAGATTGAAAAAAATAATATACACAGCTAAAAAATGAAAAACGAAATACCTAAAAAAAATAGAAAAAAATTGCTTTTTCCTTCAGGGTTCTTGTGGGGCAGCGCTACCAGTGCGCATCAAGTCGAGGGCGGGACAAACAATCAATGGACAAAGTGGGAGAAGGAAAATGCCGAAAGATTAGCAAAGGAGGCAAAGACAAAATGGCAGCCATGGCAGCAAGAAAAATTTCCGGAAATGTTCGAGGCGCAAAACTATATTTCCGGCAAAGCCTGCGATCACTACAATCGGTTCGAGGAAGATTTTGATATTGCCAAAAGCTTGGGTCACAATGCTCATCGCTTTTCCATCGAATGGTCACGCATCGAACCGGAAGAAGGGAAATTCGATGAGAAGGAAATCGAGCATTATCGAAAAGTTTTGATGGCACTTCGCGAGAGAGGGATGGAGCCATTCGTGACACTTTGGCATTGGACAAATCCGCTCTGGCTTGAAGAAAAGGGTGGATGTGAAAATCCTGAGTTTGCAACTTATTTCAAACGATATGCCGGTCTGGTTGCTGAAAAACTAGGATCAAATGTTGCATTTTGGATTACAATTAATGAACCCACGACGGTAATTTTGAATTCGTATGCTGCAGGTGTTTGGCCGCCTCAGAAGAGAAACTTGCTTTCAGTGTGGAGAGTTTATAGAAATTTAGCCAAAGCACATAAATCGGCCTTTGAAGAAATTCATGTTAAATTGCCAAATGCAAAGGTGGGCTTTTCACATATTGTGACATTCTTTGAGCCATATCGCAGATACTCAATTGCTGATTTGTTGGCAGTCAAAATTGCCGAATATTTCGGAAACAAGAAGATTTTGAATATGACAAAATCTCACAATGATTTTCTAGCTTTGCAATATTATTTTCATCGCAAGCTTCTTTTTCCGTGGCATATTCAAAAGGAACGCTTGGTGAGTGATTTGAATTGGGAAATATATGCTGAAGGGCTGTATCATATTCTAAGATGGGCAAGAAGATATAAACTGCCAGTATATATAACTGAAAATGGTTTGGCTGACGCAAAGGACGAAAAGCGCTCGGAGTTTATTGCTGCCAGCTTGCTCTGGGTACACAGGGCAATTTTGGAAAGCATAGATGTGCGTGGATATTTCTATTGGTCGCTGCTGGACAATTTCGAATGGGATAAAGGTTTTTGGCCGCGGTTCGGACTTGTGGAAGTGGATTTTGAAACACAGGAAAGAAAGGTGCGTCCAAGTGCATTGGAATACGCCAAGATATGCAAAAACAATGAATTGGAGATTGAAATATAGATTTTGAAAAAAAACAAAGGCCCGTCCGGATTTTCTCCGAGCGGGCTCTTTTTGTCACCTGGTTCGTTAACTCAGGTGAGATCCAAGACGCAACTTGGCTACGTGGGAGGAGATTGCAGGGAGCAGTTCGCTGGGAAATACCACGACGCCCTTTTGAATTGTTACGGTTAATATTTTTCTGCCGAACTCTTCTTTTCTGCGAAACTCCATTAAGCCACCTGTTTTTTGCACGGACACATATCCAGGAATAGACCGCAGCATCTTGGCTATTTCAGTTTTGCCAAGGCTGATTTGCATTGTCTTGAGTCTACCTGTTGTGGGAATCAACATTTTTTCTTGCTGCATACAAGTTGCTCCTTTCTTATCGCGTAAGCATGCTGAGGATGAAGTATTCCCGATCTGTGGCCAGCGGCATCTTTATTATTTTCCTAATGTCGCTTATGGACAGTTCTGCAACGTGTCCATTGAGTTTGACTGTGATGTGCTTCTCATGAACAAGAAGCACGGGACTGTGATTCTCATTTCCCATAAAAAGCATGTTTTGCGCGCATATGCCCAGGAGTCTTGTTGACACCACAGCAGACGAAGCGATGTTTCTAAGCAGATCGTGCTTTTTGGTGGGTTTCTTATTGGAATTAAAGGCCACAATTTCCTCATCAAGCTTTGCTTGTGTGTTCATGATGGCTCCTCCTTTGGAATGGTAAGAACAAGAACTCAATACATAATTGCACAGAAAAAACTCCGCAGTCAACAGTCTCTAGAAAAATGGCTTGTTTTAGCCAAAAAATAGCAGTAAAAAACAGTGAAAAAATACTTTTTTGCTAGGGGTTGACAAGTTTTTTTTATGTTGCTATGATGGTTAAGCAATAGAGAAAAGGAGATGTAAATTCGTAAGAAAACATCGCTGCAAAACAGTAAAATATCTTGAAAATTCGGGTGGCAACCCGTCGCTCGCGAGCGACAGGTGATGAAAATACATCCCGATGCATTTCTAAAGAAGTGCGTGAGGATGTGTTTTTTATACTCCTTGACTACGGGTCAAGAAAGTAAGAAATGAGAAACTTGAAAAGTTAATAATAAGAACTAGCAGCAATAATCTGATTAGGTTATGAACTTCTGGATCCCGTCATTCGACGGGACACGTATTTTATAGCCAAATCAAAGATTTGGATAAAATCGTGATTTATTGCGGTTAGTCCTTCGTCCTGTTGCCTTCGGGCGACGGGACAACATTTATTTGCAATTATGTAGATAAATTCTGGTTGTTTATCTGAGCTTATAAGTTTTGTATTTTTTCTTTAAATAAAAATACATTCAATGAATCTTCGATTCATTTCTATTGAGAGTTTGATCCTGGCTCAGGATGAACGCTGGCGGCATGGATAAGGCATGCAAGTCGAGTGGGTTTAGGCCCACGGCAAACGGGTTAGTAATGCATAGGAATCTTCCCTAGAGTCGTGAATAATCCGGAGAAATCCGGAATAATACACGATACGTTCTACGGAATAAAGATTTATCGCTTTAGGAGGAGCCTATGTCCTATCAGCTTGTTGGTAGTGTAAGAGACTACCAAGGCTATGACGGGTAGGGGGTGTGAGAGCATGGCCCCCAACATTGGGACTGAGACACTGCCCAAACTCCTACGGGAGGCTGCAGTCGAGAATATTCGTCAATGCGCGAAAGCGTGAACGAGCGATGCCGCGTGCGGGATGAAGGCCTTCGGGTTGTAAACCGCTTTTGTAAGGGATGAACTTCGGTGACAGTACCTTGCGAATAAGAGGTTACTAACTCTGTGCCAGCAGTAGCGGTAATACAGAGACCTCAAGCGTTATCCGGATTTATTGGGCGTAAAGAGCGGGTAGGTGGCTATGTTAGTCAGATGTCAAATCTCGGAGCTCAACTCCGAAACTGCATTTGAAACGGCATAGCTAGAAGGTGTGAGAGACCACTGGAACTCATGGTGTAGCAGTGAAATGCGTTGATATCATGGGGAACACCAAAGGCGAAGGCATGTGGTTGGCGCACTCTTGACACTGAGCCGCGAAAGCGTGGGTAGCGAATGGGATTAGATACCCCAGTAGTCCACGCCCTAAACGATGTATATTAGGCATTGGAAGTATCGACCCTTTCAGTGTCGTAGCTAACGCGTTAAATATACCGCCTGGGAAGTACGGCCGCAAGGCTAAAACTCAAAGGAATAGACGGGGATCCGCACAAGTGGAGGATCATGTGGTTTAATTCGACGGTAAGCGAGGAACCTCACCAGGGTTTGAAACTGGGCTGCAAGCTCTAGAAATAGAGCCGCCTTCGAGGGTGCCCAGCAGGTGCTGCATGGTTGTCGTCAGCTCGTGCCGTAAGGTGTTCCGTTAAGTCGGGAAACGAGCGCAACCCCTGTCGCGTGTTATATATGTCACGCGAGACTGCCCAGACTAGAACGCACTTCGTGCTTAATTTTCAATTTTCAGTTCTCAATTTTTAAACATTAAGAAATTGTTTAGAAATTAGAAATTTGAAATTAGAAATTGAGCGCTTAGTAAAGCGCGTTGTAGTCTGGGAGGAAGGAGGGGATGACGTCAAATCAGCATGGCCCTTTGACACCCTGGGCGACACACGTGATACAATGGCCGGTACAGAGGGTTGCCAAGTCGCGAGACGGAGCTAATCCCAAAAAACCGGTCCCAGTTCGGATAGGAGTCTGCAACTCGACTCCTTGAAGCCGGATTCACTAGTAATCGGGAATCAGAATGTCCCGGTGAATACGTTCTCGGATCTTGTACTCACCGCCCGTCACACCAAGAGAGTCGGTAACACCC
>DASVYU010000021.1:0-40158 GCA_036391995.1 Patescibacteria group bacterium
GGAAGTCATCACGGGTCTCATTAAGGCCAATATTCCGACGCGCATCGCTTTCAAAGTCGCAACGCAGATAGATTCACGTACGATTTTGGATGCTGGCGGAGCTGAAAAGCTTTTGGGAAATGGCGACATGTTGTTCTCTTCCGTGGGTGCTAGCGGCATGAGGCGTCTGCAGGGCGTTTATATTTCCGAAAACGAGGTGCATCGCGTGGTGGAATTCATCAAGAATCAGAAGTTTGACAAAATGGAAGATGACTTGGAAGATGAGATTGTAGACAGTGGTCCGAAGCGCGACAGGAATGGCAATGGCGAAGTCACCAGCGGTTTTTCAGGAGACAAGATAGATTTTGCCGCCATCGCTTCCAATGACCAAGAGGATGCACTCTATGATGATGCCAAGCAGATTGTGATCCAAATGAAAAAAGCATCCACCTCTCTGTTGCAAAGAAGATTGCGAGTCGGTTATTCGCGCGCTGCAAGGTTGATCGACATGCTGGAGGACAATGGCATCATTGGGCCGCAGGATGGAGCCAAACCGCGCGAAGTCTTGGTGGCGGATGGCGAGAATCACACCGGCTATGAAGATGCTATGGGAGACCAAACAATCAGGGATAAGTGGCAAATGTAAAAGCTGTATATATGGTAGGATTCACGACTAAAAAAATAGATTCACTGACTCTGGGAGAACGGATGAAAAAAATCCGCAACGAGCACCGATTGAGTATCCAGGATGTTTCCAAAAGCACGAAAATACAAGCAAAATACCTTGAATATTTGGAAGAAGGAGAATATTCCAAGCTTCCTGCTGATGTTTATGTCAAAGGCTTCTTGCGCAGTTACGCGATCAATATGGGACTCAATGAAGCTGCCTTGATCAAGCAATTCGAGCGTGAAAAAGGCATTCACAGGAACATCAAGAAAACGGATGAACCTACAAAGTCCAATAAGCCGATCAAGTCTTCCGGCTTCGTGGTTACACCCAAGCTTATCATCGTAACTTCTGTCATGGTGGTGTCGCTGGCAAGCTTTCTCTACTTGTATAAGGAAGTGGACAGTTTCGTTTCGACTCCGCGTTTGGCAATCCTTACGCCTAGTGACGGAGCGACTGCTGACGGCAGCAGCGTGCATGTTGCTGGAGTGGCTGAAAAGGATGCCATGGTCTCAATCAATGATCAAGCTGTGCTTGTCAATGAAAAAGGTGAGTTCAGCGAGGATGTAGGACTTAAGAATGGTCTCAATACCATCATTGTGAAGGCGCGCAATCGCTTCAATAAACAAGCCACGCAATCCATTTCCGTGAATGCGCATATAGCAGAAGCAGTGGACAACAACAGTCAGCCTGTACAAATTGATCCGCAGCAAGAACAGATAACAAATGACGGAAGTGCTACTCCGTTTACGATTGAAGTTTCAGTCAATCCTGATCCGACTTGGTTGTCGATCGAGGCTGACGGAAACTTGGTGTATAGCGGAGTATTGTTGCCAGGATCTAATCAGACTTTTTCTGCTCAGCAGATGGTCAGTGTGGCTTCAGGCAAAGGCAATGAGACATTTGTCAAAGTCAACGGCAAGGATATGGGTGCTGTAAGCAGTGAACCTGGTTCTGTTCGGGATATCCAGTTCAATGCAAGCGGCAAAATAAAGAAATAGACAATATTAAACAAAGATTCAAAATGTTAAAAAGAAAATAATATGGCAAAGAAAACAACAACAACGAAAGAAATAGCGGAGAAAACAGAAAAAAAGAACGTGGATAAGGTTTTGGAAGACATTCAGGAGAAATTCGGTGAAGGCATGATCATGAAACTGGGAGATCTGCCCAAGGTGGATGTGGAATCCATTCCGACTGGTTCTGTTTCGCTGGACATCGCAATGGGAATCGGCGGTGTGCCTAGAGGTAGGATCATTGAAGTTTATGGACCTGAGTCTTCCGGTAAGACGACTCTGGCTTTGCACATCGTGGCCAATGCTCAGAAAAAAGGTGGTACAGCGGCTTTTGTGGATGCCGAGCATGCTTTGGATCCGGAATATGCTAAAAAGATAGGCGTCAACATCAATGAATTGCTCATTTCACAGCCTGATGCTGGCGAGCAGGCCCTGGACATTGTAGAGACGCTTGTGCGTTCCAATGCAGTAGATGTGATTGTGGTGGACTCTGTGGCCGCACTGGTGCCTCGCGCTGAAATCGAGGGCGATATGGGCGACCAACATGTGGGAAGACAGGCGCGTCTTATGTCGCAAGCACTTAGAAAACTCACCCCAATCGTTTCTAAGACCAATGTGGTGGTGATTTTCATCAATCAGATCCGTATGAAGATCGGTGTGATGTTTGGCAATCCGGAAACGACGACTGGCGGTCAAGCGCTCAAGTTCTATTCCTCAGTACGCGTGGAAGTTAGAAAAGCCGCCCAGATCAAGAAAGGTGAAGATGTGGTGGGCAATCGCGTAAAGATTAAGATCGTGAAGAACAAGGTAGCGCCGCCTTTCAAGACTGCGGAATTCGACATCATGTATAACGAAGGCATTTCTTTCACAGGGGACCTTTTGGATGCAGGCGTCAAATATGAAGTGCTCAAAAAATCCGGCAATTCTCTGTCTTATGGCGAGGAAAAACTTGGCGCTGGACGCGAAGCAGCGAAGGCTTATTTGAAGGAAAATCCGAAAACAGCCGACAAGATCTTCAAGGAGATCATGGCCAAGACCAAATAGGCTTTGACAAAAACATAAAAAAGGAGTATAATTGATATATGCAAATAGTAAAGCGGGCTTGCCTCGCTGAAGTTCTTGAGACGAAAGCGGGTTTACCTCGCCGAAGTTAACGAAGGCGGGTGCAAGCCCGCTTTTTTCTTTTGGCAAAATATCAGCTATAATAAATCCATAAATCAATAAACAAAAACTATGCCACTAATAATCCTGCTGTTCATCATCATTATTGTGTTTATTTTGCCTAACATAAGGATTGTCAAACAGAACACAGTTCTTGTTATTGAGTTTTTGGGAAAATACAAGAGAATCATGAGCGCGGGGCTTAATGTGAAAATTCCGCTCTTGGAAAGAGTTGCTAACGAAGTTTCTCTCCGCCAGCAGAATTTTTCAATCGGCGGCAAATATCCTTCCGCAGACAAAGTTATCGTGGATGTGGCTACCAACCTCATCTATTCTGTTAATCCGACCGAAGAAGGCGTGAAACGCTTTACTTATGTGTTGCTGGATCCCAAGCAATCCATTGGCGCCATCATTGAAAACTCACTTCGAACATACATTGCCAAGGAAACGCACGAAGGAATCTTGGAGAAAAAAGAAGAACTGGCCTTGCACATCAAGAGCGATCTGGACAAGCAATTCGCCGAATGGGGTATGCTCATCAGCAGCTTCCAGATCACTAATGTGAATTTCCCATTGGCCATTACGGACGCCATGTCTGAAGTCGTGGCTTCCCAGCAGCTAAGGAAGGCAGCGGAGAACAAAGGCGAAGCCATCAAAATCCAAGCCATCAAGGAAGCAGAAGCGGAAAAAGAAAGAAAAAGATTGCAAGGAGAAGGAATTGCGCTGGAACGTGAAGCCATTGCTGAGGGTCTCAAGAAATCCATTGAGACTGTACAGCAGGTTACCAATCAATCTTCCAGTGAGATTATGGCGATTCTGAGTCTCACTCAATATCTCGATACTTTGAAAGGCGTCGGTTCAAGTGAGAATTCCAAAGTCATTTTCATGGATACCAACATCCAGAAAACAGGAGATCTCATGCAGCAATTGGTTTCATCTTTGGAGGCTAATAAGCAAAATTAATTTTTTTTAAAAAATGCGAATGCGTAAAATTATTTTGTTTGTTGTGATATTTATAATAATGACTGTGGGCGCAGACAAGTCTAGTGCGTATTATTACGGTTCGCAAGGTTATAGTTCTACATGGTATCCGGGCGGAATAGGTAGTGGTCTGGATTCTCCTCAGTACACACATTCTTACGGTAGTTCATATTGGAATGCGGCCAATGATCCTACCTGTGTTTATCATTACTGTTCAAACCCTGGAGAAGATGAACAATACAAAAATGATCAGATCAAATATTATACTGAAAAAGTTACCACTTTTTGTTCTGTCACCGGGGATCAGAAAAAATGTGACAAATATTGTGCAAGTTTGAAATCTTATAGTGGCAAAAGTGCGCTTTGTGGAGATGTCATCAAAAAAACATCTCCTGACAAAAATGTTGATGCGAACAATGTTTCAACTGAAAAACAGGACAGTGAATCAAAAAAATCGGAAGATGCAAAAAAAGCAGAAGAGGCGAGAAATGCAGAGATTGCGCAAAAAGAAAATGATGCGAAAACGGAAGTGCAAAACATGACACAGGAAGGTTCTGATTCAAATGTTCAAGTCACAGATGCGATAAATTCTTTAAATAGAACTGGTGCTATTAGAAAGTTTTTTCTGGGCGTTGATATGTCTAAAATTGATAAATTGAAGGAAAGTTTTAGAAAAAACAAAGAAATAATACAACAGTTAGAATCTGTTTCACAACAAGAAGTTGCAAGTAATAATAGTGAAATAATGAATTCCGTTCAGCAGCAAATTGACGAGCTCAATAAAAGAAATATTTTGATAGAAAATGCAATAAATGATAATGAGCTAAAAGTGGGCTTTATTTATTGGTTGAAAGGAATTTTTAGGAAATAATTATTTTTAAAATAAAAAAATGGAAGAACAGTTTATTCAGCAGGCTGGGGAAAGAAATGGAAACAATAGAATTTTTAAGAGGTTTTTTGAAATCTTCAAGCCTGGTTTTTTAGCTGAAAATTTAGACACGATAGACTCTGGCAAGACTTGGAAATTTTGGTTTTTGAGCAACACTTTAGTTGCAATAGTTTTGACAATTATAATAGGATATACCATAAACAAAGGCATTGATGAAACTGCCAAAGAATTCCTTTTGAAATATCCTAATGCGAAAATATTTGTCAGTGGTGGAAAATTAAGCACTGAGGGCATAGACGAACCAATATTTGAAAAATCAGACGATGGATCTGTGTTTGTTTTGGATACGAAAAATCAGAAATACGATGAAACTGTCCTTAGTGATTACAAAAAAGGCGTTTTTATCTCTTCTGACAAGATTTACAACAAAAAAAGCTCGATAGAAACGCAACAGTATGATATTTCAAAAATAAACAGGAATTTTTCTTTTACTCAAAAAGATCTCCAATCAAAAGTTTGGATCTTGAAAGTATTTTTTATAGGCGTAGGCATATTTTTCGGATGGATTTATTTGAATGGTCTTAGATTGATCAGTGCTTTCTGGTGGGCTTTTTGGTTCTGGCTTCTTGCTGTTATCATGAAAATAGAAGGGGTTGGTTACAAGAATATATATTTTGCCGTGCTTAACTTTTATATCATTCCTCTGGTAATTTCGCTAGTATTGACGCTGTTTGGTTTGAATGTTGCATTTTTGACAACAATAATATTTTCAATCTTGTTTGTTGTAAATTTCTTGTTTATGAAAAAAAATCAAAAACAAAAAGAGGTTGTTATTAAAGAGTAAAATGGGGCGTAAAGAAGTTTTTATTTTATCTTTAAATTAGTTACAATTAATTTATAAATTTTTAAAACAATAAAATGGAAGAAGGAAATATGGCAAATCCATTCGGAGCGGAGAATGCTTCAGAGGCGCAAACAAGCAGCGAGCAAAAACCTGAGCAAATCGTGGCGCCGGTTTCACAGGCTGCTGAAGTAAAGTATGCTGGTTTTTGGATTAGGTTGTTAGCTACTATTATAGATTTATTTCTTCCCGGAATTGTTGGAGTTATTTTGGGATTTGTGGTTTTGTATATTTCACCAAAAAGTACTGGCAGTATTTATTTGACTATTACAAAGCTTATCATTATATGGGTTTACTATATTTGGATGACTAACAAATATCAGGCAACGTTAGGCAAGATGATATTTGGATTAGGGGTTCAAAATAATGAGGGGAAAAAAGTTACTTTGGGGAAAATAGTGCTCAGGGAAACTATAGGGAAAATTCTTTCATGGATAACTCTTTCAATTGGTTTCATAATGGCTGGATTCACGAGGAGAAAGCAGGCTTTGCATGACAAAATAGCAGGTACAGTAGTTGTATATAAAGATAGCGGATTCCAGTCTTATTCCGGGCTGGTTTTGGGAGGATTTATTTTGGGAATATTTTCTTTTATTCCAGGTCTCGGTTTGTTTATTGGAGTTTTGGCTATTATATTTAGCGCAATTGCTTTTTTGGATGCAAAAAAGAATAAAAAACCCGGTAGGCGCATTGCAATAGCTGGAATAATTCTTGGAATATTGGGAATAATGTTTACTATAGCACTTTATTCTTCATTGTATTATTTTGGATTTAAGGCTAAATCTGGCCCATTTACTGATATTAAAATAGAAACAACAAAAACTATTTTGCAAAATACAGCAGGCTCCTTGGAGCTTTATAAAAAGGAACATGGAAACTATCCTGCTTCCATAAAGGATTTGCAATCTGATAACAAAAGCGTTTTTGGAGAAGATTTTTATCAACAGCCACTATATTACAAAGTTTCTGGCGATGGACAATCATACGAGTTAAGAAGTATTGGTCCAGATGGGCAATATGGAACAGTGGATGATATTATTTTTGGCAAGTAATAAGAAAATACAACTTTATAAACATCAAAACCGCTTATTGCAGAGCGGTTTTGTGTTATATGAAGATATTTTCAATGTTGTTTCTGTCACGTTCCCACATTTTGGGATTTGTCTGGATGTATTCGCGGATTTTATTTAACGATTCATCATTACGGATAATGTGGTCGTAGAAACGTGGTTGCCAGGAGAAATATGTATTGTGCATGGTAGCAAATTTTTTAACGCCCACCTTGAATCCTCTAATAACGGACGCCAGATTTTCTGATTGTGGTCCAAATTTATTACCATTCACGTGTAGAGACGCAAAATTTTGCGTCTCTACATTTAAATGATTGATGCCATTCCAATTAATTTTTATAATTCCATGCATGTGGTTTGGCATGATGACAAATTCATCCAAATTTATAAATGGAAAATGGTTTGGAATTTTTTTCCAATATTCTTCTGCAATCTTTCCAATTTCCGATAGAATAATTTTTCCATCAACAATATCACCGAAAAAATGTTCGCGATCACGCGTACAAATTGTGATGAAATACATTCCATCTTGTGAATAATTATATCCTGCCAATCTTGAAGATTTTATTGCGTATTTGTTTTTGAATTTATCATGCATAAAAAATAATAAAATCAAAATATATACATATTTTAACACAAATAAAATCGGGTTTAAACCCGATTTTATTGAAATTCACGTGTGACAGGTAGAGACGCAAAATTTTGCGTCTCTACAATTATCAGGCGCGGGAAACGTACTCTCCTTTTTCCGTGTTGATGATTAACTTGTCTCCTTCGTTGATGAAAAGAGGGGCGCTGACCTTGAGTCCGGTTTCCATGGTCACAACTTTGCCGCCTGTACCAGCAGTGTCGCCCTTGATTCCTGGAGGAGCTTCCACGACTGTCAGAGTAACTTTGATCGGCAGTTCGATGTTTACTGGATTGCCATTGAAGTTTAGTACAGTTACTTCGGTGCCTTCCAGAAGATAAAGATAGGCGTCGCCAATCACATCTTTGCTGAAAGTGAACTGCTCATAAGAGCTCATGTCCATGAAGACATAACCCTCTGGTTCGTTGTAGAGATATTGAGCTTTGGTTTTGCTCATATCGGCCTCATCTACTTTTTCTGACCCCTGGAAAGTCTTGTCCAACACAGCTCCAGTCAGCAGGTTTTTGAGCTTGGTACGCAGCACTGCGCCTGCGCGTCCGGTCTTGGAATGCTCATGAGTGAGGACAACATAAGGCTGTCCTTCCCAGAGAATATTCTTGCCGGATTTGATATCGCTAAGTCCTAGCATAGTACTTTTATGTTATGCTAATCCACGAATTTAACACTAATCTGCGAATTACGAATTCGCAATTAGTGGATTGGCATTTATTTGCGGATTAGTATCTTTGCTTATTTAACTACAAAAGGTACCAAAGCCATCACGCGAGCGCGCTTGATAGCTTGGGAAAGCGTTCTTTGGTGCTTCGTGCAGATGCCATGGCGCTTTGGAGGATAGATTTTTCCTTGGCTGTTCATGAAGCGGCGGATGAGGTAAGCATCCTTGTAGTCGATTTTGTCCATCTTCTGATCACAGAAGTAACAAGTCTTTTTTTCCATAATTCAATGTGATGCTAATCAACGAATGGAACACTAATCTACGAATTGCGAATGGATTTCAACAGAATTTATTCGCGATTTGTGGATTGGCATTTATTTGTGGATTCGCATCGTTTATTATTTAAAACGGTACATCCTCGATTCTTACTTCGTCGGATTCCTCATCCAGATTGATGGTCGGAATCTCTTCTGCTGCTGGAGCTGCAGGTTTGCTAGCAGGCGCTGGAGTCGAGGCTTGTGGGGCAAGGCGATTGTAGCTTCCGCTTCCCGCGCCGCTTGGGCGGCTTCCCATTTGCATATTCTCGGCAATTATTTCCGTAGTCCTTCTTTCCACTCCATCTTTGCCAGTGTAGGCACGTGTCTCTAGGCGTCCTTCGAAATAAGCCTCCTGACCTTTAGTGAGGTATTGGCCGGCTATTTCAGCTAGGCGTCCCCAGATTACGATGTTGTGGAACTCAGTCTTTTCCTGCTTCTGACCGCTCTTGTCCATCCAGGTGCGTCCGGTGGCTAAACCGACGGTCGCTACCGTCTGTCCTGAAGGAGTGGTGCGGAGTTCGACGTCACGCGTGAGGCGTCCGATGAGTTGGACTTTGTTCAAATTCATAGAATTTGTGTGATGCTAATCTACGAATGCAACACTAATCTACGAATTGCGAATGGATTCAAGTTTGTTTTATTCGCAATTTGCGGATTGGCATTTATTGGCGGATTAGCATATTTAATTAGATGTTGAGCAATTCGTCCAGCTGCTTGTCGATGTCCTTGGACTCGGCTTCTTTCTTGCTCTTTTTTGGAGCTTCTTTCACCTCTTCAACTTTGGTTTCCTCGACTTTTTCTTCTTTGACTTCTTCCTTAATTTCAGCTATAGGCTTAACTTCCTCTTTGACTGCTTCCTTGGCTTCTGGCTTTGGGGCAGCTTTCTTTTCTGGGCGCTGAGCTTTGACTGGAGCTTGCTTGGCATTTCCGAGCTCTTGCTCTTTGCGGCGCTGCTTGGCTCCGAGATCTGGCAGATCTTCAGTCTTCACGATCAGGAAGCGGAGCACATCATTGTTGAGGTTCAGTTTGTTGGTGATGGCTTGGATGCCGAATTCTTTCTCAGCATTCTTTTCGTCAGCCCAATATTCGACCTCAGGAAGTTCGAAACGGCGGGTGATGTAGGTTCCGCGATTCTGGTGCTTGATTTCATAGGCAAGCTTCCTTTTTTCAACAATCTCTTCTTCGAGTATTGTTGCTCCTTCTTGAGTGAGCATGGCGCTCACGCTATTGCGGATCGCGTCGAGATTGGCCTCTTGGCGTTCTCCGACGAGATAGAACAGTTCGTACTGCATAATTTTATTATACATTATTTATTAACGGGTTAACGGGTTAACGCGTTAGGGATTCCAACTCGTGAACTCGTGAACTCGTGAACTGTTGAATAAATAAACCCTCCAATAAAGAAAGCCGCGCCTTTTGGAGGATTCTTCCGACTTATCCTTTTGTTAAGCCCCGAAGGGGTCCCTTCGGGACAAAAAAGGCGAGTCAGAATCGGACTTTCTAAATTGTTTAAATAGTATACACTATTGACATAATTTGTCAAATATGCTAGATTACACAGTTCACATTTTTGATCTTTAGAGTATTTTTTGTAGTGCGAAAAAATATAAAAAATACTCTGGAAGTCAATTTCCAGGCTAGCAATCTTTACAACTGAATTAATGAAATGAAAGGAGGGAAAAGGATTTGAGATTGTAAAATCCAAGAGAGGACTGAGTGGAAGTTAAACATCAACGACAAGAAAAGGAGAGTAAGATGAAAGAAATGATTCCGCATTTGCCCTCATGGATCCCGTACCTGCTGTTTCTTCTGCCCGTTGCCTTCTGCATCGTCTTCTACCGTCTCGTGATCCGGATCGGCGGAGTGGTCATCATTCCGGAAGATTCCATAGGGATCGTGAACAAGAAGTTTGTGCTCTGGGGGACAAACAAGAACTTGCCCGACGGCAAGATCATCGCCCTCAATGGCGAGGCTGGCTGGCAGGCCGACGCGCTTGCTCCCGGTGTGCATTACCGGAAGTGGCCATGGCAGTACGAGATCAAGATTGAGAAGATGTTCGTCGTGCCGGCTGGTAATATCGCTACTGTGTATGCCAGAGACGGCGTCGCGATCGAGGGAGGCCGAGTTCTCGGCAGGAAGGTTAACTGCGACACATTCCAGGATGCCAGGAAGTTTCTGGTAAACGGAGGGGAGCGCGGTCAGCAGATCGCCTTCATTCCCCAGGGAACATACCGTATCAACACCGCTCTGTTTGAAGTAAAGACGGAAAAGGTCTACGAAGTTCCGAGCGGGAAAGTCGGCGTTATCACGACCAAGGATGGCAAAGAACTGCCCAAGGACGAGATCGCCGGTGAGAAAGTAGATGGGCACGATTCCTACCAGAACGGCCAGGCTTTTATGGACAATGGCGGCTGGAAAGGGCGTCAGGCGCAGGTCATTCTTGCCGGACGGTATTTTATCAACCCGTTCTTTGCCGAAGTGGAACTGGTCGACATGACGGAGGTTCAGATCGCGCATGTAGGCGTCGTCATCCAGCTCTACGGCAAGGCTGGTACCGATGTTTCCGGTGATGATTTCCAGCATGCCAGCCTGGTTGGACAGGGAGAGAAGGGCGTCTGGAGGGACCCACTTGACCCTGGTCTCTATGCGATCAACCCCTGTACCCACAAGGTTGTCCAGGTGCCCACGCAAAACATCGTCCTTAACTGGGCCGATGATACCTTTGAATCGCACAGGTATGACGAAAAACTGAGCTCGATCACTGTCCGTTCCATGGACGGTTTCAGCTTCACGCTGAACGTCAGCCAGATCATCCACATTTCCCGTAACTATGCTTCCTACGTGATTGCGCAGTTCGGCAGCGTGGAGAGTCTGGTCAACAACGTGTTGTCGCCGCTGATCGGAAACTACTTTCGAAACAGTGCGCAGAACAGCAATGTGATCTCTTTCCTGAGCGAGCGCAACCAGCGCCAGGATCAGGCCAAGGACAAGATCCAGGAAGTTTTGACCAAGCATCATGTCACTTCGGTCGACACGCTGATTGGCGACATTAATCCGCCGGAAGAACTGCTCGAACCGCTCAAACAGAAACAGATCGCCGAGCAGCAGAAGCTCACCTTCGCTGTCCAGCAGGAAGCTCAGGTGGAACGGCAAAAACTGGAACAATCTAGAGCCATGGCTGAAACCCAGGCGAGCGTCGTTTCTTCGGAGCGCCAGGTGGCGATCAAAAAGTTCGGTGCTGAAGCTGTCCAGGAAGAAGCCAAGGGTACGGCCGGCGCCAAGACGATCAACGCCAAGGCGGACGCTGAGGTGCTGAAAGTCGTCGGTATGGCCGAGGCTGAGAAAATCAAGGCTGTCGGTGGTGCCGAAGCGGATGTTATCAAGCAGAAGATTGATTCCATGGAAGCCGGTAACTATGCCCTGGTTCTCGTGGCGGAACATCTGGCTAAAGCTGGGGTGCCCTTGGTACCGCAGATCACGGCTGGTGGAAGTGGTGGTGCTGAAGGCGGGCTGGTCAATGTCCTCCTCGGAACGCTGCTTCACGACAACCTGAAAAAGGCGGCTGTAACACCAGCTGCGGCTCCGCAGGCTGCCCATCTCGAAGCCGTAGCAGCTGCTGAACCGGCTGCAGCACCCGCTGCCTCGGCGTCCGAAGAGAGGAATGAGCCGGCTGCAGGCGAATCTGTCGAGGAATAACGAACCGCAAGGTTCACTGTCGAGGGGTGGAGCGGATTCGCTTCACCCCTCATTTCATAGGAGGAAAATCTCGCATGAAAAGAGCTCCATTGTTTTGCAAGGGCGTAATCATCGTCTGTGAAGACTTCCGACTTCATCAGCGCCCTGATGGAAGCAATGTCGTGGCGGAGCTCGTCAAAAAGCTTGGCTACGATTGCGACATCATTACGCGTGGGGGAGGGATTCTTGATCTCGTTTCTCCTGAAGACGTTGGAGCGGGATTCGACAGATCAATGATGCGTGACATCAAGGTGGCGGAAATTCTTCATCAGGCCGAGGAAATCACGATCATCGGTCATGAGGACTGCCGCGCCTACGGTTACCGGCATATGCCCACAATGCAGGCTGAACTGAATCTGATTCATGCTGACATGCGTCGTGGCGCCAGCGTGCTGAAACGTATCTTTCCGAAAGCGAACGTATCTCTCCAGGTTGCAAGACTTCTGGCGGGATCTGTCGACAAGTTTGAACTTACGAAACTTGCGTAAGAATCGACATGCAATTGCAATGCCCTACTGAGCAATCGGTAGGGTGTTTTTTTATTCAATAAATATTGACAGATCATTTGATTTATGATACGTTTTTAAGTTCGCAGTTCGTTGTTATTATCAAAAAACACTCCAAAGGGGGAGCGACCAAATGGCAAACTTGATCAAAGTGTGGTGGAAAAGAAGTTTTTTCAGAAGAATGTGGCGGGAAACATATGGACATCACTCTTCTGGAAACAATGAATATGTCCAGATGGGCAGCACTAAAGTTGAGAGATCAAGGGAATTGGAGGGAGAATCTCAGATAAAGTTGTCTGAGCCTCCACAGTCATCTCCCAAACCGATGACTGAATCGGAATTCAGATGTCTGCTCGGAGGAATCAGTGACTTCAAAGAGCTGAAAAGCCAGTATGACAGCTGTCCTTCACAATTTGATCCGATTATTGGCGAGAGACTGAAAAAAATTCTTTCCAACGTCACGGATATTGAAGAGTTGGAAGATGCGAGTCAGCTGGACTTCGGCGAATTCAACGAAATTATTGATGAACGATACGAGAAACTCCTCCCTGCTTTTCTTAGGGATGCATCGCTTGAAGACATCGAAGCGCGTTATGAATATTGCCCTGATCAGGAGCGTTTCGGCGAGCAGATGAAAAAGCGCTATGCAGAACTTCTGGATGAAATTGATTCATTTGATGATCTCGAAGAACGCAGAAAGGCATGCCCGGAAGATTTCGCTGAGCTTTTTCGCGTCCCGTATCAGAAGCTTCTCTACGCGATTAGTTCGGTCGAAGAGCTTGATGATTATTTCGACAATTGTCCGGATGAGTTTGAAGATTTCTATCTAGGACCATATGACAAGTTGCTTGCTGAATTAGAAACGCTTGAAGATCTGCAGGGGCTGTATAGAGAGTCCCATGAACACTTCGGCCCATTGTATGGCTACCATTACAAGAGGCTTCTAGAAAAGGAAGAATCTCTTGAAGGCCTTGAAGGAACATACAATGATTGCAAGGAGGATTTTGATGGACTCATAATCGTTCGCTATTCGCAGCTCCTTTGGAAAGTCGATGGCATAGATGAACTAAGTAATCGACTTGATGAATGTCCTGCGGCGTTCAATGGTCTGATATATGCCCGTTGTCGCGAGCTTGTATTCCAGAAAATGCCGAGAATGTCGGCGAGCGAGCGCGATTCGCTGTGTGAAGACATTGCTGATGATTTCAAACCGATTGCCGTCGCTTGCCGCGATCTGTTGAATTTAGAGAAATAATATTTTCCGAAATCGGAAGCAGCCCTACTGGGAAAATAGTAGGGCTTTTTTATGGACAATTCGGTTGTAGAGTTGTAATATATATAACTAAGTCTAAGTTTTAAATTTTAAGTTTGAAATGAGTTTTAAATGACTAAATGTTTTAAAACTTAGGCATTTAGGATTGAATTAAAATTTAAAAATTAGCCCTTAAAACTTGTGTAGTCATGGATTTTGAGATTTCTAGCAAATATAAGCCTGCCGGCGATCAGCCGCAGGCCATTGAATTGCTCACATACGGGCTGGAACATCAGCAGAAGTTTCAGACGCTTTTGGGTGTGACTGGATCGGGCAAGACTTTCACGATTGCCAATGTGATCGAGAATGTGCAGAAGCCCACTTTGGTGATCGCGCCCAACAAGACTTTGGCAGCGCAGCTGGTGCAAGAATTTCGCACCTTCTTTCCCAAGAACGCTGTGGAATATTTCGTGTCCTATTACGACTATTATCAGCCGGAAGCCTACATCGCTTCGACTGATACATATATCGAAAAGGAAGTACAGATCAATGATGAGATCGACAGATTGCGTCATGCTGCAACCTCCGCTTTGCTTTCCAGGCGCGATGTGATCATCGTTGCATCGGTTTCCTGCATCTACGGCTTGGGAAGCCCGGACTATTATCGTGAAGGGACTGTTTCGGTTGTTGTCGGAGAAAAAGCTTCACGCGAAGCGATCATGAAAGGCATGATAGATATGCAATATCATCGCAGTGAGGTTCTGGAGCGCGGCAAGTTCCGCGTGATCGGCGACACGATCGAAGTGATCACGCCTGGCAGAGAGATCGTGTCACGCATCGAATTGGAAGATGGCTTGGTCAAAAGAATCCAAGAATATGATTTCCTGACGGGCGAAAAACTGGGAGATCTCAAGCAGACGCTTATTTATCCAGCCAAACATTTTGTGGTGCCAGAACCTGTCATGCAGGCAGCACTGGAAGAGATTGAACAGGAAGCCAAGGAAAGAGTGGAATATTTCAAAGCCAAAGGCAAGCTTCTGGAAGCGGAGAGGATTTCTCGCAGAACCAAACAGGATCTGGAGATGATGCGCGAGATCGGCTATTGCAATGGCGTGGAGAATTATTCGCGCTATCTGACAGGCCGTAATGAAGGCGAGCCGCCATACACTTTGGTGGATTATTTCCCGGAAGATTTTCTTTTGGTGATCGATGAATCGCACGTGACCATCCCGCAGCTTAGTGCCATGTATAACGGGGATCGTGCCAGAAAAGAAGCGCTGATCGAAAACGGCTTCCGTCTGCCGAGCGCTTTTGACAATCGCCCGCTCAAATTTCCGGAATTCGAATCGCACATCAACCAGCTCATTTTCACTTCGGCTACTCCTGGAGCATATGAGAAGCAGAATTCTTCCCAGATGGTGGAACAGATCATCCGCCCGACGGGGCTCATCGACCCGGAGCTCATCATCAGGCCAGCCAAGGGGCAGGTCAAAGATGTGCTGCCTGAAATAGAGAAGGTCATCGAGAAAAAGGAACGCGTCTTGATCACGACGCTCACTAAGAAGATGGCGGAGGATCTGGCGGAATTCTTGAAGGAACATGGCATCAAATGCGAGTATCTGCATTCCAGTGTGGACACTCTGGATCGCATCAGGATATTGGAAGGCCTCAGGCGAGGGGATTTCGACGTGCTGGTGGGAGTCAATCTTCTGCGCGAAGGCTTGGATCTGCCGGAAGTTTCCCTGGTAGCCATTCTGGATGCGGACAAGGAAGGATTCTTGCGCAGCGAGACTTCGCTCATCCAGACCATAGGCCGCGCCGCGCGTAACGTGAACGGCAGAGTGCTTCTCTATGCTGACAACATGACCGGCTCCATGCAGAGGGCGATCGATGAGACCAATCGCCGCCGGGAGAAGCAGCTGGCCTACAACAAGAAGCACGGCATCACCCCTAAGACTATCCAGAAGAACATCAAATCCATCGTGGATCACGAGATCAACCCCCAGGTACCGACTGATTTTTCACAAGTGGAATCCCTAGAGGACATTGCTGGCTACATCAAACAGAAAGAGAAAGAGATGAAAGACGCGGCCCGTGCCCTGGAGTTCGAGAAAGCGGCTCTTATCCGCGATGAGATTTCCCAGCTCAGGAAATTGCAAATAAAATAGGCGTTCTTGCCCGCACACCAACCCAGGCGTTTTTATTTTGTGTGATTTGTTTTATCTGCTTGTATTTATGCAATAAATATCAACATGAAAGGTTGGTGTGTGGGCTTGCGTACATTTATAATGCCTAGTAAAATACAAGAGACTCAAGGTCTCCTTTGTAGTTGGTTGAAAAGTTCACGAGTTCACGAGTTAGCGGGTTTATTTATCCAACGCGTTAACCCGTTAACCCGTTAACTGAATAATAAATATTCAATATGGAAAACGAAGACAAAAAGGCAGAAGGGAAAGTTGAGGAGAAAAAAGCAGCATCGACGACATCAGCATCTCCGGCTTGGAGCGACAAGAAGAAAACCTGCAAAGACAAGCTGTGTGCTTTCTGGGACAAGCATAAGAAAACTGTCTTGGCTGTGCTGGTACTTCTGGTTTTGGTGGGTGGCAGCTTCGCATATAAATATTTTCCAAAAAGAACTGACATTGGTCCTGCAGCGGCAAAAACAAAATTGACTGACTTCATTAACAAGAATCTTCTGCAGCCAGGCACGACTGCTGACATAACTGAAATCGTGAAAGAAAACGGTCTCTATAAGGTGACGGTCAGCGTGGGATCGCAGAAAATCACCGCTTATTTGACTGAAGATGGCAGCAAGTTCTTTCCTCAAGTGATTGATCTCGATGCTGCTCCCAAGCAAGACAATCAACAGGCAGCGAATGAAAAAAGCGCACCTGATCAAAAACAGGATGTTCCGGAAGTGAAACTTTTCGTGATGAGCTACTGCCCATATGGACTTCAAATGGAAAAAGGATTGTTGCCTGCCATTGAATCTCTTGGTAGCAAGATCAAATTCAGTTTGGAATTTGTTGATTACACGCTGCATGGACAGAAGGAAGTTGATGAGAACACTAGACAATACTGTATCCAGAAAACTCAGCCGGCTAAATTGGACAGCTACCTTAAATGCTTCTGGAAAGATGCTTCCGGCGCGTCTGATGCTTGCATGAAATCTGTTGGCATCAATACTGCCCAGGTTTCCAGCTGCGTAAGCGATACCAATAAGCAGTTTGCTCTAACAGAGAAAGACTACGGTATCAACAAGGATGACAATGATAAATACGGTGTGCAAGGATCTCCTACGCTTGTGGTCAATGGTACGACTGTTTCCTCTGGGCGTGATAGCGCTAGCGTGCTGAAAGCTATCTGCAGCGGATTTAATAATGCCCCAAAAGAATGTTCAGCTGCGCTTTCTTCTACTGCGCCAGCCCCAGGTTTTGATAGCCAGGGAGCAGGCAGCGGATCTGCAAGCTCTGCAGCATCTTGCCACTGATCCGAACTTTTTTTGAAAGCCATCTGTTGAGGATGGCTTTTTTATTGCTGAAATTAAAGTTGGCAGGGCATGTATTACATGGCAACGATTTGACCGAAAAAAGAAAAAGGAGGTGTGCCATGAAACCGAAGGAATTTTCGGACGAGTCATTTTTTCAAGAGATCATTGAAAATGGGCAGCTCAGGGCTGTGATTGTAATCGGAGCCCAATATAGCGCTGACGTGTTCAGAATGGTAAATCGCGCCATGCCGGCAATAGCTGAAAGCTACGGAGAAAGGGTGCTTTTCGGTTTTGTATATACGCATGACAGGAGAGGGGAAGTTGTGAATCCCTTGGTTTTCCAAAGATATCCAATCGGAACACATCCGCTCATACTGGGTTTCAAGAAAGGTATTGAGGTGTGCGGCAGGATAGTGTCCATGGGCAACATTGATCAGCAGATGGCTGATCTTAAAATGGTTGCAAGAAGGGTTTTGATGCGGCCGAGATAATATATTGTCCCATGCTTGTAATTGGCAGTACTGGCGGTCCTCCAAAGAAGGGCCGCTTTTTCTTTGCATTGATTTTTAATCCGAGGCGTAGTATTATGGGACATGGTTTTAAATGTATAGCACGCGTGCATTTGCGCGACAATTTTCCTTTTTGGCACGCTTTTGGATGAATACACGATATCCAAAAGCTCAAGAGCCGTTACCGCCGGCTATTGGCCAAAAAGAAAAACAGTCGCGCCTAATAAAATTCGCAAGTCATGATTTAAACAAATGGAAGACAAGATAATAATCCGCGGGGCAAGGGAACATAATTTGAAGAACATAAACCTTGATCTGCCGCGAGACAAATTCATAGTGTTTACGGGACTTTCAGGGTCGGGAAAATCGACCCTGGCTTTTGATACGATTTTCGCTGAAGGACAGAGGAGATATTTGGAAAGCCTTTCAAGCTACGCGCGCCAATTCTTGGGGCAGATGGACAAGCCGGATGTGGATCATATCGAAGGGCTTTCGCCGGCTATCTCCATCGACCAGAAATCTACCACGCACAACCCGCGCTCGACCGTGGGAACTGTGACGGAAATCCATGATTATCTGCGTCTGCTCTATGCCAAAATCGGCGTTCCGCATTGTCCGGTCTGCGGACGTGAGATTTCTAAACTATCCACTGATGAAATCGTGGATCGCATTTTGGAGCTGTCTGAAAAACATTCGCAGACAATTGAGATCCTTGCTCCGGTCGTGCGCGAAAGGAAAGGTGAATATCTGGCGCTTTTGGATGACATGTGGAAAAGAGGATTTTCCGAGGCGACAGTGGATGGCAAACGCATGCAGCTGGAAGATTTCAAGGATATGAAACTTGAACGTTACAAGAAACACAGCATCGACATTGTGGTAGACAAATTGACTGTCAGTGAAGATAGCATCACGCGCATATTCGAAGGCGTGGAAAGATCGCTTCGCATGGCGGAAGGATTGGTGAAAATAAGATGCATCTCCAATGAAGCTAAAAGCCAAAAGCTAGAAGCTAAAAGCCATTCGAAGTGTTTTGCGGAGCAGATTTTCAATCAGAAACTTTCCTGTCCGATCCATGACATCCAATTTCCGGAATTGGAGCCGCGTCTTTTCTCTTTCAATTCTCCCTATGGCGCCTGTGAAGCTTGCGAAGGATTGGGACTCAAGAAGGAGATCGATCCGCATCTGATCATGCCTGACATAAACAAGACGATCGCGGAGGGAGGTTTTGCTCCTTGGAATTTCAAGAAAAACAACTATTATGGCGGCGTGATACTGTCAGCCGCACGCTTTTTCAATGTGCCCGACAATGTGCGCTTGCGTGATCTGCCCAAGAAGAAGCTCAATCTAATGCTCTACGGAACCACCGAAGAAGGCATGGAGGCGACAGAGGAAGATGCTGAGGAGATTCCGATCACCATAAGGGCCAAGACTGGTACTAATTGGAAATTCTACATGGAATGGCACGGCGTGCTTGGTTTCATGCGAGACAGGTATTTTAAGACCGAGTCAGACACAGTGCGTGCGAACATGGAGAAATATATGTCGCAGAAGCCTTGCAGTGTCTGCAAAGGCTCACGTTATAAGCGCGATGTGCTTTTGGTGACGGTGGGAGAAAAAAACATCCATGAAGTCTCCACTTTGAGCGTGTCTGATTCCAAGCAATTCTTCGAAGATTTGAAACTGACCAAAAGAGAAACCATGATTGCGGGCAGGATCCTCAAGGAAATAAACGCGCGCCTGACATTCTTGAACAATGTGGGCTTGGATTATCTCACGCTGCATCGCGCGGCTTATTCTCTTTCAGGTGGTGAAGCACAGCGCATCCGTTTGGCTTCGCAGATCGGCTCGCAATTGGTGGGAGTCTTGTATATCCTGGATGAACCATCGATCGGACTGCATGCGCGTGACAACACCAAGCTCATAGAGACTCTTAGGCAATTGCAGGAAATAGGCAACACTCTGATCGTGATCGAGCATGATGAAGAAATGATGCGGCATGCAGATTGGTTGGTGGACATCGGACCAGGCGCCGGCAAGCATGGCGGCGAAATCATTGCACAAGGCAAACCTGAAGATGTTATCGCAAGCAAGAAATCCCTGACGGGCAAATACCTGCGAGGCGAATTGGAAATCGAAATTCCCAAGATGCGCCGCGCAGTCAATAAGAAAAAATTCATCACGGTGAGAAATGCCAGTGAGCATAATCTCAAGAATGTGACAGCGGAATTTCCGCTTAGAGTTTTCACTTGCGTGACAGGTGTTTCCGGCTCGGGAAAATCGACTTTAGTGGAAGACACTTTGTATAAAGCTTTGGCCAACAAACTGCACCGCGCTTTGGATGTGCCTGGCAGGCATCAGGAAATCGTGGGTATCGAGAACATCAACAAAGTCATCATGATCGACCAGTCGCCGATCGGACGCACGCCGCGCTCGAATCCTGCGACATATACGGGACTTTTCACGCATATCCGCGAACTGTTCGCGCAGACAAAAGATGCCAAACTCCGAGGCTATGGTCCAGGCAGGTTCTCATTTAACATTGCCGGCGGGCGCTGTGACAACTGTTCCGGAGAAGGATTCTTGAAAATAGAGATGCAATTCATGCCAGACGTCTATCTGCCTTGTGATGTCTGCTCAGGTAAGAGATATAACAGTGAGACATTGCAAGTGAAATATAAAGGCAAGAATATTTCCGAAGTTCTTGGCATGACTGTTTCGGAAGGCGCGGAATTCTTCGCAGCTTTTCCTAAGATCGCTGAACCATTGAAAGTTTTGGAAGATGTAGGATTGGGCTATATCGAGCTAGGGCAGAGCGCAACGACTCTCTCTGGAGGAGAAGCGCAGAGAATCAAGTTGGCAGCGGAACTTTCGCGCCGTGCGACGGGTGACACGCTGTACATTCTGGACGAGCCAACCACGGGCTTGCATTTCGATGACATTAAAAAACTTTTGGGAGTATTGAATCGTTTGGTGGATGCTGGCAACACAGTGGTTGTCATTGAGCATAATATGGATGTCATCAAGACTGCAGACTGGATCATAGACATGGGACCGGAAGGTGGAGATGGCGGAGGACGCATCGTGGTAACAGGCTCGCCGGAAGAAGTCATCAAATATCACAAGGAAAGCTACACGGCGAAATATCTGAGAGAAGTGCTCAAGAAAAAATAGAAATGATTATTCCACAAAAAGACGATCGTCTAAAAGTGGGATAATGCTTTGAGAAGAATAAAAAGCTGATGCACGCGTGGGCGCATCAGCTTTTTTGTTACCAGATTCCTGATTCAGGATACTGACTCTAAAAATGTCTTCAGAGAATGATAGATGACTCTCAGGAAGACCACATTCTCTCCCGGAAGTTTTTTCTCCAGCGTGGCATTTCTGAAGAACTCTTCCAGTGTCACTTTATCGGGAATCTGCTGGAGTTCTTCGAATTTCATGCCATTGGAGTTGGCAATTTGCGGTATGTATTGGCAGAGCATGTTATCCAGGCGGTCTTTGAGCCTGGAGTCTATGTTCCTGTTCCAGATGGCAGTCTGGATCTGCTGCAGAAGCTGCTTCACCATCCTGTCGCTGCCCACGAGCCCGACAATAGACGGACAATACTTGCCGAAGCTGACTTGCTCGAGCATGGGCAAAGCCCTTCGAAAATCATTTCTGCTGGCTGGGCGGTTCATTTTTGCGGCCATCATCTTCTCCTTTGGGTTGGTGTTGAAATCATTTCGTTTTACACATTATTCATGGCTGTCGAGGATTTGCTTCTTGATCGCGTTGATTCTGGAGTCTTCGATGAAACTGAAGTTTTTGAATAAGGAAGTGAGTCTGTGGTAGAGCTCGTAGAAAGCATCGGACGTAGTTGAGTTGTTGGTATACTTTACGTCGGTATATTTGCCGATAATCTCCAGCATCCGGCATGTTTCTTTTTCGTGATCCGCAACGACATCATCGGACATCCGGAAATATTTGATGCAGTCCTGGAGCCATTCGTGGTAGGTGCTGCGTTCTGTGGGAAGCAGGAGTGTTTGTTCGAGATCATCCATGAAATCCCTTCCTTGCGGGGTTAATTTCCACTTGACCATAATCCAATCCTCCTTTGCCTTTTTAAGGCAATCAGTTGTAATATTCAGTTGGATAGGTACGACATTATATTATACTCCTTTTTTATGAATTTGTCCAGTATAAAGCAAAAAATAGCTCAGTTGCCTCAGAATCCGGGGGTATATTTTTTCTGCGACTCGGCAGGGGCAATCCTCTATATAGGCAAGGCGACGAATTTGAGAAGCCGGGTTTCTTCCTATTTCCGTGGTTTTGGTGCGGGGGAGTTGAGCTCCCAAATGCAAAAAGGGAGCTCAACTCCCTTTGTGGCTGGAAGAAGTGAGTGGATTGGTTTAATGGTTTCGCAAATTGCAAATATTGATTTTCAAGAAACAGACAGCGTCTTGGAAGCGCTCATTCTGGAAAGCAACCTGATAAAGAAGCATCAGCCCAAATACAACACGCTGGAAAAGGACGACAAGAGCTTTGCGTATTTTGTGATTACCAAAGAGGATTTTCCACGCATCTTGATTCTTCGAAAAACTGATATTGATTTTGAAAATCTAGAAGCTAAAAGCTATAAGCTAAAAGCTATCTTCGGCCCATACACAAGCAAATACCAGATGGAAACGGCGCTCAAAATCATGCGCCGGATCTTTCCGTTCCATGCGCTCAAGCAGAAAACAGAAAAAGGCTGTTTGGATTTCCAGTTGGGCATGTGTCCTGGTCCATATGAAGGCGCGATCTCCAAAGAGGATTACAAAAAGAATATCCGCGGCATCCGGATGATCCTGGAAGGCAAGAAAAAAAGATTAGTGACGACATTGGAAAAAGAGATGCAGATCCTTGCCAAAAAAAACGAATTCGAAAAAGCTGCCGAGATTCGCAACAAAATATTCGCACTCAATCATATTATGGATATTGCGCTTATGACTAGAGATTTTGATAATTTAGAATTTCCAATTTCGAATTTCGAATCAAATCAGAATGACATAATTTCGAAAAATAAATCATTAGAAATTCATTCAAAATTCAAAATTCAAAATTCAAAATTGTTCAGGATTGAGGCATATGATATTTCAAATATTTCTGGACAAAATGCAGTGGGCTCAATGGCGGTTTTTGAAAATGGAAAACCTGCTAAATCACAATATCGCAAATTCAAGATAAAAACGATTGAAGGCAGCGATGATGTGGGCAGCATGCGAGAGGTCTTGTCACGGCGCTTCCACAATGATTGGCCGATGCCTGATCTTATTCTGCTCGATGGTGGGCAAGGGCATTTGAATATGGCAACAAAACTGTTATTGGAAGAAATGGGCTTGGCTTTGAATATCGCAGCTGTTGCCAAAGGTCCCACCCGCAAGAAGTTGGATGTGCGAATCGCTGGATCTGTGCCACCTTCAGTCAAGTATATTCTGGCGGATCAGAATCTTTTGAAGTCCATCATGGATGAAGCGCATCGTTTCGCGATCACATTCCATCGCAAGCTCCGCCGCAAAAACGCTTTGCAATGAGCCAAAAAGAAAAAAAGAGCTTTTTCGTATTAATTGATATGTTTGGGCAAAAACTGACGCCGCTTGCTCTTCGCAGCAAGTGTGTCATAATTGGAACATGAAAATATTGCGAAAACAATCTGTTGCTGTTTTGGTTCTCATCTCACTGTTTACTTTAGTGAGTGGTCTTTGTTATGGAACATTTGCGTCTGCTTCTACTTCTGCGCAATATGCTGCCATGCCTGCTATGGACATGTCGCATTGCGGCAATCAAACCGTTTCTTTTGAAAAAGGCAGCCCTTTGAACAATGCTGTGATGCCATGCTGTGTGGATCGCCATGATGGACAAGCCACAACTCTGCCGACCATTTTGAAAGACAAGGTTAAATTTTCTGCCGACTTGATTGAAGTGCAACCCTTGCAAACCAGTCTTGATTTTGCTGTGCAATGCAATTCTTTCGCGCATGCTCCGCCGGGGCAGCCGGACATACTTTCTTCTGTTGTTAAAATAGAATAAATTTTCTTCTTGAAGCTCTTGTTTGAAAAAGAGCTGTTTTGGCATAGCTAAGTAATCTTGGATATATTTTTGTTTTTTACCGGGAGCCCTCTTTACGATCTGATTTTTTTCATCAAGGAAGAATCCCCATGTAAAAAACAAAAAATATCCTCGCTCACCTTGGTTAGCATGCACTTTTGTAGTTTTGTAAATATTAGTCATTTTGTAGTTTTATGAAAAACAAAATAACCGTGCCCATAAGCGGTATGCATTGCCGCTCGTGCGAGATTCTGGTTGAGGAAAATCTTTTAGAGATTCCTGATGTTGAACGCAGTGTAGTTAATTATAAAAAAGGTACTGCTGAAGTACATTTCAAAGACCGGGAGCCGAACATGCGAGAAATCGAAAAAGCGATCCGCGAAGCTGGATATTCCATTGGTACCAATGGAAAAAAACCACTGCTCAGCAAAAATCCTGAAGACTACAAGGATTTAGGAATAGCTCTGATTTTTCTGGTGGGCATATATATCATTCTGAAAAATTTGGGATTCTCGGGAATAAATCCGGGAAACATTTCCAATCCATCTAGCTTGGGAGTGGTGCTTTTGGTTGGTTTGACTGCGGGAGTGTCATCATGCATGGCTCTTGTGGGTGGACTGATTCTTGGGATATCCGCGCGCCATGCGGAAAAGCATCCGGAAGCTACTCCTGCGCAGAAATTCAGACCGCATCTTTTCTTCAATTTGGGAAGAATTGGCGGGTATGCTCTTCTGGGTGGCTTGCTTGGGATGATTGGAAGTGCGGTGCAATTTTCAGGAGGGACACTTGGATTGCTTACGATCGCGGTGGGAGTCGTGATGCTCATGCTTGGAATGAAACTGATTGGTATTTTTCCACGCATGGAAAATGGCGGACTGACTTTGCCAAAATCCGTGGCTAAATTTTTCGGAATCAAAAAGGACACCAGAGAATATAGCCATCGCAGTTCCATGATTACCGGGGCGCTGACTTTCTTTTTGCCTTGCGGATTTACGCAGGCTATGCAGCTTTATGCTGTTAGCACCGGAAGCTTTATGCGCGGAGCATTGATCATGGGAGTGTTTGCACTTGGAACTGCGCCAGGACTCCTTGGTGTGGGAGGACTAACTTCTGTCGTTAAGGGAATATTCGCGCAGCGTTTTTTCAAGTTTGCAGGAATTTTGGTGATTTTCCTGGCTATGTTCAACATTGCCAATGGCTACAATCTGACAGGTTGGCAAGTTGCTCCGGGTGCACCGCTTGCATCTCAAGCCAGTGATTCTAATGTAAAATTGGAAAACGGCGTGCAAGTCGTTTCTATGACGGAAAGTTCCAGGGGATATGCCCCAAACAGTTTCACGGTCAGAAAAGGAGTGCCTGTGCGTTGGGAAATAGATGCTCAGGATCCATATTCTTGCGCTTCAAGTCTGATTATGAACAAGATGGGCATAAGAAAGACATTGGTTTCAGGAAAAAATGTCGTTGAATTTACTCCGACTGAAACAGGAAAAATACCTTTTTCTTGTTCCATGGGTATGTATACAGGATCATTTACGGTTGTGGATGAAAATGGTAATGGTTCTGGTGTGTCCCAGGGCTCAAATTATGCACCTTCAAGCTCACCATCTGGAACTTGCGGCGGAGGGGCGGCTACTGCAAATGGCCCTGCTACAAGCAGCTGTGGCGGCTCAGGCGGTGGTTGTGGAGGGTGTGGTGGAGCTGCAAGACAGGTAACACCAACTCAAGGAACAACCCAAACAACTCAAGCGGCAAATAGCGCCAGTGCACAGGTTGTAAATACTATATATACCTACAGCCAAGACATCCAACCAAACACATTCAAGGTGAAAGCGGGGCAACCTGTTAAGTTTATTGTGGATGTTAAGGAAAATGGAGTTGGTTGCATGAGTACGATCATGATTCCTGGTCTTTATAATCAGCCGCAGCAACTCATTGCCGGCAACAAGATAGAGATGGATTTTACTCCGACCAAACCTGGAACATATCAGATCACATGCGCCATGGGCGTGCCTAGGGGAACGTTGACTGTAGAATGATTTAAAAAATTTAAGCTCGAATATGTTTTAATTTTTTCCGTGGGAGCCCTCTGACATTTGGAAATATGTTCAAGGGAGAATCCCAATGGAAAAAAATTAAAAATATTCTCGCTATTGGAATCATATGAAAAAAATTAACTTTAAGATAAAAGGCTTCCATTGTGATGCTTGTGTGAAACTTGCTACAATGAAGCTGAAGAAAATAACAGGCGTTGATGCTGTTGAAGTTGAACCTGATGGACAGGCAACGCTTGAGGTTGAAAGGGAAATCGGTTTTGAAGAGATAGAAAAAGCTCTGGACGGAACAGGTTATGGCGTGGAAATGTAACAAGATCTAAAAAACTTCAATAAATAAGTCTTATGAAAAAAAAGATAACACTGGAGATTTCCGGAATGCATTGCTCCTCATGTGAGCTGATCACTAGGGAAGAATTGGGGGAAATGGAAGGCGTGAGTGAGATAATGATTGATCATCAAAACGGCACTGGAAGCGTCGTGATTGATGATGAAAAAACATGCAGTGAGCATGTGATTGCAGCAATAAAGAAGGCTGGCTATGAAGCTAAGGTGGTCAAGGAGGAATCTCTTAAGGAAACTACCGACGACATGCACCAGCTCAAACAGGCAGTGCTGGGCATGGCCATTGACGTGAAAGAGCTCAAGAATGCCGTGCTTTCTTCCAGCCCGACTCAAACAAAAGTCAGTCCGACTGCTGCAAATGCGCCGACTACTGGAGATGCGAACAAAAGAGTGAGTTTGTCGCTTATCGGTATGCACTGCGCGTCTTGCGCCAACATTATTGAGCGCCAGCTCAAGAAGACTCCGGGAGTTAAACAGGCTAATGTGAATTTTGCGGCTGAAAAGGCTTCCGTGGTTATGGATGAAAATGCGACAGATATCCAGAAATTGATCGATGCTGTTTCGCGTGCGGGATATAAAGCTGAAACGGTCGATGCCAAAGATACGGAATATGAAACAAGAAAGCGTGAAAAAGAAATAGCATCCTATTTCAACAAGTTTATCTTCGGATTGGTTTTGAGTCTGCCGATGCTATATTTCATGCTGCTCGATTTCTTCAAATGGCTGCCTGGTGAAAAGACGCTGGCTCCATATGTCGGGGTGTTCTCATTGCTGCTGACCATTCCGGTGCAGTTTATTATTGGCGCAGGATTTTACAAGGGTGCTTGGGCATCATTCAAAATGAAGACGTTCAATATGGATAGCTTGATCGCGATCGGAACATCGACAGCTTTCTTTTACAGTTTGTTCAATTTCGCTGCATATGCTGCCAAGAATGGTTCGCTTATAGGTTTGGATGGAATGAAAATTCCCAATCTTTATTTTGAAACGGCAGCATATTTGATCACTTTCGTTGTGTTGGGAAAATGGCTGGAAATACGCACCAAAGGCAAGACATCTGACGCGATCAAGAAGCTGATGGGATTGCAGGCCAAGACAGCGCGAGTTATCAGAAATGGACAGACACTGGATGTTGCGGTGGACGATGTTTTGCATGGTGACATCGTGATTGTGCGTCCAGGAGAAAAAGTTCCAGTGGATGGAAAAATTACCAAAGGATCTTCAGCTGTGGATGAATCTATGATTACGGGAGAGAGTATCCCTGTGGAGAAAAATGTCGGAGATTGTGTCATCGGGGGAACAGTCAATAAGACAGGAAGTTTTGAGTTCGAAGCGACCAAAATCGGAAGCGAAACTGCTTTGGCACAGATAATTCGCTTGATTGAAGAAGCTCAAGGATCCAAAGCGCCAATACAGAATTTTGCTGACAAAATTTCAGCGTGGTTTGTGCCAGTCGTTATTGGTTTGGCAATCATTACATTTGTGGTTTGGTATTTTGCTCTTGGTGAGACGCTGACATTTGCGCTTATGGCATTCACTTCGGTGATTGTGATTGCTTGTCCGTGCGCATTAGGGCTAGCTACTCCGACCTCGCTCATGGTTGGAACTGGCAAGGGCGCTGAATATGGAGTGCTGGTCAAAGGCGGGGAGGCTTTGGAGGCTGCTTCGCATATTGATGCAGTGGTGTTCGACAAAACCGGAACTCTTACGCATGGAAAACCTGAAGTTACGGATATCTTAGCTTTGAGTGATATGGACGAGGATGAGATATTGGCAGTTGCTGCCAGCTTGGAAAAGCTTTCAGAGCATCCATTGGCGGAAGCCATCTGCAATTATGCCGAAGAAGAGGATGTTGCGCTGGAAGAAGTCCACAATTTCAATTCGATCACTGGCCGAGGCGTGCAGGGCGATGTGAGTGGGGTGACATATTATGTTGGAACGCGCAAATTGATGATCGAGACCCTTGGCTTGGATGTGAAAAAGATTGAACGCAAAATGGCTCGCTTGGAAGAGCAAGGGAAAACCGCAATGCTCTTGGCAACCAAAGAAGGATTGGTTGGAATCATCGCAGTGGCTGACACGGTCAAAGAAACTTCGCGCGAAGCTGTGGAAAAACTCAAGAAAATGGGAATTGAAGTTTGGATGATCACGGGAGACAATACTCGTACTGCCAAAGCGATCGCTTCGCAAGTCGGCATAACCAATGTGCTTTCGGAGGTTCTGCCCGAGGATAAAGCTAATGCAGTAAGGGCTTTGCAGGGAGAAAACATTTCTTCTATAAATGAAAATTGGAAATTGAAAATTGAAAATTTAGGAGCGAAGCGACGAGTGGCTATGGTTGGAGATGGCATCAATGATGCTCCAGCACTTGCTCAAGCCAATGTTGGCATAGCCATGGGAAGCGGCACGGATGTGGCTATGGAAGCAGGTGACATTGTGATTATGAAAAATGATCTCAACGATGTTGTTACCAGCTTCCAATTATCCAAGGAGACAATGGGCAAGATCAAACAGAACATGTTCTTTGCTCTTTTCTACAATGTGATCGGTATTCCGATTGCAGCTCGCGTTTTCTTCGCATTCGGTTTGGTGCTTAAGCCGGAGTTGGCGGGACTAGCCATGGCCATGAGTTCCATTTCAGTGGTGGGAAATTCCTTGCTGCTTAAGTTGTTTAAGTCAAACAAGCGCAATTGGATTTCCATGGTGGCGCCGATTGTCATGATTGTTATGTTTACTTTGGGATTCATTATGTTTGCGCGTTTCAGTTCGCAGATGTAATTCTTGTTCCTGAAAGATCAAGAAGTATGACGCAAATAGCAGCTCCCGCTGATTTGGAGGGTGCTGCTTTTGTGTTATAATGAAACAACGAATCGCAGTTTTTTATTTGCGGGATTGAAGTTGTCCTTCCATGATCAAATTCAAAAAAAATAAAAACAAAAGAATAAGGTTTATTTTAGAACGAAAGCGAAATCTGACCGCTTTTGTGTTGGCATTTGCTTTTCTGTTTGCTTTGGGCGCTCATTTTCAGTTGATTTCCAGAATTTTCGCTTCCTCGGCAAGCTCTGTTACAAAAACGACAGACGTGGACTTTTCGCAGGGCGTTTTTTCTTCCACTGGAGTAAATGGGACCGGGGTTGGTGCAAATGTCCAGTTTTCTGGCAGCAGTTATCAAGATGCAATATTGGCTACCCCAACTGTTGTCTCTTATTGGAAAATGGATAATGATTGGACTGATAGCAAAGGTAGCAATAATGGAACGCCTGTTGGCGCAGGTTTCACTTCTCCGCTCATAGGGACTGGAGCCGGTAACTTCAATGGCAGTTCCAAAGTGAGCTTTGCAAACAGTGCCAGTATTAATTTTACGGATGATTTTTCGGTTGAATTCGTAATAAAACCAGTTTCTGTGTCGGGAACTACTTCTGTATTGGACAAGGGTGATGGCGCCTCTGTTGCAGGTACGAGATACTCTGTTCTCATAGAGAACGGGAAAGTTCGATTTATTACGGAAACAGGTTCTACCCAAAACGACTTATATTCCACTCAGACCATTTCTGTTGGCCAGCAATATCACGTAGTTACCAGGAGAAAGGCTGGCGTTATGGAAATATTCATCAATGGTGTGAGCAGTGGAACGTTGAATGCTCCAGGAGTTTTAAATACGGAAAATAATCCTTTGGTGGTAGGAGTTTATCCTAATGGCAGCATGTATTATAACGGCGTGCTTGATGAGCTTGCCATGTATAGTTCAGCACTGGATAATGCCACAATAGCTGCACACGCCAGCTCAGCTAGTCAAGGCGGCGCGCCGATTTCTGGCACTTGGGAATCAGCAACCAATTCCAATGCCATTGAAACACTTGGCAATGTGGGTTGGGATAACACTGCTGCTCTTACAGCAGATCTGTCGAGCATGTCTGCGTCTGCAACAATCCAGTTTTCTGTGCGCACAGCTGACACAGCTGCAGGCTTGTCTAGTGCGGCATATTCGAATATCGGCAGTCCTGTCACAACAAACGGTACAACCACGTTTACTGCCAGTAATTTAGGCGCTGTTACTCCGCGCAGGTTTGTCCAAATCAAAGCGGTCTTTGCGCGTCCAAACGGCGTGACGGTATCGCCTCAACTCAATTCATTCACAATAAACTACAAGAAAGATGTCGTAGCTCCGGAAGTCAATCTTTCAAGCTTATCCATGAAGCGTACAAATGGGGGGGAGGCGGTGGTTTCCAATGGGTGGACTAATCAGAAATCACCGTATTTTTCTTGGAACAATGCAGTGGATTCCGAATCTGGTGTGAGAGGCTATTGCATGTATCTCGGAACAGATCCAGCTGGAAATCCGCTTTTATCTTCCGGTATGCTTTTGAACTCTCCTGTAGATGTGGCAATACTTAAAAAATCCGATGGTTCCCCCCAGTGCCAATTCGCTGTAAATGCGCAGCCTGGTGCAACTTCATCTTTTGATTTCGGATCAGGAATATATGGGACGAATGGTTTGGCGACATCCACAAACCCTTATTATCTGAATATCGTAGCTATTGATAATGGCAATAATGTAAACACCTCCTTGGTGCAATTCCAGTTTCGTTTTGATAACACTGCTCCTACTAATCCGGCCTACATAACTTTGCCTGGATATTATGTCTCTGATAAGAGCGCTTCCTTTACATGGCCAACAGGTGGGAACTCTGATTCGGCAAGCGATAATATTTCCGGTCTCAAGGGGTTTCAATACAAAATAGGCGATAACGGAACATGGTATGGAAGTTTACATACTGGAAGTCAAGATGCAAGTGATCTTTTGAATCCTGCCGGAGGCATCTATACATTCCAGAATATTCCTGATTTTGCCAATATAAACATCGGATCTAACTATATTTATTTGAGGACTTGGGATAATGCCGGCAATGTCAGTACGCAATATGCTTCGAGTGTTCTTAAATATGATCCAAATCCGTTGTCTGCACCGCAGAACGTTTCGGCAACGCCATCTGATTCGCAGAGTAACTCCTATAGTTTTTCTTGGCAAGCCCCGGCTCAACTGTCTGGGGAGCATGATTTTGAACTCAGTTATTGTTATACGGTCAACGTGTTGCCTTCAGCTCAGACATGCTCGTTTACAACTGCAGGCGTGACTTCACTTTCAGCAGATGCTTTCGCTACGCAGCCGGGAAAAAATACTTTTTATGTCACCGCAAAAACAAGCGGTGGCAAAATAAATTATGATAACTATGCCTCAGTTGATTTCACATATTCAGGATCAGCTCCTGGTGTTCCACGTAATCCGGATATTTCGGATATTTCCATTAAAACCACTGCCAATTGGAAATTGGCTCTCACTTGGGATGAACCAAGTGATAAAGGCGCGGGCATAAACACATATAAGATTTTCCGCAGTGAGAATAATGTGCCTTGTCTTGGCAATTCCAGTGCTTATTCGGAAGTTGGTTCAACTTCTGGAACTTCCTATGTTGATTCGGGATTGTCCCAAAAGAATTATTATTATTGCATACGGGCTTGCGACAGTGCCAATAGCTGCGGAGCCTCTTCTGCAACGGTTACGAAATATCCGACAGGCAAATTCACTTCACCGGCTAACATTGTTTCGGGTCCTGATGTTACGGGTGTATCTACTCGCAAAGCCTCCATTTTTTGGTCTACCGACAGAAGCAGTGATTCCAAGATTTCCTATGGTACGAAATCGGGAGAATATTATCATGAAGAGCCTTCTGTGGCGGATCAAACGACGGATCATGCCATTTCGCTTTCCAATCTTGATCCTGATACTGCTTATTATTATCGCGCCAAATGGACTGATGAAGATGGCAACACTGGATCTTCTGAAGAAAAGGCTTTCAAGACCGACCCAGCCCCTACTGTGAAGGATGCAAGCGTGGATAGCGTCGGCATATCTTCAGCCGTAATCCACTTCAATGTCAAAGGAGCAGGCAAGGTTAAGGTTTATTATGGACAAAGCTCCCAATTCGGAGGTTCGAAGGAGGTCCAGACTTCATATTCGGGAGGTAATTACACTGTAGAACTGAAAGATCTGAATGATGATACTAAATATTATTACAGAATAAATGCTTTCGATGCTGATGGCAATGAATATGATGGAACGACTCTGGATTTCACGACGCTTCCGCGCCCTCGCATTTCCAATGTGAAGATCCAGGATGTGCAAGATTCTGCTCAGTCGACGATAGAGATAGATTGGTCGACAAACACGGAAACATCATCCATTGTTTCTTATTATAGACAGGGTGATGCGGGAAGTGCTCGCAATCAGATGGATGCTGATTTCAAAGCAGGTGATCATACGATGAAGATCGCTGGACTTTTGGCTAAGACGCCATATGTTGTCGTTGTCAAAGGACGCGACAAGATTGGTAATGAAACTCAATCTGATCAATACACATTTACGACAGCAACTGACACGCGCCCGCCTTTGATTTCAAATCTGGATGTCGAAGGCATGATTTCCAAGGATGCACAATCAAAAGATAGCAGTGCTCAACTGGTCATCTCATGGGATACTGACGAACCTTCAACTTCACAAGTGGAATTTGGGGAAGGTTCCGGCGATAATTATTCCCAGCAAACCCAGGAAGACGGCAATCTGACATATAATCATATCGTAGTTATTTCAGGGCTCACGCCTTCCAAGGTGTATCATGTCCGAGCCCTTTCAAAAGATGATTCGAATAATATTGCTCGTTCTGTGGACACGGTAACGATCGCCCCTAAAGCGGTGGATAATGCGCTTGATCTGGTTGTTTCCAATCTGCAACAGATTTTCGGATTCATCGGCGGTCTTGGTAATTAATGAAAACAATGAGAAGCAGGAATACAAAAATAAAACCGAAAATGCGCACCCTGATCGATGTGTGCAACGTGTTCAAATCATTTCAGGTGGGGGTGCAGAACATTCCGGTCTTGAAGGATGTTTCTTTTGAGGTGAAGGAAAGGGATTTTGTGATCATTCACGGTCCTTCTGGCTGTGGGAAATCGACTTTGCTCTACACCTTGCTGGGGCTGGAAGTGCCAACCGGCGGTTTTGTTTATTTTTTCGACACCGATTTTTATAAAGAAACAAACGAGGATCAGCGGGCCATGATGCGCAAAAAGCATATCGGGATGGTTTATCAGCAATCGAACTGGGTAAAATCACTGAATGTTTTGGATAATGTCGCATTGCCGCTCTTGCTTAAGGGAGCTTCCCAGCAGGAAGCCCGCATCCAAGCTGTCAAAATGCTGCAAGTGGTCCATATGGATCAATGGGCTTATTACCATCCAACGGAACTGTCCAGTGGGCAACAGCAGAAAGTAGCTGTTGCTAGGGCTTTAATTACCGACCCTGACATTATTGTGGCAGATGAGCCGACGGGTAATCTTGATTACGAATCCGGCATGGACGTGCTGCATCTGCTCGGCGATTTGAATCACTTGGGAAAAGCTGTGGTGATGGTTACGCACGACTTGGAATATCTTAAATATGCCAAGACGATTGTGAAAATGAAAGACGGTCAGATTGTGGAGATTTACGACGAGTCTTCAAAGAGAAATGTTTCAGTGGAAGATCAATGCAAGAAATTGGAACGTTTCTGCGCTGTGAAAAAATAATCGTAAAAATTCAATCATGGACATCATCAAAAAAACAGAACCGCGACTGCGCAGAGATTTTTCGCCCAAACAGGAAAGTCGCTTGTTGAAATTTTTCAAGGCACCCTTTGTTTTTTTTAATGTTGTCATCTGGCACACATTGGGATTCACTTTGACGCTCTTTCTTTATTTGGCTGTGAATCTCGTTTATTTTGTCTTGGCAAAGCTGCTTTTCTTGAAAAAAACCGGTGCTGTTGTCCATGAAAAGGGCATGGCTTTTTGCAAGAGATTCTCTCTGATTTTTTTCCGATCCACAATCGAGTCGATCAGTCAGGTTGATTTGATAAATCTGGCAGTATCTAATCTGCGCATCAAGAAGACAAGGACTTTTGTCACTGTGGGAGGTATGATGATGGGTATCGGCGCAATCGTTTTCTTGGTTTCCATCGGTTATGGCTTGCAGAATCTTGTGATTTCGCGCGTGGCTAAGTTGGAGGAAATGCGCCAAGCGGATGTGGTGATGCAAACAGGCAGGCAAGTGAAGATAACTGACAAGACAGTGGAGGATTTCAAGCAGATTTCAGGAGTGGATGCGGCTCTTCCTTTGATTTCCGTTGTGGGCAAAGTTAGTTTCAATAGCTCAGTGGCTGATATGGCTGTTTATGGAGTACCGGCCGATTATCTGAAAAATTCCGCGATCCATCCCACTAGTGGCGCATTATTTGACAGCAATGAGACAAGTCTGACCGACGTCCAGCCTGCAAGCAGTGGGGAGCGCCAAGCGGTGGTGAATAAGCCGATGCTCAGCATCTTGGGAATCCAAGAAGATGAAGCGATCGGCAAGACTTTTTCTGTTTCCTTTATTGCACCAAAAGAACTCCTGGATGATGATCAGGCCAAGATAGAATCCAGCCCGATGGAATATAAGATTGTGGGCGTCGTGCAAGAGGGGGCAATTCCCTTGTTCTATGTGCCGTTTTTGGATCTTCGCTCACTGGGAATATATAATTACTCGCAAATCAAAGTCGTGGCCAATTCGCAGCCCAGTCTGGATCTCGTACGCAAGAAAATCGAAGCTATGGGCTATGTGACGCATTCGGTTGTGGACACTGTCAATCAGATCAATAATCTGTTCACGAACATGCGCCTGGGCTTGGCATTGATCGGCATGATCGCTCTGGGAGTGGCTGCTTTGGGCATGTTCAATACATTGACAGTATCGCTCTTGGAAAGGACGCGCGAAGTTGGCCTTTTGAAATCCATGGGCATGAGTTCTTCGGAAGTGCGCAAACTTTTCTTGACGGAATCAATGACAATGGGATTTTTCGGTGGAATCATGGGAATTCTGGCTGGCTATTTGGCTGGCAAAGGCGCTGGACTTATGCTGAGCATGATAGCGCTTACCAAAGGGGTTGGCATGGTAGACGTTTCTTCTGTCCCTTGGAAGCTATCGGTCAGTGTCGTGCTTCTTTCGGTGATTGTCGGATTTTTGACAGGACTTTATCCGGCTCGTCGCGCCACCCGCATCTCAGCACTGGACGCCCTGCGTTATGAATAGAAACCGTTCTTGTTTTTAGTCTTAAAAACAGAGCAGGGCTCTGTTTTTTTGTTACGTAACATGTTACGTAACGACTGCAAATAGACTGTCTTTACTTTTCAGGTTTTTTCTGGTACCATGTGTTATTAGCAAATCATAAATCTGAATTTATAAGTCCTAAGTGTAATAGGTTTAAAAATACGGGCTTTCTCGGGTTTTGAATTTATTTAGAAATTAGGATTTAGAAATTAGAAATTTTATTTATTATGCCTCTCAAAAAAGCTGCTTCCAAAAACGACAACGAGATCGTGATAAAAGGTGCCAGGGTGAATAATCTAAAAAACATCGACGTCAATGTGCCGCGTGACAAATTCGTGGTAATCACAGGCCTTTCAGGGTCGGGAAAATCTTCTTTGGCTTTCGACACCATTTATGCCGAAGGCAATCGACGCTACATGGAAGGACTTTCCTCGTATGCGCGCAATTTTTTGGATCCTTCCGTGAAGCCGGATGTGGATAAGATTGAAAATCTTTCGCCTCCGATCTCCATTGATCAGAAAAGCATCTCACGCTCCCCGCGTTCAACAGTGGGCACGCTGACGGAAGTGTATGACTATCTTCGCATTCTATATGCCAAGGTGGGAGTGTTGCATTGTCCGAATTGCGGTGCATCCATGCAAAGAAGAAGCAACAAAGAAATTTTGGATGATATTCTGGCTTTGCCGCATCATACTCAGATTGCAATCCTTGCTAAACCGAAAGAGAACCTGGTTGGAAAGGATCTTTTGAAACATATCCAGCAATTGGGTTATGCACGGGTGCGTATGGGCGGGCCTGCCTCGACTCGCGAAGACGCATCGTCGACGCGAGGCGGGAAGATGCTGACTGTGGCTGAAGCTTTGATGTTTGAAGAGCAGGAGATGAGCCAAGACATCGACATGGTAATCGATCGTGTGATTTTGGATATCAAAAATCCGGACACTGAACGCATGGTGGACTCAATTGAAACAGCTATGAAAGTCGGTGGCGGCGCCATGAAGATGCTGATCGACAATAGTGAAGAGAGATCGTATAATCAGGACTTCTTCTGTTCTAATTGCGGCGTGAAAATCAAGGAAGTTACTCCGCGCCACTTTTCTTTCAATAGTCCCGAAGGAGCGTGCGACAATTGCTCTGGTTTGGGATATACCTTGAAAGTCAACGAAGAGCTTGTGATTCCAAACAAGAACCTGTCGCTTCTGGAAGGCGCGATCCAGCCTTGGAGCAAATCCGGAGGCAAGATCAATGGGCAAAGCAGCCAGATCCAGATGCTCAAGGATATTGCTAAGAAATATAAATTTTCCGTCAGCGTGCCTGTGAAAAAACTTACCAAGCAGCAATTGGACATAGTACTGGATGGCAAGGATGGTTTTGAAGGTGTTATTCCTGCTTTGGAAGAAAAATATGCCCAGACCAAATCGGAATATATGCGCACGGAAATCGAGAAATATATGACTGCACATGTGTGCGGCAGCTGCATGGGCAAACGTCTCAAGAAAGAATTCTTGGCTGTCGAGATCCAGGGCCAAGGCATTGATGATCTGGTAAATATGGGAGTGACCAAGCTCAAGGAATTTTTCGAGGGCGCTGAAAATTGGCAACAGACTTTACAGGAAAAAGAAATTACGCGGCCAATCGTGCGCGAGATGCTCAGTCGTCTCAGAGCTTTGGAAAACGTGGGCTTGGAATATCTGAATCTGGGACGTTCTGCTCAGACCATTTCCGGCGGAGAAGCGCAGCGCATCCGTTTGGCTGCCCAATTGAATTCTCAACTCATGGGCATCGTGTATGTTTTGGATGAACCGTCTATTGGTTTGCATAATCGCGACACGGAAAAACTCATCAAGACCATGCAATCTTTGCAAGGGGTTGGTAATTCCTTGGTGGTGGTTGAGCATGATGAAGCTATCATTAAATCGGCAGATTGGATCATCGATATGGGACCCGGTGCAGGTGAGGAAGGCGGCATTGTGGTTTTTGAAGGAGACTACAAGAAGCTGCTCAAATCCAAGAATCTTACTGCGCAATATATTTCCAGAAAAAAGAAAGTTTCCGACAAAAAATCCTATCGCAAAGGCTCTGGCCAACATATCGAGATCATCGGCGCAGAGGAACACAATCTTAAGAATGTGGATGTGTCCATTCCGCTGGAAAAATTCGTAGCAATCTGCGGCGTGTCAGGCTCAGGCAAGTCCACGCTTGTCAAAGACATTCTCTCCAAAGCGCTTTCGCGTCATTTCTATGGCACCAAGGATCTGCCTGGTAAGCACAAGAAGATCAAAGGTTTTGAACATGTCAAAAAAGTCATTTCCATCAATCAGAATCCGATCGGACGCACGCCGCGCTCCAATGCGGCAACCTACACTGGAGTGTTCTCATATATCCGTGATCTTTTTGCGCAGACGGAAGAATCCAAGAATCGTGGCTATACTGCCAGCCGTTTCAGTTTCAATATGAAAGGCGGACGCTGCGAGGTTTGTCAGGGAGAAGGCTACAAGAAGATCGAGATGCATCTTTTGCCTGACATGTATGTTAAATGTGAAGCATGTGACGGAACGCGTTTTTCCAAGAAGACTTTGGAGATTGAATACAAGGGTTACAATATAGCGCAGGTCCTGGATATGGATGTGCGGTTCGCTCTCAGATTCTTTGCGCGCCATCCTTTGATTGCGGAAAAACTCAAGACCATGGAAGATGTGGGATTGGGATATTTGAAACTGGGGCAAAGCGCAACAAATCTTTCAGGTGGTGAGGCTCAGCGCATCAAGCTGGCCACGGAACTGGCTAGAAAATCTACAGGCAACACCTTGTATATCTTGGATGAACCGACAGCTGGTCTGCATTTCGATGACATACGCAGATTATTGGTTGTACTCAATGCTTTGGTAGACAAAGGCAATACGGTTTTGGTGGTGGAGCATAACCTGGATGTTGTGCGTGACGCTGATTGGGTGATTGAGTTGGGACCGGATGGCGGAGACAAAGGCGGCTATGTCAATTTCGAAGGTACACCGGAAAAGCTCAAGAAGGATAAGGAAAGTTGGACAGCGAAGTATCTGTAGTTTTCTGTTTAATATTTAGCAAAAAATACAAATTTTTCTGCGAATTAAACTCGAACCCATATTTTCTAGCTGAAATTTTTCGTGGTCAAAAATGGGAAACAAAAAATTTCAGAGAAAAGAAGGGTTCTCAGACAGAAATTCTCGAAAAATTTTATTTTTCACTAAAGTATCAAAGTAACATAAGTACGATTGCCAATATTGAAAAGATGATGTCGTTTCTGCCATTTCGTAGATTCCAATCATAACGTTTGTCGCCTTTGGGGTAGGGGTGGACCCAAGCATGGAACTGGAAAAGCTTGTAGAGTAATTTGAAATTAAGTTTCCAATAAAGCACAGTGAGCAGGTCGGGAAACATGGAAGCAAAAGTTCCAATCAGGATGTTTCTGATGATTAAGATGGTAGGGTGAAAAAGCAGAATATATGCACCCACAATGGAAAGACCAGCAACAAGATCGATTGCGACTTTCCACCAAGTGTTGGCAAATGTGGATTTGCGATTGAGATATTCTCCGTGGCGAAAACTATCCAAAAAGAAATGTAGTGGCAAAGCAATGAGTATTATTAGCCAAGGGTTGGAAACATGTTTTCCCAAGGCAGCGCCGACCAAGGCATGAGTGGTGAGGATCATAGGGATTAAATTTTCAATTTATAATTTTTAATTTTCAAACAATGTTCAATTTTTCAATGATTCAAATTTCAAACATTTAGAAGTTTGGTCATTGGAAATTGTTTAGAAATTGAAAATTGAAAATTAGAAATTCATTTTTATGAATAAAAATGGAACATTATATATCGTCGCGACTCCCATCGGCAATCTGGAAGACATCACTTTCAGGGCCGTGAGGATTTTGGGCGAAGTTGATCTGGTTGCCTGCGAAGACACGCGTGTGACCAGCAAACTTCTTTCGCATTATAGCATATCCAAACCGCTCATTTCTTTGCATCATCACAGCGGCAAAGCTCAATTTGAAAAGATCGTTGCGGAGCTGGAAAACGGAAAAAATGTCGCTTATTGCTCTGATGCTGGCACGCCCGGAGTGTCTGATCCGGGAAACAGGCTTGTGGAAGATGCGCTGCAAAGCAATATTGCTGTCGTACCGATTCCTGGAGTCTCTGCTCTAACGGCTCTTGTGAGCGTGGCTGGTATGGATATGCAGAACTTCTCTTTTGCCGGCTTTCCTCCACACAAGAAAGGCAGGGAGACTTTTTTTAGGAAAATCGTGAACACCCAGGAACCTGTCATTTATTATGATTCTCCGCACAGGGTAATCAAGAACATCCAATTGCTAAAAGAATTGACTGAAAAAGAAAAGAATGTCTCTGATCTCGCGGCCGGCACTTTTGGCAAGCAAATCATCATCGGTCGCGAGCTGACAAAGATGTTCGAACAGATCGTCAGAGGCAATATGGGCGATGTCATCGCCTATTTTTCCGAGCATCCAGATAAGCTCAAGGGCGAATTCGTTATTATTGCTTATTGAAGCCTAAAATGGCCGAATTTGGCAATGAATTTTTGCTGTTATAATTATTTATCCACACCTGTTTGGTGCGGATTTTATTTTGTGGTATAATCATGGCAATGGATTTTTTTCTTTAATTTTTTTAAACATAAACAAAATAAACATGAAAGCTTTCTTCAAAAGGAATGCAAAAAAGACGGGGTATGTCTTCGGCATAGT
>DASVYU010000022.1:0-33173 GCA_036391995.1 Patescibacteria group bacterium
TATGTGGCAAATTTCAAATCCTTGATTTTACCTTCGTCAATCATATCAATAACCATACCTGCTTCCAACATATTCCTTGCCAAGCGGTCGGGTGCCCACGCTATTATACCGTCAATATTTTTCGCTTCAATTCTTTTAAGCAGAGCGTTGAATTTTGCCCTTTTGCGAGGTTTTTTCGCCGACATTGACTCACGTATAACATCCACGACTTTCAACCCGCTACGCATCGCCAGTTGGCGACACTCCTTGATTTGATCATCCAAAGAACGCAACTGCCTGTCGCTTTCCTCGCTTGATTTGCGAGCGTAAATCACATACTTGTATTTGCTGAAATTCTCTTGTTGATTTGGAGTAATCATTTGGATAAAAACAAATCCCACGAAACGCAGGATTTTGTTTGGTAAAAAAACGGACAAAAACGGTCAAATTTTGTTATCCTTTGTTAGTGTTTGTTATGCACTCCATTCCTGCAATTCGGACAAGTCCATGACAAACGCTCCTTTTTGCGAAAAGGGCAGGGCGGAAACTTCCTCGGCTTTTATTTCCTGCAACAACTTTATGTTCAGGGCAAAAAGTTTTTCAGTCGGCACTTCGCTCAAATCTCGCTTCGCCAATTCCTGCTTCACTTTGTCCAAACTGTCGCCGAGCATTTCAATCCGCTTTTCCTTGGTGATAAGATATTTTTCACGCAGTGCTTCCTGTTCAATCGTCCGCAAATTTTGAATATCAAGTTCAAAATCCTTGCTCCACGAAATCAGGGTTGGCTTGCTTACTCCCAATTGCTCGGAAATTTTGGCGAAACTCATTCCAGTCGCTCGCATCTCAATAAATTGTGCTTGTTTTTTTATGTCTGACATAATTTTTATCGCCTAATTATGCCTATATTAGCACATTTTTTGATTTTTGTCCAATAAAAAAATAACCCACCGAAAGGCAGGTTATTTTTAAGTTTTGACTAATTTAATTTGTGAACTTGATTGTTTTGATGACAGCGTTTGTTGTAGTAATGTCTTTATCGGCATTGAAATAATTTATTTCATAGATATGCCCCTGATGTTGAACAAAAATATCTGTTTTTGCAACATTTGCATTATTGTTTATATCCGTAGCCGTAAATGCTTTTTCACCATTAAATGTTATTACTTTTGCATCCTTGAATGTGGGGTCTTTCATATATTCGTCAAGGTTTTTTGGTGCCTTATTGGTATATGAAACACCACTTATATCAGTATAGTAGAAAATTGCCAGTTGTGCATATGTATTTGCAGGGTCTGGTTTGCTTTCATTAAAAGTGATGCCTTCACGAAAAGAATTAGCAGAGGTAAGTTCAGTTGACTTCCAAGTGCTCGGATAACTTACTGAAAAACCATATTTACTACCTGTATATGTTTTCCAATCTGCTGGAATAGTTGCGATTGAAGTGGCATTATCAGATTGCACTGCTGGTGTGGTTTGTTCGGCTGGTTGTGTCGTTGATACATTTGGCTGTGTTGTAACTTGTTGTGTTGCTGTGGTTTGTGTCACTGGTGTCTGCGATTTTTTAGCAAACATCCAACCTACAACGCCTGCCGCAATTGCCACAATCGCGATGATAATCGCAATCACGGCAACATTGCCTCGTTTGTTTTTCATTTTTTTGTTTATTATTTATTAAGTTTTATTACACGTGAATTATACAGTAAAATTGATTTTCACGCAAAAACAAAACCCCTCTTATTTGAGAGGTTTGCTTAAAATACTAACTCCAAGGGTTCACATCCTTAATCCTTGGTATGGGCAGGTGGCTCGTTTAGTTGTATGACTTCGCCATTGTCGGCGTTAATCGTGGTCGCTGGGTCGTTTGAAGTGGCTGGTTTGCCGACATTTTGGGTCGCATCCATAAGTCCGCTCAAATTATCCCCGTCATCCTTGAAAGTAAATCTTGGCATAGGTTTGTTTCGTTATGCTTACAGTATAAACCCTTGCGGTTCCAAGTCAAATCGCTTGAAGGCGTTGGATTTTTCAAAAATATCGGCAATTTCCCGCAAATCCCGCAGGTAGGAAGGTATTTTGATGCTATCAAACAGGTGTTCGTAAAGCGTCTTATGTGTCCGACAAAAACTTAAAAGAGACCCTTCAAGGGTCTCTTTTAAGTTTGTATCAGAATGTAGAATGGATTCGAAGGGTGAACAAAAAAGTGAACTGCTTCACTTTTTTGTTCACCCAGGCGAGGAAGAAGTAATTTCCCATGTGCTGTGGGCACGGGAAATTACGACTGACGAGGAATCCCTGCACATTCATTTGCGACGGCGAGTGAATGACACGGAAATCCCCCACACCTTAGTAGTTGGAAGCCTCATGTTTTTTGCGTAAAAATCAAGCTTAAAAGATAGACAGTGGGTACAAAACATGCTATAATGGGGTTAGTAGTTTGAAAAGACGGGTGAAATATGCCGTCTTTTTGTCTTTTTTAATCAAATAAAACAAAAATTATGAGTCTTGAGCAAATGAGTTATGAGCCAACTAGAAAAGATTTAACCAAAGCCAATAGGCAAATGAGTGAAGCGGAGAAAAATTTGTCATATGCTCGTGAAGAATACTTTGAAAAATTTGGCATTAAAGATGTTGAATTATTGAAAGAGGTTGCAAGCTTAAAGCTTACAGATGAAAGAATTGAGAAAGGAGGCAGTGCAAATCCAGAAAAGGAAGTCAGACTAAGAAAGCTTAATGGCATACTAAGAGGTAGACTTGTTGAGCTTATCAAAGAAACCAATATTGTAACCCTGCCTTCTCTATCAGGCCCAGTTAAACAAGAAGGAAAAAGTCACTATAATGGAACAATCGGAGACTTTTCACTATCTGAACATGAAATGGAGGCAGAGGAGTTATTTGAAAAATATTTCGGCATTAAGAGTAAAATTGATAATGAAAATAAGTGGGCTGAAAAAATGCAGAGTGAAAAACAGAAAGAAATTGATTTTGATAAGCTCATGAAAGAGTACTTATAAGGCATTGCTCATGAAAAGCTAACCTGCTACTAAAAACAGCGGTTTTCTTTTTACAGCAAGTCTATATAGTCTTCAAAAAACCAAGCCGCTATGTGAGATAGCGGTTTTGGTTTGGAAAGTTGACTTATTGGAAACATAGCCACCCCAGATGCTGAAGGGGAACAAAAAACCGATGAGGACATCATCAGCGCGCGAAGAGTTTGAAAAGCAGTGAGAAAATCAGGCAAATTCCTTCAAATCGGGGATGTGGACATACTCATTCGTTTCTTGTATGATGGTTCTAACACGACCTACAATGGTCGACAAGAAATAGAAAATGTGCCTGCGGGCACATTTTTGCTAAGGACGATTAGCTCAGTTGGTTAGAGCGCTGCATTTTCACCCTGTCACCAAAACGGTCGCTTAGCTCAGTTGGTTAGAGCACTGCATTCACATTGCAGGGGTCAGTGGTTCGAGTCCACTAGCGACCACAAAACAGTCTTCTTTTTTGGTGACAGGGCAAGCATTGCAGAGGTCACTGGTTCGAGTCCAGTATCGTCCACAATAAGCAGCTGCAAGGCTGCTTTTGTGTTGACTGGACTCGAACAAGGAAAGGGGTCGGGAAAACCTAGGTTTTCCCGGGGTGGAAGTGTTGAAACCGCAAGGTTTCAAGGAGCGAAGCGACGTGAGACGTCCAGTATCGTCCACATAAGCAGCCCAAGGGCTGTTTTTTTGTTTTCTGTTGAATATTTCCTCTTTGTGTGGTTATATTAGCTTATGAACGTAGATTTTTCTTCATTTCAAGCAGTTCTTCAATGGATAATAGATCATGGCTATCCGCTCATGTTTTTGGCTATGTGCGCGGAGGGCCCAACTGTGACAGCGGCTGCGACTTTTGCCACAACACTGGGTTATTTTAGTCCGCTTATCGTTTTTGCGCTTTCGATCGTGGGCGACGTTATTCCGGATATGATTTTTTATGCCATTGGGTATTTCGGAAGGAACGCAGTGGTTAAAAAAGTCGGAAAAAGACTTGGACTGACAGAGAAGCGCTTGCTGGCGCTGGAACAAAAAGTCAGCCATAATGGCGGCAAAACAGTGGCTGTTTTGAAGTACACTCCTATTTTGGCAGCACCAGGACTCATGGCTGTCGGAGTAGCCAGAATGCCATTCGGCAGATATCTGTTCTATGTTGTTTTGGTGACATTGCAAAAAACCGCCACCTTCATGCTGATCGGCTATTTTTTCGGCAAAGCATATAACGTCGGAAAATACATCAAGTTTGGAGCATTTGTGCCGTTTGTCATCATCGTGCTATATTTTCTCTTCGCCTATCTGTATAAGAAATATTCCGAAAGGTTTATGAATAAAATTGAAAAGATTTAACCTCTCTGTCGCTTCGCGACATCTCTCCTTTGCAAGGAGAGAACAAAAAGAAAAAACTTTATTATGAAAATAGCAATTTTTTCAGATAATTTTTATCCAGAAATAAGCGGTATTTCCGACAGCATTATTTTGCTTGGCAAGGAATTAGCTGAAAGAGGGCATGAAGTCCATTTTTTTGCCGCTAAATATAGCGTCAAAGATCACGCAGTGGCAAATCTGCCTTATGGCGAGCTGGATTTGGGCGAAGGAATAAAATTCCATCGCTTTTGGTCTTTGCCAATGTTAGGCTCCCCGACCAAGCAGTCCAGAGTTGTTATTCCTTCGATTTTCCGATTTTGGAAATTCAGAAAAGAAAAGTTTGACGTTATTTACACTCAAGATCCCTATGGCATGGGGATTGAAGCGCTTTGGATGTCATGGATGCTGAAGATTCCGTTAGTGGGTACGAATCACACGCCGATAACTGAATTTACGAGCTATTTGCCTTTTAGCAATAAATATTTCGACAAAGCGGCTCTTATGGCAAATTCCTGGTATTACAACCGTTGCAAGTTCGTTAGCGCTCCTTTTGAGGGAATCTTGGAGGAAATGAAAGACTATGGATTAAAAAGGGATTCTATGCCACTTTCCAATCCTATTGACCTCAAGAATTTCACTCCTGCTAGCGAAGAAGAAAAGCGAACCCTAAAAGAAAAATACGGATTTACTGAGAGGACTATTTTATATGCAGGACGCTTGGCGCCGGAAAAAAGAGTTGATGACATCATAAAGGCTGTGGCTGAAGTAAAAAAAACGATTCCCGATGTGATGCTGGCAATCACGGGATTGGGAGCGGCCGAGGATGATCTCAAGAAGTTGGCCAAGGATTTAGGTCTTGAGAATAATGTGAAATTTTTCGGTAGAGTTGATGACGAGACGCATGCTGAAACTTATAAAGCCGCCGATATGTTTGTAGTGATGAGTACAGCTGAGACGCAGTGTCTTTCGATGATGAAAGCCATGTCAGCGGGTATTCCAGTGATCGGTGCTGACGCCTGGGCTCTTCCTAGCTACATAGGCCGCGACGAAAAGAAAGGTTTTGTGGTTCCAGTCGGCGATGTGAAGATGTTGGCTGAAAAAGCGGTATTACTTTTGGAGAATCCTCAAAAAAGAGCTGAAATGGGTAAGTATGGGCAAGCTTTTGTGGAAACATATTCAGCCGGCAAAATAGCTGAAAAATGGCTTGAAATATTCAAAAATACTTAAGAAAAGCAATTAAAGTAAGCTCGAAAAAGCCTTTCAGCCGTTGCTTTTTCAAGATATGCTCGTATAATTAAGGCAGTTATGAAACTCAGTTTTGTCATCCCTGCATACAACGAAGAAAAATACCTCGGGAGATGTCTCGAGTCTGTTTTGTGTGAAGTTAAAAAATCCTCTCATAACATAGAAGTGGTCGTGGTGGACAATGCCAGTACTGACAAGACGGCGGAAATTGCCAAGTCTTTTCCTGGAGTAAAATATGTATATGAGTCTGCCAAGGGACTGACAAAGGCTCGCAATGCTGGCTATAAAGTTTCAGCTGGTGACATTATCGCTAACGTGGATTCGGACTCTACTCTTCCAGCAGGATGGATAGACAAGGTTTTTACTGAATTTTCTTGTGACGATTATCTGGTGGCGCTAAGTGGTCCTTATATATATCCTGAAATGTCCAAGACCATGAACTTCATAATCAGGATGTATTACCATGTGGGCTATGCAGGACATCTGATCAATCACCACGTGCTTCACAAGGGCGCTATGCTTCAAGGCGGAAATTTCATCGTCAGGCGCAGTGCCATGGAGAAAATAGGCGGATTTGATCTTAGATTTGATTTTTACGGCGAGGATACGGATGTGGCGCGCCGCATCCAGAAAGTCGGTAGGGTCAAATTCGATTTCGATCTGCCGATGCACACTTCCAGCCGGCGCTTTGCGGAAGAAGGCATCATTCTTACGGGTTTGCGCTACATTATAAATCATTTCTGGACGCTGATCTTCAAGAAGCCTTTTACTAAAAAGTTCAGCGATATCCGCATAATAAGAAAGTTTTAAAGAAAAAAGTATTCCGAGAGGAATATTTTTTTGCATTGTATTAAAACATATGGCAAAAGAAGCATCCAATAACAGCATTGAATATAAAAAGAAGCGGGCGGCCATAGTGGCTAGAGAACTTAAGAAGCTTTTTCCTGATGCGAGGATTGCTCTCAATTTCGGCAATCCCTGGGAGCTCTTGGTGGCGGTCGTTTTGAGCGCGCAGTGTACGGACAAGAAGGTCAATGAGGTCACGGCAAAATTATTCAAAAAATATCGCAAACTTGAAGATTATGTGCGGGCTGACATCAAGGAATTTGAAAAGGACGTCCACTCTACCGGTTTTTATCACAATAAGGCTAAGAATGTTTTGGCTGCCGCCAAGATAATCAAGGATAAGTACGAAGGCGGGGTTCCTTGCACTATGGAAGAACTGGTGGAATTGCCCGGAGTAGCAAGGAAGACGGCAAACATCATCCTTGGAAATGCTTGCGGAGTCGTGGTTGGAATACCGGTGGATACTCACGTCAGGAGACTTTCTAATGTGCTGGGTCTTAGCGCTCAGAGCGATCCAGTCAAGATAGAAAAGGATCTGATGGAGATTTTCCCTAAAAAAGAGTGGGAAACGATTTCCTATCGCTTGATCGAATATGGTCGCACATATTGTCCGGCCAAAAAGCATGATCATGCTTCCTGCCCTTTGGCTAAAATATTAAAGTAAGCCTTTCATATTAAGAATTTGCCTTAAATAAGGCAAATTTAAACTTTCAATAGCAAGAAAAACAGTTTGCGCGCGTAGTAACTTTAACAATAACCATGGACGTAAGCGGCGGTTTTCTTGAACAGATCCGTGTGAAAGAAAAGTGCATATGCGGAGGTCGGCAGATGCAGGAAAGCTGCCAAAGTATATTTGAGCAAAAAATATCCGACAAAACAATATGAAAAAAGTAAGCTTATTTGCCGTCACGTTGCTGTCTATGCTGGTAGTTGCGTTTTCTGCACCTGTTGCATTCGCTAGAGAGTCATCGCACAGAGATGACAGGTCAACCAGGCGCGAAGAGCGCCGCGAAAGCGACAGAAGGCAAGATAGGGAGAGCAGACGCAGCGAAGAGCGTCGCAGTGAAGAAAATGGAGGCAATGAAGAGAATGAAAGCCAGAGTGTTCAGGATACGGAAAGTGCAAACGGAATGGAATTCTAGGGATGAAAGACGGTTCGTGATGACCAAGCCCCTGCGATAGCAGGGGTTTTGCTTTAAGCTTGCGCAATTTTAAAAAGCGGAGGAAACTATATAATATACAATTATTATTTAAATTAATCGGCTATGCTTTCTTTTATTGAAATATCCAGAGAAAATCTTATCCATAATTTCCAGCTGTTTCGCAACTTGGTGCATCCAAAAACGAAGATTGCCGTATTGGTCAAAGCCAATGCCTATGGGCATGGCCAAAACGAGATTGTGGAGGCTTTGGAGAATTATGCGGATTATTTCCAGATCGATGACATGCAAGAATTGCGACTGATCCGCAAAGTCACAAAGAAGCCAGTTCTGGTTTTCGGTTATGTGGAAAAAGGTGAATTGGAAGAAGCTGTTATGCTGGATGGCACCTTGGCGGTTTATGATGTCGAGCGGCTCAACATCCTGGAAGAAATAGGAAAAAAGCTAGGTAAGAAAATAAGCATTCATGTGAAGATCGATGCCGAGTTGGGCAGACAAGGAATCTTGCCGGACGCTCTGGAGGAGTTTGTGAATGCTTTGAAAAACACGAAGCACATCGAAGTCAAAGGAGTTTATTCGCATTTTGCTAACATCGAAGATGCTTCGGATTTTTCGCATGCTCAGAAACAGATTGATGTGCATGCTAAAGCTGTCGCAATCTTTAAGAAAAATGGTTTTGATAAAATCAACACGCATATCTCTGCTAGCTCCGGCATTTTGGCTTATGAGCAGAATAAAGGCATTTCCGACATTGTGCGTCTAGGCATTGCTGTTTATGGCATGTGGCCTTCAGAGGATTTGAGAAAGAAATATGAAAATGAGAATTTCATTCTTAGGCCTGTCATGCGCTGGGTGAGTCATGTAGCACAAGTTAAAACCTTGCCAAGTGGTCATTCCATTGGCTATGGACTGACTTTTGTTACAAAAAAACCTACTAATATAGCCGTCATTCCTCAGGGGTATAGCGATGGCTATGATCGCGGTTTTTCCAATAATGCCGATGTTTTGATCGGAGGCAAAAGATGTCCAGTCCTTGGGCGTGTGGCCATGAACATGTTTGTGGCTGATGTGAGTGCGCTGGAAAACGTGCAAGCAGAAGATGAGGTTGTGCTGCTGGGGGAACAGGAAAATGAAAGGATTACGGTGGAAGAACTGGCAGAAAGGATCAGTACAATCAATTATGAGATCACAACCAGAGTGCTCACGTTGCTTCCTAGGATCGTCAAATAATTCCTTACTTTGCAAATTATGAACAGAATACCAGCATGGGATCTGGGCGACCTTTTCTCTTCCATAGACGATCCCAGGATAGAAACGCTCTTTGCTGAGTTGCTTGAGCGCGCAGAAAAATTCCACAAAAAATATCACTCGAAAATAGAAAAAATTACTTCGGCCAAAAAACTGAAAGAAGCGCTTGTGGAATATGAGAGCATATTTAATGCCGCAATAAAACCGCAAGCCTATGGCTACCTTGCCTTCTCTGCTGCATCAGATGATCCGAGAAATGGATTCTTCCTGCAGAAAGCCAGAAGGATGTTTGCTGAAGTGACTTCCAAGCTGGTTTTTTTTGACCTTGAAGTATCCAGGATAAAACCTGCTGATTTCAAGAAGATTTTGAAAGGCCCGCTGCTGGCAGACTACAGGCACTTTCTTGAAAAGGTTTATGCCTGGAGAAATCACAAGCTTAGCGAAAATGAGGAAATCATTTTGCAAAAAAAACATCTGACTGGCATGGCAGCATTTGGACAGCTTTTCGAACAGGAGCATGCGAACAAAAAATATCTTTTTAATGAAAAAAGAAGGACATATTTGGGCGAGCCTGAACTTCTCAGTATGCTATATTCTGAAAATAAACAGAAAAAACGCAAACAGGCTGCAGTGTCATTGACCAGAGGCCTTAGGGAATCGTCACGTCTGTTCTCTTTTATTTTCAATGTGATGGTTGAGGACAAGGCCATGGATGATGCGCTTAAGAATTTCGAATTCCCTGAGCAATCCAGATATTTGGAAAATGAATCTTCTAGAAAAGAAGTTGATTGCTTGCTGAATACTGTCACGGAAAATTATGCTCTTGTGCAAGAGTATTATCGTTTCAAAAAGAAGGTTCTAGGATCAGACAAGCTTTTTGACTACGACAGATACGCACCTGTTGATGGCAAAGAGAGAACCTATAGCTTTGAAGAAGCTAAAAAAATCGTGCTTGATGCTTTCGGAGCGTTCGATGAAAGATTTGCAGACACAGCCAAGAAATTTTTTGACAATGGTTGGATTGATGCCGGAGTCAGGAGCGGCAAGCAGGGAGGAGCATTCTGCATGTATGTTACTCCGGACAAGCATCCGTATGTCTTTGTGAATTTCAATGGCACATCCAATGATGTCATGACTTTGGCGCATGAACTGGGACATGGCGTGCATGCATATCTTGCTCGTAAGCAATCCTTTTTGAATTTTGATTGGCCTCTGACTGTCGCTGAGACAGCGAGCATCTTCGGTGAAATACTGACATTCGATTATTTACAAAAGAATGAAAAGAATCAGCGTGCGCGATTGGCTCTTTATATGCGCAGGATCGAAGGCATGATAGCAAGCGTCTTCAGGCAGGTTTCCATGTTCAAATTCGAACAGGATATGCATGAAGCTTTCCGCAAAGGAGAGCAACTGGATGCCAAGAAGCTGGATGCCATTTGGCGCAAGCGACAAACTGAAATGTTTAAGAATTCCGTCTCCATGACTGAAGATTATGATTGTTGGTGGGAATACATACCGCATTTTATTCACACCCCATTTTATGTGTATGCCTATGCTTTTGGGGAATTGCTGGCATTATCTTTGTTTGAAGTTTATGAAAAAAAAGGAAGCTCAGTGGTGGAAAAATACGTGGATATGCTTGCTGCTGGTGGTTCCCAATCCCCGCATGAGCTCGTGAGCGCATTTGGCATGGATTTGGGATCAGAAAAATTCTGGCAGGAAGGTATGGGATATATTGAAGGGTTATTAAAAGAAGCCAAACGCATTCAGTCTGGTCTGCAAAAATGATTCGATGAGGCTCCCTTAAATCTTGGCAACCCTTCACTTTCTTGGAAAAATGTCGTATACTATTCTAGATAGCTGCCAAGCCTGAGATTTGGCAGCAATAAGATTTCAAACCAAGTGTCTGCAAGAATGGCCCTGAAAGGGCGAAAATGGCTGCCGCGTATATATTCTTGCAAGCGCTGATTGTCATAATGACCAATACTTTTTCAAAAGAATTGAGCGATATTTCTCAAAAGACCGATGAGGAACTCGTGGCTTTGGCATTGAATATGCCGGACGCCTATGCCTTCTTGGTGGATCGCTACGAGGAAAAGCTGCTGCGTTACATAATGCGCATCTCTTCAAGCTCCAAAGAAGATGCTGAAGATATCCTGCAGGATGTTTTCTTGAGCGCATACAAGAACCTTAACGATTTTGATCAGACGCTGAAGTTTTCCTCCTGGATATATCGCATCGCGCATAATAAAGTCATCAGCCATTTCAGGAAAGTTTCTGCTCGTCCCAAAACCATGACATACGAAGGTGACAGCCAGTTGCTGAATGTTTTGGCAAGCGATGAAGATCTGGCTTTGGCGATGGAGAAGAAATACACAGCCCAGCAAGTGCGTGAAATCCTTGCTGAAATGGACGAACGTTACCGCGAGGTGCTGGTGCTTAAATTCTTGGAAGAAAAGGACTACAAGGAAATCTCGGATATTTTGGAGAAACCGATGGGAACGGTCGCTACGCTTATTAATCGGGCTAAGAAGCAATTCAAAGAAAGATCCAACACGCGCAATCAATAATTTTCATATTTTTTGGTATGACGACGACAAGTGAAAAAATCATCAAGACCATCAAAGAGTCACATCTTGAGCCGGCTCCTAAGTGGAGGTTTCTGGCCAAGAATTGGGTGTTTTGGACTCTGTTTGCGATTGCGCTTGTCATTGGAGCATTGTCTTTTGCGACTATGCTTGATGTGATTGTCGGTCATGATTGGGACATCTATCCCTATCTTCACAAGAGCTTTTGGACCTTCTTGTTCATTTCGTTGCCCTATCTGTGGATCATATTCCTTAGCTTGTTTGCCTGGGCGGCTTATTTTAATTTTATCCATACCAAGGGCTGGTACCATCACCGCGTGTATTTGGTTGTGCTTGCTAGCGCTGGACTGAGCGTGGCTGCAGGATGCGTACTTTTCTATTACGGCGTAGGCGGCAAAATAGAAGAGTCGGTTAGTGCTAATCTGCCATATTTGAATGCTATAAGTTCCGTAGACAAAAAGACTGTCTGGGATCATCCTGATGATGGGTTGTTGGGTGGACAAGTGGTGTTGATTGAAAGCTCTTCGCAATTCATGATCCAAGATCTGGAAAACAAGCAATGGCAAGTAATTGATGAATCTGCGGCGGACAAACATGTGGAAGTAGAAATCGGAGAAAAGGTCAAAATCATAGGACAGGAAAAGGCTGGCAACACGTTCGTGGCAAAAGAGATAAGAGAATGGGATCCACATGAGGCAAAGAGAGCTTTTCCGAAACCGAAACAGACGCTCAGGCAATCAGGCAGCAGTGTCTGCGCTACACAGGAAAAATCTTGCGATTAATTAAAAAACACCCCGCCGAGGCGGGGTGTTTTTTGAGCGGTTGGCTTAAACGTTGTAAATTATTCAACGTCAATTCTCTCTGTTTTTGCTAAAGTTTCTTGGACTAATTTTTCAATATCCAGATTTTTCTCTGCTTCCAGCACATCGGCAAGCCTGGCACGAGTTTCCGGATTCTTAGGCATCAGGCGTGTGCAGCAATCGTCATGCGGAAGTTTGGATATGTCATAGGTCCCGATTTCTCTGGCTTTCTGCATGATCTCTTCCTTGTCTTCTCCGATAAGAGGACGGAAGATGGGCATGGTGGCAGCTTCACTGACTGCAAAAATATTCTCCAATGTCTGAGATGCGACTTGGCCGATGGAATCGCCGGTCACCAGCGCCAAACACTTTTCTTTTCTGGCAAGCGCTTCGGCGATACGCATCATGAAACGGCGATAAAGGATGACGCGCAAAGATTGGGGGCAGTTCATCATGATGTGCTTTTGCACATCGGCAAAAGGGATGGAATATATTTTCCCACTGGTGCCGTAGGTTTTCAAGACTTTTACCAAGTCCTGCACTTTTTCCAATGATTCACGGGAAGTGTAGGGAATTGAATGGAAATGCGCGTAGCGGAGCGACACGCCGCGCTTGAGCACTTGCCAAGCGGCGATCGGCGAGTCGAATCCTCCGGACATGAGCACCATAGCTTTGCTGCCTGTGCCGACTGGCAGCCCGCCCGGACCTTTCAGTTTTTTGGAAGAAACCAAAGCGATCTTGTTTAGAATATGGATGAAACATTGTACTTCAGGATTCTTGAGATCGACTTTTTTGGTGCGCTGGAAATTTTCAAAAATGAATTCTCCGATTTCGCGATTGAGCTGCTCGGAAGTAAGCGGGAACTGCTTGTTTGAGCGGGTGGAAGTGATGCGGAAAGATTGGAAATCGCCACTCTTGAGCATTTCCCAGCAGGCTTGCTTGATCTCTTCAATGTCGTGGCTGAGACTGGCAGCAAAAGAGAAATTGACGATGCCGAAAGTATGCCCAAGCGCTTTAGTCACTTGTTCTTTTTCTTGGATGCCTTTTTCGGTGAGCTTCACGATAATACTGCCGTAGGCTTTTTTGACATCTTCAAAGCTGCCAGGAGCGAAAGCTTCCAGCTGGCTTTTGATGTTGGCTATTAGCTGCACCTCGAAAAAAGCCCTATTCTTGCCTTTAAGTGCGATCTCGCCGTAATGGATGAGGATATGATCGAATTTCATAACATGTAACATATAGCACGTAAACAGTACTAAGTAAAGGATTATTGCTTATTTTAAAAATTTATTGTAAGCTGGGTTAGCTGTAAATTATGAATTTTTATCTTATATGAGCTTGCAAATAGGAATCGTGGGACTGCCGAATGTGGGAAAAAGCACTTTATTCAAGGCTTTGACTCGCAATCCGGTGGACATCAACAATTATCCATTCTGCACCATCGAGCCCAATGTGGGTATCGTAAAAGTGCCCGATGAGCGGCTTTTGAAGCTGTCAGAAATGAGCCAGACGGAGAAAATTGTGCCAGCCGTGGTGGAATTCGTGGATATCGCCGGCATCGTGAAAGGCGCTTCAGAAGGGGAAGGATTGGGCAATAAATTTTTGGCCAATATCCGCGAAGTGGATGCGATCGCGCAAGTGGTGAGGATTTTTGAAAATTCCAACATCACTCACGTGCACAACAAAGTCGATCCCTCAGGAGACATCGAAGTGATCAACACTGAGCTTATCTTGGCTGATCTGGAAACGGTAAATAAGACTGAGCAGAGAATTGAAAAGGAAGTGCGCGGCAACAAGAAAGGCGCCCAACAGCAGCTGGATGCGGTCTTGAAGATCAAAAAAACATTGGAAGACGGCAAGCTTGCAAATGAGACGGCAGGACTGGAAGAAATTCTCAAGGAAGATAATGGCAAGTTGATCGTGCGCGACATGCAGCTGCTCACCATGAAGCCATTTCTTTTCGTGTATAATGTGGCAGATATCCATGAGAAGCTGCCTGAGGAGTTGGAAAAAAGAAAGCACGTAAAGTTGGACATTAAGATCGAAGAAGAGCTGATCGAGATGAGTGAAGAAGATAAAGTCGAGATGGGCATGGAATCACATATTGATGATCTTATCGTGGCCGCCTATGATCTTCTGGGGCTGCAGACATATTTTACGACTGGCAAGCAGGAAACGAGGGCTTGGACCATCAAGAAAGGCGCGACTGCTCCTGAAGCTGGCGCGGCCATTCACACTGACTTCCAGGAAAAATTCATCCGCGCGGATGTGATTGCCTGGGACAAGCTTTTGGAAATCGGATCCTGGGGCAAGGCTAAAGAGCTCGGCGCAGTGAAGACCGTGGGCAAAGAATATGTCATGAATGACGGGGAAGTGGTTGAATTCAAGGTGTAATATTTTTTAAACTTCAATTTTTCACACTTAGCTGCCGGCATTGCCTGGCGGTTTTTGTTTGACTGGATTTGTATGGTATAATTGCAATGGAAGAACATGTTTTTGTCATCATGTTTTGCGCAAAAAAATACTTTCCAAAAACAAAAAAATGGAACAAATCAAAAGAAGAATTATTGATGAATTCAATCTCAGAAAACAAGCTGATGATCTGGGAGTGAAAGTTTGGCAGACTCCCAGCTTCATGTTTATCGTCATGGGCTTGGTGATTGTTGCTGCCATGACTGGAGTGGACATCATATCGCAGTATTATGATTCTCCCAATGTGCTGATTGTCAGTGAGACATTGGTGGTGTCCATTCTTTTTATAATCGGTTATTTTGTTATTCATAGCATAGAATCGGTAGCGCAGGCTAACAAGATGAAAAGCGAATTCGTGGCCATTGCATCCCATCAACTCAAGACTCCGATTGCTGAAATGAACTGGCAGACAGAACTCTTACTTTCCAAATTCCACGAAGGGCTCAGTGAAAAGCAGGCGGAAATCGTGCATGAAATCGTGCACTCCAGCTCTAAGATGGCCAGACTTGTGAATGATCTGTTGGATGTGGCACGTATTGATCAAGGACAACTGGCTCTTACTAAGGATAGGGTGGATATGTGTACGCTTGTCAAAGATGTAGTGGATAGTGAAATGGCATTTGCCAAGACTGCTGGGGTGCAGGTCAGGAATACTTGCCCAGCTGCTTCTTTTGAAGTGATCGGCGACAGGAGAAGGCTCAGCGTAGCCTTGGATAATCTGATTTCAAATGCGATCAAATATACTGAAAAAGGGGGTATCGTGGAAGTCATCCTGGAAGCCAATGGTCAGGAGCTGCAGATTTGCGTGAGAGACAATGGTGTTGGAATCCCAAGAAGCGAACAGGTCAGGATATTCCAAAAGTTCTTTCGCAGCAACAATTCCGTCAAGAACAAGACTGATGGCACCGGCTTGGGACTTTATATTGCAAAAAACATAGTGGAACAATCCGGTGGCAAACTATGGTTCCAGTCGATAGAGCATGCAGGAAGTGAGTTTTATTTTACTCTGCCCTTAGCTTAGAGCATAAAACATAAATAATACGCCAATATGGAAAAGAAAAAATTACTTATCGTTGAAGACGATGCCATTCTGCAGAAATCCCTGGAAGATTTTTTGAGCACAGAAGGTTTTGAAGTTTCGTGCGCTTCGGACGGGGAAGCTGGTGTCGAAATGGCACATACAAACAAACCGGATCTCATTCTGCTTGATATCGTGCTTCCAAAAAAAGATGGTTATGAGGTTTTGCAAGAAATAAAGGCTGATGAGGCGGTATCTCATATTCCGATCGTGCTGCTGACTAATTTGGGAAGTGTCAGTGATGTTGAAAAAGCTTTGGAGCTGGGAGCGACCACTTATTTGGTGAAAGCAGACTACAAGTTGGAGGAGGTGACTGCAAAGGTCAAGGAAATATTGGAAATCGCATAAGCGACAACCTTGGAAATAGGGCTCGAAAAACAAAAATAGAAATAAATGAGGATTGAGAATGCACAATTGAAAAGCTTCCTTTTGGATTCGAATTTACTGGAATCCAAAATAGTAGAAGAGAATTTCGCGGAAGCAACGGCGCAGGATTTGAAATTGGGAGACTTGCTGCTCAAGAAGAATCTGATTGGGGAAATCGAGCTTCGTAAGCTCTATTCCTACATTCTGGGAATTCCTTTTGTTAATCTTGAAAAGGAGATGATAACAGCGGATATTCTCCAGATAATACCAGAACCGATTGCGAAAAAATACGGCGTTGTGGCTTTTGAAAAAGATGGCAGCAATCTTAAGGTCGCCATGAAGAATCCTGAAGATCTGCAAACCATTGATTTTATCCGCAAAAAAACAGGACTCAAGATCATCCCATGCCTCACGACCGAGGAAAGCATCAGGATCGTACTAAAGCAATATGAAAAAAGTCTCAAGGCTGAGTTTGGGGACATTATCAACAAGGATGCGGATGATGCCTCCAAGGCTGATGCTGATAACGATCTGGAAAAAATCGCCCAAGATCTCCCGATCATACGCATCGTGGACACCTTACTCAAACATGCTATTTTGCAATCTGCTAGCGATATTCACATCGAACCAGATGAAAAAGAAGTCAGAGTTCGTTACCGCATTGATGGCGTATTGCACGATGCTATGACATTGCCGCGGCAAGTTCTGGACGGCTTGGTTGCTCGTGTGAAGGTGCTGTCCAATCTCAAATTGGATGAGCATCGCTTGCCGCAAGATGGACGTTTTAAGATTGAAAAGGAGGGCTACAAGATTTCATTCCGTGTCAGCATCCTGCCTGTCTTCGAGGGAGAGAAGATCGTAATGCGTCTTTTGGATGAATCTTCCAAAGGACTTACACTTGAAAAAATGGGTCTTACAGGGGAGGCTCTGGAAGTGGTACATAGGCAGATCAAAAGACCTAATGGCATGATTCTGGTGACTGGCCCTACGGGAAGCGGAAAGACAACAACGCTTTATACTGTCATGGATATTCTCAATACGCCGGAAGTAAACATTTCAACAGTGGAAGATCCAGTGGAATATCGCATGCCAAGGATCAATCAGACGCAGGTCAATGCCAAAATCGGGATGACATTTGCAGCAGCCCTCCGATCTCTGCTGCGTCAGGATCCGGACATCATCATGGTTGGCGAGATCCGCGATGGTGAGACTATGCAGATTGCCATCGAAGCTGCCATGACGGGGCATCTCGTGCTTTCCACGCTCCACACCAACAGCGCAGCAGGTACCCTTCCGCGCCTTTTGGATATGGGCAGTGAGCCCTTTTTGGTAGCGTCTACTGCCAATGTGATTATTGCCCAGCGTCTCGTGCGCAAGCTTTGCAGCGAATGCAAAGTTGCTTACAGCCTGGATGAAAAAGGAATCAAAACATTGGGAGAAACTTTTGCCATGGATGAAATGCTGGGGCTCATAAAAAAATCTCCACAACTCAAAGGAGCAATCGGCGCTAAAGACACTTGGAAGAATATCACTCTCTACAAGGCTAAAGGTTGCGAGCAATGCAGCAATGAAGGATATCGCGGACGTATGGGTATCTATGAAGTCTTGGAAGTTGATGATTCGATTGGTAAATTGATCACAGACAATGCTACAGCCGATGATATTGAGAAAAAAGCCAGGGAAAACGGAATGATGACTATGAGTCAAGACGGATTCATAAAGGCAGCGCAAGGGTTTACATCGATTGAAGAAGTTTTGAGAGTGACCAAGGAGTAAAGAATAATTTCAAATTTGAAATTTGAAATTCGAAATTTTTTAATTATGCCAAAATTCATTTATACAGCTAAAAGCTACAGCGGGGAAACTAAGGGTGGAGAAGCTGTGGCTCAAGATGAAAAAATGCTTGCTCAGCAGCTCCGAAGCGAAGGCTTTTTGGTGACTTCTATCGCGCCTGTGATCGAACAAGAGCAGCACAGTGTCAATGTGAAATTCTTTGATGCGTTCATGACTATTCCCTTAAAGGAGAAAATGGTTTTTGCTCGCAATCTCAGCGTGATGGTAGCTTCAGGCCTGACTATTTCTCGAGCTGTCGGCAATTTGGCGCTTCAAACCACCAATAAGAATTTCAAAAAAATCCTAAATGATGTCTGCGAGGAATTGCAAGGCGGTAAGACTCTCAGTGATGGATTGGCCAAATATCCGAAAGTCTTCGGCGAACTGTTCATCAATATGGTACGTGTAGGAGAGACTGCTGGCAATCTGGATGAAGTTTTGAAGATCGTAGCAGTGCAGTTGGAGAAAGAAAATGACATCAAGGGCAAAGTAAAGGGCGCTATGATATACCCAGCGGTCATTCTCTCTGTGATGTTTGTCATTGGAATCTTGATGCTGACCTATGTGTTGCCTAAGCTGCTTGGCGTTTTCAAAGATATGAACGCAAAACTTCCCCCGATGACACAGTTCATTGTCAATCTGAGTGATTTTCTACAAAACAATGGAATTTTGGCGGCCAGTATGGCAGTGGGATTGGGAATCTTTCTGAAGATATTCATGCAACGCGAAATGGGCAAGCGTGCTTTTGCTTGGGTTTCAGTGCATGCCCCGGCTTTTGGTCCTCTTGTTAAGCAGGTGAATTGCGCACGTTTTGCCCGCATATACAGCTCACTTCTGAAAAGCGGTGTCAATTCAGTAGATGCTTTGAAGATCATCTCCAATACTTTGACAAATTATTTCTACAAGCAGGCGCTGTTGAAAGGAATAGAAGATGTGCAAAAAGGTGTCAGTTTGAGCAAAGTGCTTTCTGATCATAGCGATATATTCCCCATCTTGGTTTCCCAGATCGTGCAGGTAGGCGAGGAAACAGGCAAGACAGATGTAGTGCTGCTACAATTGGCTGAATTCTACGAAGAAGAAGTTGATCAAGTCACCAGGAATATGTCGTCCATAATCGAGCCGCTTTTAATGGTTATAATAGGCGGAGCGGTAGGTTTTTTCGCCATTGCTATGCTTCAACCGATGTATTCCCTGATGGATAGCATAAAATAGGATATGGATTTTAAATATCATTTAGAGCATCGAACAAAACGCGCCTTCACTCTCATTGAGATGATGGTGTTTATTTTCATTTTTTCCATTGCCGCTCTGACGTTCTATAGGATTTTCGCGGGTGGCACACAGGCTATGGGCAATGTGAAAAACAGACTCAGCGCGTTGTCAGTGGCTAATGAGAAGATGGAAATCATAAAGAATCTGAGCTATCCTGACATTGCAACTGTCGGGGGAATTCCTGCTGGCCAAATACCGCAAGATGAGACGGTGGTGCAGAACAACAAAACTTTCTTTGTCCATACTTCAGTTCTTTATGTTGACGATCCTTTTGATGGGACACTGGCTCAAGGCACTGATTCTAACCCTGAAGATTACAAGCAAGTCAAGGTAGTTGTTTATTGGGAGCAGAATAATCCATCCAAATCAGTCCAGCTGGTTTCCACTATCTCTCCTCCCGGCATAGAGTCCATCTACACTGGCGGCATTCTTTCTTTGCATGTGGTGGACAATTCCGGCAATGGCGTACCGGGTGCTCAATTGAATATCATCAATAATGCCATTTCGCCAGCTGTTAATGCCACATATACGACAGATAGCGGCGGCAATCTTTTCTTGCCTGAAGCGCAACCTGCTAATCAGACCTATCAGATCCAGGTTTCCAAAAACGGATATTTTCCAGTTCAGACATACGCGCCATATCCGACCAGTACGGTTTATCCGGTAGATGTGCATGGCAGCGTAGTGGGTGGCACTATCAATCAAAAAACGATCGTGACTGACAAAATTTCTACTATTAATATGCATACAACTACGCCTCTGGGAGCCACAGTGCCGAGCATTGATTTTGCGCTGACAGGTGGCAGAAAGATAGCGGATACGGCGGGATCAAATCCTCAGCCAGAATATGCCTTTAATAATCAGTCTCTCAATACTGATTCCAATGGCACAAAAAGTTTTTCTTCCATGAGCAGTGGTCCTTATTTTTTCACTTTTAAAAGCACTGTCAACAATTCTGATTACGTTTTTCTGAAAATGTCATCTGCTACTACGGCAGCCAACGCTTTTTCAGTTGATCCTGGCATTACCTCGGATATAACAGCATATTTGGCGGACAAAAGAATCGATTCTTTGCTGGTGACCGTAGCTGATGCTGCTGATGGCACGCCGATTGCTAATTCAAGCGTCGAGCTTAAAGACTTGAATTCAACATATGATGTCACTCTGATGACTGACAGTTTCGGTCAAGCTTATTTTCCAGACCAATCGGCGCCTTTGGTAGGCGGTACCCAATATGAGCTTTCCGTCAGTGCAAGCGGTTATGCGAGCAGCTCGCCGCAATCTGTGACGGTCAACAAATATACCACTCAGGCAGTTTCTCTGACTGCCAATTAGAAGATCATTTTTCATGGTGAAAAAATATCATAAAAAAATATTTGCAAAAAGCGGGATGTCGCTAGTGGAGACATTGGTGGCTATTTTCTTGTTCTCTCTGGGCATCATAGCTGTGACAGTGCTTTTTACCAGAAGCTGGAAAGCCAATTCCTATATTTTGGAAGAAGCTACAGCCACCACTGCTGCCACAAAGGCACTTGATGTGACCGTGAAGGATCTTAGGAAAGTCAGACAAGCTGATAATGGCAGCTTTCCGATAAAATCAGTCGGAAATTTCGATCTAGTCGTGTATTTGGATGATGAAGGAGATGGCACCACTGAACAAGTCCATTATTTTCTTGATAATCAAGGCAATTTCAAAAAAGGCGTTTCCAGGCCAAGTGGCACACCGGCAGCTTATCCCAGCAATGACCAAACCATAACTACGCTTGCGCAGCATATCGTAAATACATCTTCGCAGCCAGTTTTTTATTATTATGACAAAAATTTTCCCTTGAATACATCGAATAATCCCATTCCCAATCCTCAGCCTGGCGATGTTAAGCTCATAAGCGTCCACCTTTGGGTCAACATAAAACCGAACACTGCCCCGGACAATATAAATTTGGAATCTTTTGCGAATCTTCGCAATCTTAATGTCAATGACTAAAAAATATGGAATTGAGGCAAATATCTGAATCTGGCATTTATAACATTTATAAGAAGAAAAAAGGTTCTGCGGTAGCCTATGCTTTGTCTGTGATTTTCATGGTGGCTTTGATAATCCTGTCAATCGTGCAATATATCGTTGGTCAGGCTAGAGGTTCATTTCACGAGGCCAATGATCAGCAAGCATTCCGGGTCGCTGAAGCGGGAGCTAATTTTTATCGCTGGTATCTTGCGCACGAAACTGATGGAAAATCAGCCCAACAGATCCAAGATTTCTGGGGCAGTACAAACCCGTATCCTTATGGCCTTGAGCCCGATAATCCGTATCAAGGAGATTTCAGGGACCAGCAAGGAAACCTGGTAGGGCACTACACGATTAAGGTGGGTTTGTCAGATCCTAGTTCTACGATCGCCACTGCGGATATCATCGGCTGGACCTTCAAGGATACCAGCGACAAAAAGAAGATCAGAGTGCGCTTCAGGCGTCCTGCCTGGAGTGATTACGCTGTGCTCACGAATGCCTATTCGCATTTTGATGCCAATTGGAATATAAAAGGCAAAGTGATGAGCAATACAGGCGTGCATTTTGATGGGGTGGCAAACAATGTGGTTTCTGCTGGCTTGAGCTCTTATTATGATCCGGATACCGGTGCAACGGAGCCGGGAGTCTGGACTTCTTGGCTCAATGCTTTCAATACCAATCAGAATTTGCCTGTGTTCGGAGGTGGAACGGCCTTTCCTGTAACTCAAAAGGATTTCACTGGTGTGGCAATCGACATGAACATGATGCAGTCTCAAGCTCAACAGCCCAATGGAACCACGATCAACAACTGTTCTTCCACGGGATGCTATTTCAGCAACCAATCGTTGGGCAGGCATATAGTCCTAAGCAGTAATGGAACATTCACCATAACTACGGTTACAAGCATTACAAATAATTCCAACTCCATTAAAACAGAAAACTCTTCCGCGACATACAACATACCTGGCAATGGCATCATATTTGTGAACGGCAACGTTTGGGTCGAGGGCACGATCAACAGCAAAAGAGTCACACTAGTTGCTGCTAACATGCCGGCAAATGGAACAAATGCGAACATATATATCGGATCCAATAATCTGAAATATACAAATTTAAGCAGCGAGGAAGTTATCGGCCTTATCGCGCAAGGAAATATTGAATTTTCTACGAATGGTCCGAGCGATTTGGTTATTGATGCAGCGCTCTTGGCTCAAAATGGAGGAATAGTCAAAAAGGATTATAATCCAAACTGTTGTGGCAGCGGCTGTGAGGCACAAAAAAACAGTTTGGGCATATTTGGCTCAGTGGCTTCAAATCAAAGCCTGGTATTCACTGTGACAAAAGCATGCAACAACTCCAAAGCGGTTGGTTTTCAGAGCAAGCAGATAACATATGACAACAATCTTCTAAATTATCCTCCTCCATATTTTCCAACGGATGCCACTTATGCAGTTGATGATTGGAAGCAGCTATAGAAAAGCCGCTGCTTATGATGTATAATAAGCAAAGAAAGATTCCTGAAGAATACAAAAATAAAAATAGATGAAAAGTTTTCTCAATAGAAAAATTTTTAGCAGCGAAGGCGATGTTTTTGGACTTGATTTGAGTGATTTGTCAGTAAAAATCCTGAAGCTTGCAGATAATGGCACTCGCGAATGCGTGGACAGCTTTTCTTCGGTCAAAATACCGCAAGGCTGCGTTAATGATGGGGAGATACAAAAAAAAGATCAGGTGGTGCAGGCCATCAAAAAAGCTGTTGCAGTAGCTGGACCCAAGAAGATAAGAACAAAAAAAGTTATCTGTTCTTTGCCGGAAACAAAGGCTTTTTTGCGCATCATTTCGATTCCGGTCATGGCTCAGGAGGAAATAAATGAAGCGGTCAAATGGGAAATGGAAGCCAACATTCCTCTTTCTTTTGATCAAGTTTATTATGATTGGCAGATTCTCCCAGCAACTGTGGTTAGCGAAAAAGACAAAATGAATCTCTTGGTGGTGGCGGTAGCGAGATCGGTTGTCGACCAGGCTATTGAAGTATTGGAAGCGGCTGAGCTCGAACCTGTTGGCTTGGAAATAGAATCAATTGCTCAAACCAGGAGTTTGTTGAATGAAAAAGAAAAGGAAAAAACCGTCTTAGTGGTGGATATAGGCGATAGACGTACTAGCTTCTCCATTTCAAAGGACGGATTTCCCACATTCACATCCAGCATACCTCTTTGCGGGCAATCGCTTACGGAAGTGATCGCAAGCGGCATGGGAGTGACTTTTGAAGAAGCGGAAAATATAAAATTCGCCAATGGCATAGGTTCGGAAGCTAAGAATGACGCCTTGTTCAAACTGGCACTGCCTGTGATTGAAAATTTCTATCAGGAAATAGAGCGATGTACGGATTTCTACCTTTCTGTCTTGAAATATTCGACAAACATAGACAAGATAATAATTTGCGGAGGAGGTGCTAATACTAAAGGCATAGTACCTTACCTTTCAAGGAAGTTGGGACGTGAAATAGAAATGGGCAACCCTTGGATCAATCTAAATCTAGGAAAAGATCTGCCCATCATAGACAAGAATCAGTCAGTACAATATTCCACAGCTATCGGGTTAGCATTAAAGGGACTACATTATGAAGATTTACCTTGATCTTCTGCCTCAAGATCGCAAAATTGAAATAAAGCACAGCAGGCTTTTCGCAGAAGTGCTTCGCGAAGAGATCCTTTTTTTGCTGCCCATCTTACTGTTCATATTCATGTTGGCCAGCATTTTCTATATGGTTAAAATACAACATCAGTCATCTGTAAGCACTAACAATATCCAGCAATCTCAAGACAAATATCAGCAACTCAACACATATCAGGACAAATTCAAACAAGTCAATGATGAAGTCCAAGCGCTTACCAAAATACAGTCTGGGCATCTGTATTGGTCGCACGTTTTCTCTCAGCTTAGTAGCAATACGCCGGACGGCATCTTAATAAGCAATATCTCGACAAAAGATTTCCAGGTATTCGTTATCGGAAGGGCTAAGACCAGAGATGACTTGCTTGATTTTAAGAACAAGATTGCCTCCTCCTCTTGTTTTACGAACATAAATGTTCCACTCTCTGATTTGGTAGTAAAGGAAGATGTGGATTTCCAAATGGACTTCACTGTTTCCAGGGATTGTCTCAAAAAATAAGATAGTTTTTATGAAAAAAATACTGCGAAAGCAAAAAGTGGCCATAGCACTGGGGGTATACGTAATTTTGATCGTATGCTTGGTTTATTTTGTTATCGTACCAATTTTGGGAAAAATTAATGATGCCAGGGAACAAATACAAAAAGAAAGCATGGATCAAGAGAGCCGTAGCCAGCAACTATCTCAGCTTCCAAAAATGAAACTGCAATATCAGAATGTGCAGGATGGCGAAAGCTCAATAGATGTCTTGCTTAGCAACAATGATGCGGTTGATCTTATCGAGCGTCTGGAAAAGCTTGCCGATCAGACTGGCAACAAAATTACGATAACAGCTCAGGATCCAGCAGCGCAAAAAACTGCACCTGCTCAGAGTAACAATCAGAAAAACAAAGCGCCGGATCAAAATTCAATAGCTGGGACATTGCCAAGCCCTGACTATCTGCAGATGCAGCTGCAGCTTTCTGGGGATTATAATGCGATTCTTAAATTCATAACTGCACTTGAGAACCTGGAATATTATTCAGACGTGACGTCGGTGGAGATAAAACAAGACCAAACAGAAACGAATGCGAACATTGCGTCTTCTGTAGGCACTGGAGCACTGAACCCTTTTGCATCTAGCACTAATAATAAGATTCAAAATGCAGACATCGCTTCCATTAAAAATGCCAGGAAGAATAATAGGTTGGCTGCTTCCTTGAATGTCGTTTTCTATATAAACAAGTAAGAGAAGAATATGGATTTTTCGCCAAAACTAAAATCACCAAAAACCAATCTTAACGGAAAAAAAATATTAAAAGGTTTGATTTCTGTTTGGAGCAGGATACGTATGCTGCTATTTTTTTTCTTATTGATTTCAGCAGTTGTCGCAGGTTGGTATATTTGGCAAAAAGGCCTTTATTCTTCAGCTTGGAGCGAAGAAAAGAAGCAGCAATATCTGGAAGAGCAATCGAAAGGCGTGATTTTCGGGGAGAAGGATTTCAACAAAGCGCTGGATGATATAAATTCAAGAAAGAATTATGATGTCGGTCAGTATCAATCGGTTAAGGACGTATTTGCAGCAGGAAGGTGATATGAAATCAATTATATTGCATAGTTGACGTGTACATAAAAATCTGCTAATATGGCTACGTTGTACCAAAAAATGGGTTATTAGCTCAGTCGGTAGAGCAGTTGCCTCTTAAGCAAACGGTCGCAGGTTCGAATCCTGCATAACCCACCTAGGTTAAAATGATTCCCATTTATGGGATTTTTTTGCCAGCAGTGCCTGGATTGCGCTGGTAGCTCAGTGGATAGAGCAGTAGCCTTCTAAGCTATTGGTCGCAGGTTCGATCCCTGCCCAGCGCACAAAACTGAGATCGAAATGGGAAAGGGTTGGGAAACGGGAGTTTCCCGTGGGAGGAAGGTTTTGGAAACCGTGGGTTTCCAAAGAGCGAAGCGAGTGAGATCCCTGCCCAGCGCACAGTTTAAAAAAAGAAGTCTAAGAAGTCTATAGAGTGGCGGGTATCGTCTATCGGTCAAGACATCGGTTTGTGGTACCGAGAAGCTGGGTTCGATTCCCAGTACTCGCCCCTGTGTAGATTTCTTCTATGAAATCATGGTAAATATGCGCTCTTAGCTCAGCTGGATAGAGTGTCTGGCTTCGAACCAGAAGGTCGGGGGTTCGAATCCCTCAGAGCGCACCAGATAAAAAACGAATTCCTGTATGGAATTCGTTTTTTATCTTCTTTGTATTAGTTAAGATTTTTGCTGGGCTTTTGCCATGTCTTTGATCATCTGTTTGTAGTTTTTCCATTCATCATCCGACCAATTGCTTGGCTTAGCATTCAAAACCGGACCTCCTGGATGCGGATATTTATAGGGAGAGTTGTAGGAGCTGTTGAAAATGTCATTAATGAATTGGTTGCCATCTTTGTCAAAAACATGCTGTGTGAATGTGGCTTTTAAGGCACCGTCGGGCTGTTTTTCTGTAATTGTTGGGCCATCGATGGTTACTTTTCTTCCATCGTTGGTGCCATAGAAATCGAAAATCAATTGCGTGCCGACAATCTTCACTTGAATGAGAATGTACCCAGCAGTGTTGTTTATGAATTTGAGATCCGGTCTTGGAACATAGACAGTCGAGTCCATGCCTTGAGGGTTGTAATACGAAACTGGATAAGCATGATTGGTTCGAGCTGTGATTTTGAGGCCTGAATATATGGCAGCTCTAAAAGCGGTGGTGGAAACTTGGCATATGCCTCCACCATAATCAGGTTCTGTGGCATTGCCTTTGATGACAAGCTCTGGAAAATAACCATGATCAGCATCGACCTCTCCTAATGTTTGCACGAAGGAAAATTCTTCTCCAGGCTTGATTAAAACACCATTGAAATGTCGGATGGCAACCTTGATGTTCTTGATTCTGTTTGCTGGAGATCCGGCGAAATTTGATGTGCCTTCTCCGATCAAGGAAGATATGCCAAGATCGTTGACGTTGGCATAATCAAGAGAAGGCTGTTTGGAATCGAAAGGTAATTTGATTGTCTGAGGGGTGCTAGGGGAATAGTTTTGCAGGGCATTAATAATCATGGCAACGCTCTTTTCTTGGTCCAGTGTCACGCCGTGCTGGGCTGGCTCAAAGGTGGTCACCATGCCATTATCCACTTGGAATTTTGCATCTGCAGCATCGCGGTCAGTTTTCTGTGCCAAAGCGGCAACGTAGGAACTGACAGCTTGCTTATCTACAATCGTTTCAGATGAAGCCTTCAGGTGTCTGCCCCAAAAAACATCTTGTGTGAGTGTGCAAAAAATCTTGTCAGTCTGGCAAAAAGAAGGATTCTCTATTTCAGACATGAAATTAGGAGAATATTCAAAAAACGTCTTGTGGGAAATCCAGCTCTGGGCAGTGGAAGAAGGGATGTTGTCGGTATATTGGTCGACAGTAAGAGCCAATGCCGGAGTGTCCTTAACTTGAGATGCTGCGGGATTTTCCGCGGCAGCTGCAATGGATGGCAGCGCCAAAAAAAGGCACGAATATACAATTAGATTTTTGTATCTAGACATATTTCCAGCATAGCGTAGCTTTGTATTTATAACAAGTCTTAGGGATGTATAGTCTGATTGCATGAGCTCGGACAAAAAAAAGAGGAGCCGCAGCTCCTCTTTTAGCAGTAAAGGTATTTTTTAGAAACCCCTTACTTGGATTCTCTTGATCTTGGTTGTGTCTGCCTTTGGCAAACGGATTGTCAGGATGCCATTCTTAAGGGATGCCTCAGCTTTGTCAGCGATAATGTCCACTGGAAGCACGACAGAGCGGGAAAAATGTCCCCAGTAGCATTCCTGGTAGTAATAATTGTCACCGTTGACCACTTCTTCATTCTTCCTTTCACCCTTGATGGTCACCATGTCATTGTTTATGGAAACGTCCAGATCTTCAGGTTTGACGCCTGCGATGGTTGATTTGATCACGATCTCGTTGTCGGTCTGGTAGACATCGATCGTGAGTTGTCCTTCAGCATCGCTGGAGAAATTTTCTTCTTCAAACATAGCGCTGCGCTGTGGTCCGCCATGCATGACCATTTCCGTTTCTTCTTCTTCGGAAAAGATCTGCATAGGAGATGAATAATTATTTCTTGTGTCTTCATCAAGCGGTGTCGCACCAGTTACTCTCTCAAAGAATGATTTTTTTGTTTTTACCATATTTCAATTGTGAATCCTTGATTGTCATCCGCCTTTTGGCAGACTAAATCCCTGATTCCCCCTGTTAAGTATAAGTCTCAAACTAAGTCAATTATATGATGTTTTCAATTCCTACGCAAGTTTGCGGCTGATGCGGAAAACATTGATGACATTTACAATGACGAGCAGTCCTAAGAGTAGAAAGATGGCGAAGTCTTCCATGGGGGACCTTTTGATTGCCAGCAGATTGTAGCTGACGTGGAAAAAGGCGGCTGGAACAATGGAAAAGATAAGGGTGCTTATTTTGCGAGGATTGCGCAGTGCTACTGTGTAGCCCATGATGCCTGCGGTTCCCATGTGAAGAAACGCTATTTCCAAGATTGCTCTGCTGGTCGGCAGCACGGAATTGGTTGCAATCAATGAGAATTCAACAAGAAAAAAGCCTAATCCTACCAACAGTGAGTTCATGATGTAGGATTTTTGCAAAGAAATCAGATCAACTCTTCTGTTGACCATCACATATTTGAAAATTTCTTCAATGACTGCTCCTGCGGCAATGAAAGATGGTATGGTGAAGAAATTGGCCAAGCTTAGTTCTGCGACCGGATTTTTGACTATGGAAATCGCCGAAAACAGGATGATTTGAGCAACCAAAGCTCCAAGCGCCGCAACGATTCCCCAAAAGATTGATTCAATTTGTCGCATTTTGTTATTTTAGTGAAGCGATGTGTTTTTGCAGTTCGGCAAGTTCGGCTTTTGATTTGGCTAAGCTTTCTTTCTGCTGAGTTATGACTTGCTCTGGAGCTTTGGAAACGAAAGCATCGTTACCGAGCCTGCTTTCCAAGCCTGCGATGAATTTCTCGAGCTCCGCGATCCTTTTTTCAGCTTTGGCTTTTTCTTTTTCAATGTCCACCAGGCCTTCGAGGGGAATGAATATATTGATACCAGCTACGGTTCTCTGAATAGCATTTTCAATCTTTTCACCAGAAGAGATGATGTCGAGCTTTTCAATGCCAGTTCGAAGATTTTTAATTATGCTGGCTTGAGAGTTTAGGATCCCATTTATATTAGCTGTGCCTGCAAAGTTCTTAATGTCAATTACGACAGAAATTTTTTTCTTCGGGTCTATGTTGTTTTCTATGCGCCCGTTTCTAATTTCGGTTACTATTGCCTTGGTGGTAATCATAAATGCAACCTCAGTTTCAAAATCTTTGTTTGATTTCTTGAATTCAGGCCATTTTTCAATCATTAACAGTTTTTTGTTTCCAAGTTCCTTCCAAATGTGTTCCGTGATGAAAGGCATGAAGGGATGAGAAAGTCTCAAGATATTTTCCAGAATGTTTCTCAACACCCATTTCTTCTCAGCCTTGTTGTCTTCGAATTTTGATATTTCCAAATACCAATCAGCAAATTCTGTCCAAGTGAATTCGCGCAGCTTCTCGCCAGCTTGCGAGATTTGGAAATTGTTGAGATCTGCTGTAATTTCTGCTATCAAAGAATTTGTTTTATTGAGAATCCAGTGATCAGCTAGGGTGAGATTTTTTTCATCTGTTTGCTTTGGAGCATCTTCTGTCGAAGAAATGATATAGCGCGAAATATTCCACAATTTGTTCGTGAAGTTGCGGTAGTTTTCAATCTTCTCTTCGCTGAGTTTTGTGTCCTGTCCTGGAGCGGTGCCTAGCATTAGTGCTAGTCTTACAGCATCGGTGCCATATTTGGAAATCACATCTAGCGGATCAATGATGTTGCCTAGAGACTTGCTCATTTTGCGGCCTTTCTCGTCGCGCACGAGCCCGTGCAGATACACGGTCTTGAATGGTACGTCGCCGATAATATATGTCGTCATCAGGATCATGCGAGCCACCCAAAAGAACAGGATATCATAGCCTGTTTCCAAAACGGATGTCGGGTGGAAATTGAGAAAATCTTGAGCATCTTTTTTAGGCCAGCCCAAAGTTGAGAATGTCCAAAGTCCTGAAGAGAACCAGGTGTCCAAAGTGCCTTCGTCTTGCTGCCAACCTTCGCCTTCAGGCGTTGCAGTGCCAACATACAGATCTTCGCCGCGATACCAAACCGGAATGCGATGTCCAAACCATATTTGTCTGGATATGCACCAATCCTGGAGGTTTTCGATCCAATGGAAATATGTCTTAGTGAAATTTTCCGGAATAATCCGGGTATGATTTTTTTCAACCGCCCATGTCATGAGCTCTTTGAGAGAAGCTTCTTTTGTTCCTTCCGGTGCAACCTTATTGTTTTCTAAGGAGAATTTCTTGTTCACATCAATGAACCATTGCAGAGAGGGAAGCGGTTCCACAGCTGTGCCGCAGCGATAGCAGACAGAAAGATTGTTCTCGATTTCTTCTTCTTTGGAAATAAGATTATTTTTCTTGAGGCACTCTACAATCATCTCGCGCGCTTCAATAGCTGATTTGCCGGAAAATTCTCCGAAGCCTTCGCGGATGTTGGCATCTTCATCGATCACTTTGATCATCGGCAAGTCGTTCTTCTTGGCCATCTGCCAGTCCACCATGGAATGCGCCGGTGTCACACCTAAAGCGCCTGTGCCGAAATCCATTTCCACACCACGGTCAGCAATTATTTTGAGATGCAATTTGGTGCCGCAAAAATCAGCATCGATAGTTTTGCCTACATATGCTGCGAATCTTTCATCTTTTGGATTGACTGCGACAGCTGTGTCGCCCAGTTTCGTTTCTGGACGCGTAGTGGAAATTTCAAAAGGGAAGTCCTTGTCGTAGCGGAAAGTGTACAGCTTGGCATGCTGTTTTTTGTGTTCGACTTCATCATCGGCCAAAGTGGAATTGCAATGTGGGCACCAGTTCACCACGCGCTCTCCGCGATAGATGAGCCCATCATCGAACATCTTTTTGAAAGCGGTGCGCACGGCCAAAGAGCGCTCCTCATCGAGCGTATAAGCTTCGCGGCTCCAATCCAGGGAAGCGCCCATTTTTTTGGTTTGATGGACGATAGTGTCATGGGAATATTTGGCGAAGGCGTGAACTTCTTCCAAAAAAGCCTCGCGGCCGAGATCGTGTTTGGATTTGCCTTCTCTTTCTTGAATGAGTTTCTCCACTTTAGTTTGAGTGGCGATGGCAGCATGGTCGGTGCCTGGAATCCAAAGTGTACGATGCCCATGCATACGGTGGAAACGGGTCAATACGTCTTCGATGGCAAGCATCACGGCATGCCCGGCATGCAGATGCCCGGTTACGTTCGGTGGGGGAAGCACCATGGAAAAATGCTCCGCACCCTTGTCTGTTACTCCGTCAGCAACGCATTTGTCTGGGTTGAAATAACCGCTTTGCTCCCATTGCTGATAAATCCTATCTTCCACTTGTTGCGGCTCGTATATTTTCGGTAGTTCTTTCATAAAAATGTGATGCTAATCTGCTAATAAATGCTAATCAACTAATCACGAATTAGCAATTCGCGGATTGGCATATATTCGCATCATTAGCATAATGTTTATGGATTCATCCTATCAGGATAGGGGATATTTTTCAAGCGTTTAAAAGAAAAAATAGCCCTAAGGAGCTATTTCAACTTCAAGTTCGCGTCGGGTTGGATCGTTTGCCAACCAAGAAGTGCTTTTTTCTTTTGAGTCTCACTCATTTTTTCCCAACGCAAGGCGGCGGCCGTGGCAATCATAGCGGCGTTGTCGCCAGTCAAATTGAGGGCTGGCGTGAAATAGGACGGATGAGACTGATTGGACAGATAGCTTAGACTCTGAATGGCGTTTCCCAATTGCTCGCGCAGCTGCTTGTTGGCACTGACTCCTCCGGCCAGCATGATGGTTTTCGGTTGGAATTCTTCCGCGGCTTTCAAAGTTTTCTGCACCAAAACATCAACAGCGGCTTGTTGGAATTCATGGCAAAGCGCTGCGACATATTTTTTATCCTTCAATAACTCGGGATTTTTCTTGGCTTCATACAGCACTGCAGTCTTGAGTCCGGAAAAAGAGAAATTGAAATTCTTCTTGTTAAGCATCGGTCGCGGAAGACGTATCTCGTATTTGGTATTTCGTATATCGTATTTTTCAGCATATTTTGAAACCGCTGGTCCTCCTGGATAGCCGATATTCAGAATGCGCGCGACTTTGTCGAATGCTTCACCCACGGCATCATCCAGTGTCTGTCCGATGATCTTATATTTGAAATGGTCTTTCATGAGAACAAGCTGGGTGTGACCACCAGACACCACGAGACATAAAATTGGGAATTTCATGTCTTGTGAATTTTCAATTTTCAATTCACAATTTTCAAGTAAGGAAGCATCATTTTTTTTGATATTTTTCAATTTCGAAACTGTGATTTTTTTGGAAATCGAGCTAATTTTGTTTGTGACAAAATTAGCGTATATGTGTCCTTCGATGTGGTGGATGCCAACAAGAGGCTTTTCCCATAAATAGGCTAGATTCTTGGCGAACGTGGTGCCCACCAGAAGCGCAGGAATAAGCCCAGGACCGTTCGTAATGCTCAAGAGGTCTATTTGTGCGGGGGTAATTTGCGCCTCCTCCAGGGCCAATTCCAGCATCCTAGTGATGTTTTTGACGTGCTCTCTGGCAGCCAAATTCGGCACTACGCCGCCCCATTTAGCATGCAATTTCACCTGGGAAGAGACCGCATTGGACAGCACAAGAACGCCTTGGTCAGTTTTTTTGACCACAGCTACGGCTGTTTCATCACATGATGTCTCGATTGCTAGGCTAATTATGGTTGACATAAAAGGGTATTGGATATAGTATATAGTGTTCACTTGTTATATACTTAAAACAAGTTTCCATTGCTCGCGTAATATGGTTAATACGGTTAAACGATATTAGCATATGGCAGGGAAAATGAAAAGCTTAAAGAAAGTGATGGTGAGCAGCAAGGCTGCTGTCAAAACCTTCCCCTTAAAAAGAAAGACTGATTCGTCATGGAAAAAGACCAACTCGTTGCTTTCCATAAGCAGTGTTGCTAATGATGGGGATACCCCATATTATCGCAGAAGAACTGATTTGGAGCGCTTGAAAGAATTGTCTGACAGCGAACTCATCAC
>DASVYU010000023.1:0-20405 GCA_036391995.1 Patescibacteria group bacterium
GCGGGGAGTTTCTTGATGATTTCATCTAAAGTAAAAAGCTTGCCGCCATTTGTGTTGTCACTGACTTGCGTTTCAGCTGCAAGTTCCTTGTTTGATTTTGAAATCACTTTGGTGTTTTTTATGCCAAGCTCATTTGTCAGCAATTGCTGAACTTTCTGAGCCAGCTGAGTATCGCCGCTCTCGTTGATGATGCCGACCTTGGCTTGTTCATTCATGATGGCCTGATGACGTTTTTTGAGCTGGTCTTGATCGAAAATATTTTTAGCCAAATCTTGGATTTCACTATAGCTGCCCACGCGCGGAAGAAGTGCGAAAGCGCTGGCGTTGCCGATTTGCACGTGCGTTGCTTTAAGCAGGCTGTCTGGCTTCCAGGCATCCACTACTACATTGGTGATGTTCTGGGTGTCGACTTGCTTGCTGAGATTAATGAAGCTTCCTATGTCATCAAAAGAGATGTCTGTCTTGATGTTGTCACCCAGGGTGTCCATGATGTTGTTCATGGCTACGACATTGAAAAGAGTCTGAATCGAAAAGAGTTTGTTTTTCACGGCTTGGATCACTTGCTGCTGTCTGAGGGCTCTGCCGAAATCTCCTTGCGGATCATCATGGCGCTCGCGAACATATTTGAGCGCCATATCTCCATCGAGAGTGTGAAAACCTTTGGTTATGGAGAATGTTTGGTAGCTGTAATTAGGTCCTGGATATCTGGCGTCATACATGTCTCTGGCAACAGTCACATTTACGCCGCCTATCTGATCGATGATTCTGCTGAAGCCGTCAAAATCCAGTGCCAAATAATAATTAACCTTGAGGCCTGTGATTTCCTCCATTTTCTGTCTGATCAGGTCGGCGCCTTGGCCCTCATGCAAGCCTATCTGATAAAGAGAGTTTATTTTAGTGTACGATTGCGTGTCTGGAATATTCACATAAAGATCTCGCGGTATGGAAAGCAATGCAATTTTCTTGTTTTGCGTGTCCACGCTCATGACCATGATAGTGTCTGTTAGGTTGCTTCCGGGATTGTGTTCTCCTGCAGCCCCCATGAGCAGGATATTTATTCTGCCGTCTTGCTGTCCATTCAGGGGCTTGGTGTCTGCAGTAGGAATGATTGGGGAGATCATGGCGTGCAGATCCCGAGACAGGGAAGCGGATTGCGGATCGTCGGAGTTCATTTTCTTGCTGACAGCATAAGCTTTCCATAGGAAAAAAAATCCATACAAAAGAGCTATTAATATAAGAAGGGATGTTGCAAAGAAGAACACCTTTTTAAGACGCCTTCTTTGCATGAAAGTAAGCCTCTTCTTTCTGGTGTATGCGGCTTCGTCTTTTGAAATGTAGATTGTCTGCCTATAGTCAGTTTTGGGCGCAAATTGTTGTTGCACTGGCTGGGAATAAGGCTTTTTTGAGATGCCATCCATTGTTACATGTTACCTCATTTTGGACTAAAATGTCAAAAAAAGCCTTTATTTAGCCAAAAACCCACACTTGCAAAAGGGGTTTTGACGTGGTATGATTGCCATGTTTCAGCATTTTTCAAACCAAAATCTCATGGAAAATCCAAAAAACAACAATGAATTTGACAATGAAGAGGCATATTATGGCGTGGGAAGCTTCCTTTGGGAGGTTATTAAAGTTTTCTTCTGGGCTTTGGTTATCATAATTCCTATCAGGATTTTCCTTTTTCAACCCTTTTTCGTGCAGGGAGCCAGCATGGTGCCCAATTTCGAGGATGGGGATTATTTGATAGTCAATGAACTTGGCTACAAGATAACAGATTTATTCAAGGATGTGGGCGGTCCTCATATCTTCACAGTCGGGTCTTTTAGGGATTTGCAGCGTGGCGATGTGGTTGTCTTCCGTTACCCAAGAGATCCTAAGCAGTTTTTCATCAAACGTGTGATTGGTCTTCCGGGTGAGCAAGTCAGGATCGAGAACGGCAGGATAATGATTTTCAATCCGGAGAGCACGCAAGGTCTTTCTCTTGATGAACATACCTACCTCTCTTCTGATGTCCAGACTAACGGATCGATAAACATCACTTTGACCGAAGACCAATATTTCGTAATGGGTGACAATCGGCCATTCAGCAATGACTCACGCTCATGGGGACCCGTTCCGAAGGAAGATATCGTAGGCAAAGTGCTGCTGCGAGCGTGGCCTTTGAATAAAGCTGAGATATTGTAAACTATCTAATTAACGAACTTAAAAATATGGCTCAAGCAAAAGTCAAGAAATCTACAAAAGCTGCAATAAAAAAGGTTGCTCCGAAAAAAGTCACCAAGACAGCAAGCAGCTCCAAGAAAGTATTGAAGGAAAAAGTGAAAGTGGAAGAGGAGATCTTGATGCAGCCGCCGCGCGGGATGCGAGATTTGCTGCCTGGCGAACAGCCTTATTGGAATCAGATCCGTCGCGTGACGTCACGCTTGGCTTTGGAATATGGTTTTCAGAGGATAGACACTCCTGCTGTTGAATATGCCAATCTTTTTGTGCGTTCCATTGGAGAAGGCACTGACATTGTGGATAAGGAAATGTACATATTCAACACCAAAGGCGGAGACAAGGTGGCGCTGCGTCCTGAAATGACTGCTGGCATTGGGCGCGCCTATATCCAGCACGGCATGAATGTGCTTTCCAAGCCAGTCAAGCTTTTTTCAACCGGTCCAGTCTATCGTTATGATCGTCCGCAGGAAGGTCGCTATCGCGAACACTTCCAGGCCAATTTTGATGCTTTCGGTGAGCAGGATCCGATCCTGGACGCCCAATTGATCCAGATGGCGCACCGTGTCGTACAAAGCTTGGGCATCAAGAATATCCAATTCCAAGTCAATTCCATCGGTTGTCCGAAATGCCGCAAGGAATATCAGGATTTGCTTGTAGCATATTTTGAATCCAAAAAACAGAAGCTTTGTCAGAACTGCAAGAAGCGTTTAGAGACTAATCCGCTTCGAATTCTGGATTGCAAGGAAGACAAATGCATCCAAGTGGCAGCTATGGCGCCTCAATCAGTGGATCATCTTTGCTCGGAATGCCGCGTGCACTTCAAGAATTTATTGGAATATCTGGATGAACTGGATCTGCCATATGTGATCAACCCTCGTCTGGTGCGTGGACTCAGTTACTACACGAAAACCGTGTTTGAAATCTGGTCTAGCGATGAGGAAGGCAAGAAGCATTCACTTGGTGGTGGAGGCCGCTATGACAATCTGATTGAAGAGCTTGGAGGTGAACACACTCCTGCCATCGGATTCGGATTGGGAATGGATCGTCTGGTGGGTGAAATGAAAAGAGTGCATGCCAAGCTTTATATAGAGCAGAAACCTCGCGTTTTTTTGGCCCAGCTTGGCGACCTTGCCAAAAAGAAGAGTCTTAGGCTTTTTGCTGAGCTGCAAAAAAACGGCATCCTGACTGCGGAAAGTTTCGGACGCGGAAGCTTGAAATCCCAATTGAGAGTGGCAGACAAGATGGGCGTGGAGATCACTTTGATCGTGGGACAAAAAGAAGCCTTGGATGAGACTGTCATCATCAAGGATATGGTCAGTGGAACTCAGGAGACCGTGACTAATGAAAAATTGGTTAATGCTGTAAAAAAGATTCTCAAGAACAATGTGATAGTGTCACATAACGGAGAATAAACAGGAAACTATGGATTGCATATTCTGCAAAATAGCTGCCAAGAAAATAGACGCCGGGATTGTCTTTGAAGACAAGGATGTTATTGCTTTTCGCGATATCCATCCGCTTGCACCGGTGCATGTGGTTGTCATTCCGAAAAAGCACATAGCCTCAGTGAATGATTTGACAGACAAGGATGCCTTGCTTATGGGCAGGATCGTGCTGGCTGCCAAAAGCATCGCCACGGATCTGGGCATAGCTGAAGATGGGTACAAGCTGCTTTTGCGCACTGGAAAGCATGGAGGACAGGAGGTTGATCATATCCATTTGCATCTCATTGGTGGCACCCCACTGCATGAGGACATTAGGCCAATGTGAAGAATGAGCATGCCAGCAAGTGTGTTTTTGCGCAGGCCGGCCGACTCGAGAAGGAGAGGCAAGCAAAAGCTACTTGATGCCATGCAGGGCACCGTTTCCAAAGCCTGATTGACATATTTGAGAATATCGGTATAATATGATAAGCTCTATTTAAAGAGTAAACTATAGAGAGGAGGTCAATTTATGATTGAAGTAAAGAAAAAAGAGAAGGAAACAACTGAAAGTCTGATCAGACGTTTTTCCCGCCGAATGCAACAAAGCGGCGTTTTGGTTCGTGCTCGCAGAACTCGTTTTAGAACAGAGGAGAAGAGCAAGACTGAAAAAAGACAAGAAGCTTTGTATAAGGTCAAGATCCGTAAGGAAATTGATAAGCTCAAGAAGCTTGGTAAGTTTGACGATGAAGCTTTGCGCAACATCAAACGCAAAATGAACCAATAGGTTTTTTCTATAGGACATATAGGCGAGACGGGTTTGAGCTATCTGTCCAATCAGTCTTATCTGTCCTATATTAAAAAACTTTAAAAAACTTCTATGACTCTTAAAGAAAAAATCACTTCTGATCTCAAAGACGCCATGAAAGCGGGCGATGTCAAAAAACGTGACACGCTACGTCTTTTGGATAGCGCTATCAAGAACGCCGAAATAGAAAAAAAGAAACGCGAAACAGGACTCAATGATGAAGAGGTCTTGGAGGTTGTTTCACGCGCAGTAAAGCAGCGTCAGGATTCCATCCGCCAATTCGAGGAAGGCGGGCGTCCAGAGCTGGCTGAAAAAGAAAAAGAAGAATTGGAAATCATAAGGGCCTATATGCCAGAACAGCTTGGTGAAGATGAGATCCGCAGTGTGGTAAAGGAAATAATTGCTCAAAGCGGAGCAACTGCTGCCGATATGGGAAGATTGATGGGAATGGTCATGGGCAAGCTTAAAGGCAAGGCTGATGGTAATGCGGTAAGGAAAATCGTCCAAGAGGAACTGAAATAAAAAACTTCAGATAATCCAAAAGAAAACACAGAATCACTCTGTGTTTTCTTTTCCAAAAAGCGTATGAAAATCGATGTCGAAGTGAACAATACCACTCAAAGCCCGATTGAAGATGGCTTTTTTGTGCGTGCCGTGGCAGAGACTTTTGCAATCTTAAGCTATGATTTTCTCGAAAAGAAAGAGATATTGATCAGCATCGCGCTTGTGGGGCCTCAGGAGATCTGCGTTCTTAACAAGGATTATAGGAAATATGACAGCGTGACAGACATTTTGTCTTTTGCGGAACACGAAAGCCTTGAAGAGATCAAGGCTGTGGCGGCATCCGAGGTGGAGCAACAGCTCTTTTTGGGGGAGCTGATTTTGTGCTATGATGACATCAAGGAATATGCCGAAAGGGAAAATAAGGATTTTCTGGAAGAGATGGCATATGTAACTTCACATGGCGTCCTGCATCTGCTGGGTTTTTCGCACGGAGAGGAGATGTTTTCTATCCAGCGCTCAGTAGCTGCTAAAATGAAAAAATAAAAAATCATATGATGAATGAATTCGGAAGGTTCAAGAAAAGTCTTTCGCATGCTATCGACGGCTTGGCTTATGCGATCAAGCAAGAAAGGAATTTCAGGATCGAGCTAGTCATAGCATGTTTTGTTTTTGCTTTGATTTTCATCTTCAGGCTGAAAAATTGGGAAGCTATAGTGTTGATCCTGATGATTATGTGGGTCTTAATTGCGGAGCTTATCAATACGGTATTGGAACGCGTAGTGGATATCTTGAAGCCCAGGATTCATCCCTATGCACGGCTCATCAAGGATCTGATGGCTGCAGTGGTGCTCATTTCTTCAATCGTGGCGATTTTTGTCGGGGTTATCATATTTTATCCATACCTGCGCAGCTTACTGATGTTTTTGTGATTGTGGCTGGTTTTGCCGGGGTGGATGAATTTATGTATAATTCTTAGTAGACCAAAAACAAAAATAAACTTTAAAGCTTGAAGGTGGCTAGCTGCGCCGCTTAGTTTGAATTTATGTCCAAGGATAATGCAATCATAGTAGGAATAGATATAGGTACGTCCAATGTAAGGGCGGTTATTGCTCAATATGGGAAAAATGAAGAGCAATCCCGCATCATAGGCGTTGGAAGTGCTTCTTCGGTCGGGATTAGGCGTGGCATGATTACTGACGTGGATGATGTTTCCAAAGTCATCAATGATGTGGTTGAGGGTGCTGAGCGCATGGCGGGCATGCCAGTCAAATATGCGGCAGTCAACATAGGCGGAGGCGAAATAAGTTTTCAGAACTCCAAAGGTGTTATTGCCATAGGACGTGCCGATGGTGAGGTGACTGAGGATGACATTAACCGCGTGATTGCTGAAGCGCAAGTGATTTCGCTTCCAATGAACAAGGAGATTGTGCATGTGATACCTAGAAAATACAGACTGGATGATCAAGACAACATCAAGGATCCATTGGGCATGAAGGGAGTGCGTCTGGAAGTGGAAACCATGATTATTGAAAGCAGTGCGTCTCAAGTTAAGAATATAAGCAAATGCGTATATCAAGCCGGTATAGAAGTTGAGGATTTGGTGCTTGAGCCATTGGCTTGTGCCAAAGCGGTGCTTAGCAAGAAACAGAAAGAATTGGGAGTGGTTTTGGTTAATATTGGAGGAGGCACAACGTCAGTTGCTGTCTTTGAAGAAGGAGAGCTTTTGCACACCACAATTCTGCCTGTTGGAGCTGGGCACGTGACCAATGATATCGCCATAGGCCTCAGGACTTCCGTTGAGGTGGCTGAAAGGATCAAGCTTGAATACGGCTGCGCTCTGTCCAGGGAAATAGACAAGAATGAAGGCATTGACCTCTCCATGTTTGACTCCCAGGAATCTGACGTGGTGTCCAGGCAGCATGTGGCGGAAATAATCGAAGCTAGATTGGAAGAGATTTTCCAGCTTGTTCAGAATGAATTGAAGAATATTGGTAAGGCCGGGTTGCTTCCTTCGGGCGCTGTGCTTGTCGGTGGGGGCTCCAAGATGCCACAAGTCGCGGAACTAGCTAAAGAAGTCTTGCGTTTGCCCATCCAAATCGGTTTTCCGGTGGGTTTTGGAGGAGTTTTGGATAAGATAGATGATCCTTCATTTGCAACGGCAGCAGGACTTATTTTATGGCAGGAGGAGCTTCAAGAAAATGGAGCCAGGGGGGCCAAGGGAGGCGTAGGTGGCATGGGACTGAAATCGCTGAATACCTTTTCCAAAGGAACAGGAGAGGCTGTGGATAAGGTGCGCGATTGGATGAAGAAATTCCTCCCATAGCCTATTTGACATTGCATTTGGGGGTGTGATAGATTTAAGTACTGAGAAAAAGGCTCAAAATTAGATTTTTCAGCAAAAAAACAACAAAAATAAAAGGGTGTAATTTCAGAAATATCTAATTCAAATAAATCGATCTTTGGTCCCAAGGGACATTGATGAATGAAAAAGTATGGCAGAAATCAAACCGGATATTGAAACATTTGCTCGCATCAAAGTCATCGGCGTAGGAGGTGCTGGAAATAATGCCATTAGCCGCATGATAGAATCCAAGATCAAAGGAGTTGAATTTGTTGCAATCAATACTGATGCGCAAGCTCTGCATCATTCCAAGGCTTCTGAAAAAGTTCACATTGGAAAAAATCTTTCCAAGGGTTTGGGAGCAGGCATGAATCCGGAAATTGGTCGTCAGGCTGCTGAGGAGAATCGTGATGAAATTCAAGATGTGCTGAAGGGATCAGATATGGTTTTTGTTTGCGCTGGTATGGGAGGAGGCACAGGAACTGGCGCTGCTCCAATCATTGCTGAAACTGCCAAGGAGCTTGGTGCTTTGACTATTGCTGTTGTTACCAAGCCATTCACTTTTGAAGGAGCTCAAAGAAGATCGATCGCAGAAGAGGGGCTTAACAATTTGAAAGACAGGGTGGACAGTCTGATTACTATTCCGAATGACAAACTGCTCTCCATTATCGACCGCAAGACGACCTTGATCAACGCCTTCAGGATTGTGGATGATGTGCTTAGGCAGGGCGTGCAGGGAATTTCTGATCTGATTACCAAGCCAGGAATCGTTAATGTCGACTTTGCGGATGTGCGCGCCATTATGGCTGATAGCGGCAGTGCTCTTATGGGCATCGGTATTGCCAGCGGGGAAAACAGAGCAGCTGAAGCTGCTAAGGCAGCAATCAATAGTCCTTTGTTGGAACTTTCAATTGATGGAGCCAAGGGTGTGCTATTCAACATTTCCGGTTCAAGTGATTTGACCATGTTGGAAATTAATGAGGCTGCCAACATTATCACGGAAAGCATCGATCCGAATGCGAAAGTGATCTTTGGAGCTGTTGTGGATGAGCAAGTCAAAAAAGGTGAAATATTTGTTACTGTGGTGGCAACAGGATTTGAATCTGAAGGTATGAGAAAGGATAATCTGCTCATAAACAGGGTTGCGAGTCCATCAAGGCCTGCTGCCAGTGGTCAAGCTGTTCAGTCAGCAGACGAGCCAAAGGAGGAAAAGAAAGAAGATATCTTCAAGGAATCGATCACTTTTCCAGTTAAGAAAATTTTGGAGCCCAAAATGATCATTGAAGAAAAGATTCAGCCTCGTCCCATGGTGGCACCAGCAGAAACGAAAAATGTTGAGGAGGATGATGAGCTTGAGATTCCAGCTTTTATTAGAAGAAAAATGGAGAAATAGTTTTCATATCATCTTCAAACATATAAGCAAAAACGGGGGCGACCCTGTTTTTTGTTGCTTTACGCCGCTTGCTCTACCTCTCTGTTTCGATATACATCGAGACATCTCTCCTTATCAAAGGAGAGAACAATATAAGGAGACTTTTGCTGTGGATAAGTGTGGAAAATGGCTTGGAATGGGCAACTTGGCAGATATTTGACTTGTGGTATAATGGACTAACGATACACAACATATAGTGGTTTTACTCCAAAAAACAAAATCGGTGAGTACTAAAACCCGAAAGTTGTCAAGAGCAATTTCAAAACAAAAAGATCAATCTGTCAAAATAAAAAGCTTAATCATAAATTTTGATTTTGGATTCGAGGTTTTCAGTCAATTCTGATCATTTGGTCATTGTGAATTGATTGGAAATTGGAAATTGGAAATTGGAAATTTTTAAAATTATGATATGTCCATTTTGTGGACACAGCGATACTAAGGTTGTCGACTCAAGGGATACTAATGACGGCAAGGCAATACGCCGCAGGCGCGAGTGTGAAAGATGCCAAGCCCGCTTCAGTACCTATGAGGAGATGGAAATTATGCGTCTTACGGTCCTTAAGCGTGATGGTAGCAAGCAGGAGTATGATCGCAAGAAGATCGAAATCGGAATACGCAAAGCCTTGGAGAAGCGTCCAGTCGGTGAGGAAAAAATAAGCAAGACCATTGGTGACATTGAATATGATATCCAGGCTCGTGAATCCGGCGAGATCTCAAGCAAAGAAATAGGCAAGATCATCTTGGGAAAACTGAAAGAACTCGATGATGTTGCATATCTGCGTTTTGCAAGTGTCTACAAATCATTCAAGAATGCGGAAAGCTTCCGCAAAGAAGTCGAGAAGATGGAAGTCACCTAGCTGCTTCCGCGAATGCGTCTGAAAATCAATAACTAAAATTAATTAATTTTTCTCGGGGGAGAATAAAGTTGTTATGGCAAAACAAAAACCAGCAGGAAAGAAAAAGAATGAGACGGCGGCTAAGGCAAAACCGCAGGCATTCAAGAATCAGATCAAGCAAGTTGTGAAACGCAGCGGCAGGGTCGTCCCATTCGACCAGAAAAAGATAGCTGTCGCTGTGGCCAAGGCTTTCACTGTTACGGGAGAGGGTAGCAAGGAAGATGCGCAGAAAGTGGCAGGCAAGGTTGTGCAGTTGCTCAACAAGAACTACAAGAAAGGGTATATTCCAGCCATTGAAGAGTTGCAGGACATGGTAGAGCGCGTGCTTATGATTCTGGATTTTGAAGAGACTGCCAAAGCTTACATTCTGTATCGCGAGCAGCACAGAAAGATCCGCGAAACGGAAGAATCATTGGGTGAGGCTGTGGGATTGGTGGATAAATATATCCAGGAGATTGACTGGAAAGTGAAAGAGAATGCCAACATGGCATATTCGCTGCAAGGGCTCAACAACTACATTGCTTCCATTGTGAGCAGCAAGTATTGGATGAATCGCGTTTACACCAAGCAGATACGCGACGCACATGAAGGTGGTGACTTTCACATTCATGATCTTCAGCTCATTGCCGCCTATTGCTGCGGCTGGGACCTGCAGGATCTCCTCCGAAGAGGCTTCACTGGTGTTCCTGGCAAAGTTGCTTGCAAGCCAGCCAAACACTTGGGATCCATTCTGGGACAGATGGTCAACTTCATCTACACTCTGCAAGGCGAAGTGGCTGGAGCGCAGGCTTTCTCCAACTTCGACACTCTGCTTGCTCCGTTTGTTCGCTACGACGGTCTGACATATCAGCAGGTCAAGCAGGAAATCCAGTCTTTCGTTTTCAATATGAATGTGTCGACCCGCGTAGGATTCCAGACTCCATTTTCCAATATCACTATGGATATCGTGGCGCCTAAGACTTTGGCTAACGAGGCTGTGATTCTGGGCGGAGCTCCGCAGGCAGAGAAATACGGAGAGTTTCAGGAGGAAATGAACATGATCAACAGGGCTTTTGCTGAAGTGATGACGGAAGGTGATGCCAGCGGAAGAATCTTCACGTTCCCTATCCCGACCTACAACATTGACAAGAATTTCAATTGGGCTGATGAGCGCTTTAATCCTATCTGGGAAATGACTGCCAAATACGGCATTCCATATTTCGCCAACTTCGTGAACAGTGATATGGATCCAGATGATGCTCGTTCCATGTGCTGCCGCTTGCGTCTCGACAATCGCGAGCTGCACAAACGAGGAGGCGGACTCTTTGGAGCCAATCCTCTCACTGGTAGCGTGGGCGTAGTGACAATTAATCTGCCTCGCCTAGGACACACATCCAAGAACAAAAAGGAATTCTTCGCTCGTCTTAATGAGCTCATGGATCTGGCTAAGGAAAGCTTGGAGACCAAGAGAAAATTGGTTGAAGGGCTGACGGAAAAAGGACTTTATCCATACACCAAGTTCTATCTGGATTCCATCAAGATGCGCCGGGGCCAATATTGGGCCAACCATTTCTCGACTATTGGACTGGTGGGAATGAACGAAGCTTTGGTTAATTTGATCGGCAAGGAAATCACTTCAGAGGAAGGACAGAAATTGGCGGAAGAGATCTTGGTACACATGCGCACAAGGATAACTGGCTACCAGGAAGAGACAGGTAATCTGTACAATCTGGAAGCAACCCCAGCTGAAGGAACGGCATACCGCTTGGCTCGTCTCGACAAAGCCAAGTACCCTGAGATTATCTTTGCTAACGACGACGCAGTAAAGACTCAAGGAGGCGAACCGTATTACACCAACTCTTCGCAGCTGCCTGTGCATTTCACCGAAGACATTTTCGAAGCTCTTGATTTGCAGGACAAATTGCAGACCAAATACACCGGAGGAACTGTGCTCCACGGCTTCTTGGGAGAGCGCATCTGGGACGTGGCGATGGTGAAGAATCTGGTCAAAAAGATTGCAGAGAATTATGCCTTGCCATATTTCACCCTTTCGCCGACCTTCTCGATCTGTCCGGTGCATGGCTACATTCCTGGGGAGCAGCATGTGTGTCCGAAATGCGTGGTAGAACAACCGACTGAAGTGTATTCCCGTGTGGTAGGATACATCCGCCCGGTGGAGCAGTGGAATAAAGGCAAGCAGGCTGAATTCGGAGACCGCAAAGAATTCGTGGTAAAGGAAAAAGCTGCCAAGAAATAACCAATAACGTTTTGATTGGGAAGCTACCCGCCTCGACTCGCAGAGACGGCCGCTCGTCGAAGCGAGGCTGGGGCACCCGATCGGAATAATTGAATAAAATAAAAAAATAAAAACCCCTCTGTCCTGCGGACATCTCCCCTTGAAAAGGGGAGAACAGCAAGGAAGAGGATAATCATATGAACGAAAAATATACCTGCCATGATTGCGGCAAAGCGCTAGAACACAATGAAGAATATATGCCATACAAAGTCGGAGAAGAGATCTACGTGAAATGCAAGGCTTGCCATCAGGCAGATCCAGTGCTGCGCAATTTCCGCTCGACAGAAGTGTATTCCCGCGTGGTGGGCTACATCCGCCCAGTGAAGCAATGGAACAAGGGCAAGCAGCAGGAATTCGGTGACAGAAGAGAATTCATTGTGGAGCAGCCCGCCTGCGCAAGTTGCTAGAAGCTATATGGTGAATCCGCCTTCGCTCTAGGAGCTACGGCGTGACGAAGAAAGATAGCGACCCCGATTTTGTGATCGGGGTCGAATTCCCTCAAATTGTTTTGAAAAAATAAAAAACGCCCACTCTAGGAATACGGAGTGGGCGCCAGGGCGGCACTTGATAATGTGATCTATAAGAGGCCACCTAAATGAGGTCGTGATTCTTCCCGCTGGAAGTTTTTGTAGACCTGTATTGCAAGGGCTATTCCTGTTAAGGGAATGAAATGAAAAATGAGTATTTCTGCCAAGGTCTGGACTTTATGGAAGATGGAAAACAAGGTTGGAATGAGAAATATGCCAGATACTATCCATGTTGCATATTTGAGTTCGTAATACTTGCTGTGGTTTTTCCATCTACCTGCTTCCTTATCCTCTTGAAATGATTTAGTTTTGAGAATAAAGACGGCAGTTATAATGCCTAGGAGTGTTATAAGCACTTCAATGCAGCAGATGGTCCAATTTATTTTTTCCATTTTCAGCTCCTTTTTATGATATGAACTAATTTGAATACTAACTTTATATTATACGCCTAAATCAACAAAAAGTCAAGCATTAGAATCTCATTTCCTGTTTATGGCTCAATGGAGGCACGAATAGGCAAGGGGATTTGAGTAGAAAATTTATGTATTGTCATTCCGGGCTTGACCCGGAATCCAGGATTTAACACTGTTACTGGATTCCCGCCTACGCGGGAATGACACAGAAGGCGGAAAAGGTGCGATATAAAATACGAAATACTAGATACGAAATACGAAAACATATGAGACTTGGAGGATTTCAAAAATTAACATTGATAGATTATCCTGGCAAGATCGCCACGACTGTCTTCACTGTGGGTTGTTCTTTTCGCTGCCCGTTCTGCCACAATCCTGAACTCGTGATCAAAGACCAATTCCCGCCAATCAACAAAATGGAAGCGGAATTCTTCGAGCACCTGGAGAAAAGGAAAGGCAAATTGGAAGGCGTGTGCATCACAGGTGGCGAACCAACGATACAAAGTGATATAATAGAATTTATCAGGAAGATTAAGAGCATGGGCTACGCCGTAAAGCTGGATTCCAATGGCACGCGTCCAGATGTCTTGAAAAAGATATTCGATCAGAAGCTGGTGGATTTCGTGGCGATGGATATCAAGAATTGCCCAGAGCGCTACAGTGAGACTGTGGGGCTCAAGGCTGACATTGAAAGGATCAAGCTTAGCGTGGACATGATCATGCGCAGCGGTGTGCCTTATGAATTCCGCACGACAGTTGTGCCTGGAATTCACACGGAAGAGGACTTTATCAAGATCGGTGAATGGATCCGCGGCGCCCAGGCGTACTATCTTCAGGAGTATCGTGATATGAAGACGCTTGATCCGACTTTGAAAAGCAGAACCGCTGGAAAAACGCTTGATTTAGAGAAAATAAAAACATCAATAGAAAAAACAGTTGACAAGATAGGGATTCGATACAACAATTAGCCAGCAGAAAGTTTTCCTTTCGTTCTCTCCCTCTTGGGAGAGATGTCCTGATTTCTGTCAGGACAGAGAGGGAAGAAAAATCCAATACAAAAATCTAACAATTAATATTTTTTGCATGGATAAATTAAAGGGTTTCGTAATAAAATCTATAGTTTTGCTCATAAACGCGGCACTTGTTGTTGGCGGTGTTTTTTTTCTCAAAAATCAGCAGAAGCAGAAGCAGGCACAAGTTGATGCTGCTCAGGCAGCTGCGGATCTGGCAAATCAGATAGAGGCAGCCAGTCAGTCATCAGATTTGCAAAAAATCATAGACAGTAACAGGCAGCAAAAAGCGGATAGTGTTGCAAGCAATACCGGTACGATAACTGTGCAAAAACCGGTAACTGTGAAAGAAACGATTCCCGGAAAAACAACCACGGTCACGGTTCCTGCTTCTTCCTCGACTTCCTCCTCGAGCTCGGCTCCTGTTCCTAAGACGACTACGAAAAAATCCTAACCAGTATTTTGGAAAACAAAAAAAATGAAAAACATCAAGTCTTGCGGAAAAGGATGGAAAAAATTTCTCTATGTTTTGGTGATAGCTGTGGCGGCTTTTTTTGCGGCGCGTCATGCTTGGGTCAAGGCCGATGATTATGAAGGTGAATATGAGCAAGAGGATGGCAACACTCAAACCAATACTCAGCCTGTGCAACAGCAAAGCTCGAGCCAACCCAAAACAAAGAAAATCACCATCACTTCTCCGTCAACAATTGTCACTAAGACCGTGATAAAAAGTTTTGATCTCAAGGATTCTGACAAGGATGGCTTGCCTGATGAGAGTGATCCGCATCCTGACATAGCTGAAATATATATCGCTCAAGACGATAATAATAATGGCATAGTTGACCGCTACGATCCATCTCTTATGAAATAGTCTTATGACTGATTCAACCAAACCTTTGTTTTTGGAGGTAAAACGCGAATTTGGAGCTTTTGGTACTAAAATAGAATTGCTTGTGCTGATTGCAAACAAGGATGAAGCGCAAAAGACAGAATCCTTGCTCGAGAGTGTCCAGGCTGAATATGCGCGATTGGAAAAAATATTCAGCCGTTTTGATCCTGAGAGTGAGCTTTCCAAATTCAATAGCAATCTTGGAATTTCCATGGAGGCCTCGGAGGAACTAAGGGAGATTTGCAAACTCGCTTTGGAATATAACTTTAAAACCGATGGTTATTTTGATCCGCGCATCTTGGATTTTCTTATTGAAAATGGTTATAGCAAGGATTTTTCCAGAATCGACTTGAATAGTGTTGCGTCGGGAAAAGATGAAGTCGATCTGTGTTGTCCGCTGGCCAAAGATCTGGAAATAGATGGCGAAAACATTCTTTTCAGGGCTCGCATGGATTTTGCCGGTTTGGTCAAAGGCTGGGCTACGGACTTAATTGCTGAGAAAATTTCTAAACAAGGCTTCCATAATTCCATGGTCAATTCCGGAGGAGATATTTTTTTTGCAGGACATGATGAAAAGGGGAATGCTTGGCCTGTGGATGTGGAAGGCATTTCTTATGAAAAACTCTTGCTTCAGCTTTCAGGAAAAGGCATAGCCACTTCCGGAATAGGAAAAAGGAAATGGGAAAAGAATGGCAAGCGATTCCATCATCTTGTGAATCCGAAGAATAAGAAAGAGTTTTCGTTTGATTTGAACTCTGTGACGGTTGTGGCTGATTCGACAGAGCAAGCTGATGTTCTTGCCAAGACCCTGTTTCTCATGGGCAAAGAAGAGGCCAAGGCATATGCTCAAAAAGAAGGGCTTGCTTGTGTTATACTAAATTATACTGGTGAAGCCTGGGTTTCCCAGGCTATGAATCAGTTTATATATCAAAAAAACATATGAGAACAAAATATTCGCTGATCATCCCGCTTTTGTTTAGTGTTTTGCTTTTTGGCAGAGTTGCTTATGCTCAGAATCAGCCCAAGGTTGATTATGGCAATCAGCCGGTTGTAGATAGCGATCTGGATGGCTTGACTGACCAAGGTGAAATCCAGATATATCACACCGACCCGCACAAGGCCGATACTGATGGTGATGGTTGGGAAGACGGCGTGGAAGTAATGAGCGGCACTGATCCGTTGGACCCCAATTCATATCCTGGTGCGCCTGCTTCTGTGGTGCAACAAGCTCCAAGTGAAATTCCTTGGGCTTGGTATGCGGCACGCGCTGCAGGACTTGTCAGTTTTGCTTTGCTTTGGGTTTCAATTTTTCTAGGCCTCACTTTGAGAATTCCGCTGCTAAGAAAAATATTTTCGCCAATCTATTCCATGAGCGTGCATTGCTGGATATCGCTTTATGCGACGATTTTTGCTCTTGCACATGGCATGGTGCTTATTTTTGATAAGCAATTCCACTTCGGCATTGCTGATGTGCTGGTGCCGTTTGCTTCTTCCTATGAGCCTGGTTTGATTGCAATGGGAATATTCACATTCTATCTGATGGTGCTTTTGGTTGTGACTTCTTATGGACGCCGCTTTATCTCGCAGAAAGTCTGGCGTGCAACTCATTTCATGAACATCGCGCTCTATGCTTTCGGCCTTGTCCATGCTTATAATCTGGGAACTGATATGAAGAACCCTATTGTTTCTGGAATATTTATTCTTGCCAACGCACTACTTATCTTCATCATGCTCTGGAGCTTGGAAATGCGTATCGCTGACTCAATCATGAGGAAACGCAATCAAGCCAAACTTGCACAGAATGATAATATTCAAGCCGATCAGCAATGAGAATATATGTCCACGCTTCGCCGCGTTCTTCCAGGAATGAGGTGATCAAGATTTCCGAAGGGGAATACAAAGTGAAGCTCACCGCTGCGCCGGTTGACGGCAAAGCCAATGATGCACTTATTGAAATTCTCTCGAAGCATTTTAAAGTTGCCAAAAGTTCAATCAGGATTGTAGGTGGGAAAACAGCCAAGATCAAAATGGTGGATATTGGCTAGAATATATTCCTTATAGTTGATATAATGGACGCATGAGCAAATCACGCGTCTTTTTTGTTTTGCTGATTTCTTTTGTGGGGGGAATTTTTGCGCGGTCTTTTTTAGAGCTGCCGATCGTCTTTTATTATTTTTCCACCCTTGCTGTTCTTGTCGCGTTGGCAATTGCGCCTAAAAACAAAAACACTTGGGCGACGGCTATGTTTGTTGGCATTTTTCTGATCGGTGCTTGGAGCTTGGAAAAAGAAATCACTAAGCGCACAGACTCAAGTCTTGCTGGCAGAGAGGTTTGGGAAAGAGTTGTTGTCAGCAATGATACGCAGTTAAGCGGTGTCTATCAAAAAACAATCTTTGTTTTCAAGGATTTGAATATTCATGTGATTGCTAGTGTTCCGATCTCCTCACATCTTGCTTATGGCGACGAGGCTGAAATTTCTTGCATGCTTTCCGTGGTAGAAAACCTGCCTACTGGACAGGCAGGTAAGGATCCGAAATTCGACTACCGCATGTATCTTGCCAAGGACCACGTGGAGTATGAATGCAGGAATCTGAAGATATTATCTGTTGCTAAATCTTCTCATAAAGACATCTTTGCTTTGCTGTTGGAAATGAGAAAATTCTTTGAAGAAAAAATCAACGAAGTCATTCCGCAGCCGGAAGGCGCTTTGGCGGTAGGTCTCATTTTTGGCGGCAGCGGCGGCTTGAGTGAGAATCTTAAGAATGATTTTTCCCGCACTGGTCTTACGCACATCATTGCGGTCTCCGGTTACAATGTGACCATTGTGGCGAAATATCTGGTACTGCTAGGTATTTTTGCAGGGCTTTGGAGGAATAAAGCCGTCTGGTTTGGAATTTTTGGCATCGCAGCCTTCGTTGTCATGGCAGGCATGCCGGCCAGCGCTGTGCGTGCTGGTGTTATGGCTTCGGTTGTGCTATGGGCCGCAAAAAATGGACGCCTTGCGACAAGTTACAACGCAATTTTGCTGGCAGCAGCAATCATGCTCATTTTCAATCCATTGCTGCTGCGCTATGATATCGGCTTCCAATTGTCTTTTATGGCGACTATTGGCATAGTGACATGCTCACAACTTTGGAGCCAAAGCGAGTTTTCGAAATTGAAACTCGGCGGTTTAATTGAAGCATTGATTCTGACATTAGGCGCACAGATTTTCGTTTGGCCGATCATTGCCTATAATTTTCAGACTTTTTCTGTCATATCTCTTGTGGCGAACATGCTGGTCTTGGAATTCATTCCTTTTTCGATGCTGCTCGTTTTCGTAGTGGCATTAGCTTCGCTGCTGAATTCTTTTTTGACATTGTCTTTGGCTTGGATTGCCTACGCTCCTTTGAGATACGAAGTGTTTGTGATAGAAACGCTGGGTAAAATATCTTGGGCTAGCGCGCAAATACAGAACATTAGCCCGTTTTTTGTTTTTTGCTATTATTTACTTGTGGGCCTGGCCTCGTATGTTTTAATGAGAAGGCAGCAGGCAATATTGCTGAAAAGTTTTCAATCATGAATGAAACTCGTAAACGTTTCCTTTGAAACAATATGGATAGAAAAAGAAAAATAAGCGTCGTTTTATTGTTGGTACTGCTTTTGTTTGCTGCAACTATTTTTCATATCGCTTCTACATATCGCGATAAGTCTTTGAAAGTGATTTTTCTGGATGTGGGACAAGGGGATTCTATTTTGATTTCGCAAGGCTCTCAGCAGATTCTCATAGATGGCGGAAGCGATGGAAAAGTTCTGTTGGAAAAACTGGGAAGATACATTCCTTTTTGGGATCGTAAAATTGAAGCTGTGATTGCCACACACCCTGATCAGGATCACATCGGAGGTCTTGTGGACGCGCTAAGGACTTACAAGGTGGAAAATATCATTGAGAGTAGACAGAAAAGCTCTTCGCAGATATACAAGCTTCTGGAAGAAACTGAAGATAAAAAGCATGTGGAAAGAATTATTGCGCAAAAAGGAGAAAAGTTGATCTTTCCTTATGGCGCCCAGATGGAAATTTTGTTTCCATTTTCTTCTGATGTCGATGAGCAGGAACAGAACAACAATGCGGCCAGCATTGTTTCCAAATTGAGTTTTGGCAGAAATTCCTTTCTGCTGACTGGCGATCTGCCATTAGAAAAAGAGAAAGTCTTGATGGAAAGCGGGGAAGATGTTGAGTCTAATGTGCTTAAAGTCGCGCATCATGGATCGAAATATTCCACAAGCAATGAATTTTTAGATGCCGTAAAACCCAAGGAGGCTATCATTTCCGTCGGCGCCAATAATAAATATGGCCATCCTAATGCGGAAACTCTTGAGCGTTTGAAAAATCATGGCGCGGACATCTTAAGGACGGATGAAAAAGGCGATGTGATTTTTGAATGCCCAGATCTAGATGCTAATTGCCTAATGGCATCGCAATAAAAATGGTAAAAACTATCATACTCTGTAGTATCGAAGTATTTGCCGAATTTGCCTTTTTGTCTGTGTTTGCTATACTAAAGCTGTCTTTTGGCGAGTAGTCGCCTTTTAATTTATCTTAAGAACAAAATGCTATGCAACATCCGAAAAAGGAGCGCACATACATCATGCTCAAGCCTGATGCTATCCAGAGAGGTCTCATGGGTGAGATCATCAAGCGCGTTGAAAGGACAGGTCTCAAATTCACTGCTATGAAATTTTTGGTACCAACCGAAGAGCAGTGCTGGACTCACTACAACAAAGATGACGAATGGTTTGAATCCAAAGGTGCCAAGATCGTGAAGCAGCGCGAAGAGAATGGACTTCCTGTTGAAAAGCCAGCCAAGGAATACGGCCGCGACATCATCGGCCAGCTCGTGACCTTCATGACAAGCGGACCAGTTTTGGGTTGTGTGATTGAAGGCAATCAGGCGGTGGGCATCGTGACCAAGATCGTGGGTGGAACTGAACCTCTAACGTCCGATGTAGGAACTATCCGCGGAGATCTGACTGTGGATTCCTATGACTTGGCGGGAATCGATGGCCGCGCCGTGAGGAACCTGATCCATTGCTCAGACAAGCCAGAGGAAGCCGAAAGGGAAATAAAAATCTGGTTCAAAGAAGAGGAAATCGTCAAATATCGTCTCATCAACGAGCAGATGCTCTATGATGTGAACCTGGACGGAATCCTGGAATAAACACAACTGTAATTCAACAAAAAAGCCCTGACAAAATCGGGGCTTTTGTGTTGACAGGAAATATCGGTATGCTAGAATAGTCATATGCAAAAACAAGTCCAAAAATTTATGTATTTTTATTTTTGGTTTATCGACACCGGTCGGTTTGTTTTTGCTAACATCGGATAAATAGAATTATCCAATACGCAAATCCACAATCGACCGCAAGGGTCGGTTTTTTTGTTGTTTAAAAACATTTATCACAAAATATCATGCAGAGGGGAGGATATCGAGATGAGAGAATTGGCAGAGATATGTGAGTTGAATGAAAGAGCTGAATATCCAGTTGATGAATCTGATGCGACTCCGGAGGAGCAATATTTCTGGCATGACTTGAGGATGAGGAGATTGGCAAATTTAAAAAGACCAGGGAGGGATTGACGGTGAAAAATCAAGCCAAAAGAAAAAGAAGGAAGGGATGGTATTTTGTAA
>DASVYU010000024.1:0-19486 GCA_036391995.1 Patescibacteria group bacterium
TAAAAAAATCCCTTTTCTGGGGATTTTTTATTGAAGTCCAGTTATATTGTTGGTTGTTAATCGGCGAAGATTTTTTTCAGCTCTTCTTTTTCTTCACTGCTTAATTCGATGATATTTTCAAAGATATTAGGAGTTTGGTTGGCTTTGTCGCTTTCGAGGAGTGTACCGAGCAATCCGGCAAACATCTTCTTCCGCTCTGTGTTGAGTGAGGAGAAGATGCGAGGCTGCATTTCATATAAAGTTTTCATTAAAACCGGCAATTTTTGATGCTTGTTTTTCGGCAGAATGTTTTGGCTTTCATATTCACTGATCAGATTCTGTGCCAGTTCGGCCAAAAAAGGCCGACGTTTGATGCGCAAGAAATTTGCCAATTTCCTCTTTAGAAAACGGAATTGAGCATCACTTCTGGTTCCGCTAAGGAGTGGCTGCTGGGTTTCAGAATCAGGTTTTCCTTGGAAACTGAAGGCGTCGAAATAGGGACTCTGGATGAAAACGCTGTGGTAGAATTGCTCACCCTTGCTTTTGATGGCAGTTGGTTCCTTCCATTTTTCCTTGCCCGAGCTGTCAATGTAATAATAGCGGGATTGTTCATTCAAACCTTTTTCTTTCCAGCGCACATATTCCACTTCGAACACTGTGGATGATTTTTCATGGATCAATTCAAGCTTCTCGCTGTCTGCAACCATTTTTTTAAAATCCAAAGACTTGCCATTTATGGAAAGGGAAAAGCTTCTTTTGCTGTTGAGCGCTAAAAACCAGCCGAATTCCTTGAGCAGGAAATCGCTGAACTTGTCTTCCAGCAAAAAGGCATTGAGTGAATGGATGCCGCTGAAAGTCACGGTTGTGCCGCAGGCCTGCTGGGTTTTCTTGGGCGAAGCGTTTATGCCGGTATAGAAGTTGATATTTTCCGCATTGGCGAAGATATCATATGTCCAATTGCAACTGGCATCTTCATATGTGGTGGTCCAAGTGGCGCTGCGGGCAAATACGAAAAAAGTCAATCTTCCGATCCCATTCTTGCCGTGCAATGCTGATTGGTTCTTTTTCAGTTTGTTTTCCAGGGCTTTTTGGGATTCAAAAAGCGGTTCGAACTTGTTCTGAAGTTTGGAATGAGGAATGCCATAGCCGTTGTCTGAAATGGAGATGGAAAAAAGATTTCCAAGTTCGTCGCTTTCATAATGTATGTCTATTTGTGAAGCTTGGGCATCGAAACCATTCCATATATATTCAGCCAGAGATTGGTAGGGAGTGTATTTCTTGAGAGCTGCTCGTATTCCGCGTGAGGAGATTTGGATTTTCGGCATAGGGTTTTTCGGTTTTTTTATTCTATAATATCGGACGCAAAATCTTCACCAAGGTGAATATGACGTAATCGAAAAAATGCATCTTGTATTTTTTAGGAGTGAATCTTTGAGCATGTTTTTTCCATTCAGAAATCACTCCTACAAGTTCATGGATCAGCTTCTTGTCAGTGAAGAAAAGTCCTATTTCGGTATTTAGCTGAAAAGAAAGAAGATCTATATTCTGCGATCCCACCAAGCCTTCTTGGCCGTCGATCAGCAGCAGTTTGGAGTGATTCATGTTTTCCACTAAGAAAAATTTTACGCCTAGGTGATGCAGATCGTGCATGTAACGGTAGTTGAGGGCATTCATGATTTTCCAATCGACTTGTTCCGGAATGAGTATTTCTACATCTATACCGCGGCGCACGGCATCATCCAATAGGGAAACCAGCCAGCGCGGAGGGGTGAAATAGGGAGTCACTATGGTTATGGATTTTTGGGCATGCGTAATCTTGTCGACATAGTGGTTTTTGAGCGCATAGATGCTGCGGATCGGCCAATGCTCCACGATCCAAAAGCGCAGCTTGTAGCCGAATTTCTTTTCTCTGTATTTCAAAATCTTAGAATCCTTTCCTCCGGCCATGGCATAGGTATAGGCGAAAGATTTGAGAAGCGATTTTGTGATGCGGCCGGTCAATTCCAATTGCAGATCATTCCAAGTGGCGAATCTCTGGCCGATGTTGACTCCTCCTAAAAAGGCCACTGATTCGTCCACAATCAATACTTTGCGATGTATGTGGCGAAGCCAATGGCTGAAGATGATGAATTCTGCCCCGGAAGATCGCAGCGTTTGAAAAGTCTCTTTTTTGAGCGGCTTGCTGCCGAAAGCATCTGCCACTACAATCACACGCACACCGGAGCGTGCTTTTTCAGCCAATTTTCCGATGAAATCATGGCTTTGAGCTGTGTCATCCAGAAAAATATACATCTCTAAATAGATCGATTTTTTTGCATTCTCGATCGCTTCCAGCATGGCATCCCATGCTCGCACAGAGGTTGTGTAAAGCCTATAATTCATGTAGTTAAGCCTATTGTCGCATATTTTGGATAAAAATGCACCTTCTGGGGCATTTTTGCGCATAAACGAAATACGCCACTTCTGAAGGTGTTTTTTCAATTCAAAGGTGTTTATTAATATTCAAAAGCATGATCCGCCAGGAATTTTTGTTCATCAAATGAGGTTCCCTTGAGGTGTTTGGAAATGATAAGCGCATTCTTTCGGGCATTGTCCAGACACACTGAAGCGCCAGGGGAAGGAGTGATGTCAAAAATGATTCCTTCTTCGACTATCTTGGCCTCGCCCATTTCCATCTGCTTGGTCTTGGTGTTTACGATTTGCGGTCTGATGCCTCCCAGATTTCTGCCATAATCCAAATCCCGCATCCTGACAGTTGGAATGATTTTGCTGACTTCTTGCAAGAATAGGCGTTTGCCGAGGTAGGGGAGATCGAAGAGGATATTTTTTAAAACGTAGAGAAAAATGGTTTTGTCTGAAATTATTTTCAAAAGACTCAGTATTCCATTTAAAGAATAGACTGAAGTGGAAAGAAAATCTTTGAAAGTTTTCCAATGATGGCGCTCAAGTAGTGGCAGTGGCTTGGCTGTCGGACCGAAACGGGTTTCGCTCGGGTCATTCACATTAGGGTCGCCATGGATGGCAGCAAAGGGTAGTTTTTTGATTTGCATAGTGTAAACTTTGCCTCTCAATAAGCCGCAAGCTGTGTAGAAACTGCCAGCCACAGGCAATATTCCCAAATGCTTTCCAAACCCCAATTTTTTGGCAAAAACCAGACTGTGAGGACCAGCTGTAACAACCACAAACCTGGCGATTATTTCACCATTGGAAGTCCATATTTTCCACCAATCGCCATAAGGCGTTATTTCCAATATTTCTCTGCCTAACTTTATGTCGATCCGTTTGTTTTCCTTGAGGGCTTGCTCAGCAAATGAATTGGATATTTTTTGGTAATTGAGGGTGTAACCCTTTTCACTTAGAAGTGCCAGGACTGATTGATGCGGATCGCGGCCTTCTATTACTTTTGGTTCGAGGGTGAAAATTTCTTCGCGCCCGATCTTTTTCAGGTTCGGAAACAGCTCATGAAATTCGCGATAACGCTTTTCAAGTTCCTGGACTTCTTCTTTTCCGACGGCTAGGACCATCTTGTGTGAAAGCAAAATGGAATCCTTGGAAAACTTTTCAGCATAGCCAGCCAACAGGGAAGAAGCCTGTTTTACTGCTCGGGCTTTTTCCAAAGTGTAATTTGTTTCAATATCACCAAAGTGCAGCGTTTGACTGTTGGCATCATAATGGGAGTTCACATGAGCTAGCCCCCCATATTTTTCCAGTAAAACTATTCTTTCCAAATCGGTATATTTGCTCAAAGTATAAAGCATGGCTGTCCCAGTTATGCCTCCGCCGACAATGGCAACATCATAAGGCTTTTCTGTAATGTGATCCATAATCCGTAGTTTTTTGTTGATTATTGCTTGTTAAGATTCATACCCCTTGTCGGCATCATTTCTTGCTTTAAGAAAGTCAAAAAGCCCAGGATTGTAATACATTCATAACTGATAATATCTAAACATATGGCAATTGCACTGCTTCTAGGCAGGATCCTTTTCGGGGGATATTTCCTGTATAGCGGGTATAATCACCTGACTCTGACTAAAAATTATGCCGGATATGCCAAAAGCAAAAACGTTCCCTTTCCGACAATTGGGGTTGTTTTGAGCGGACTGATGCTGCTTTTAGGGGGATTGGGTGTGCTCTTTTGGGTGTATGTACGCTGGGCTCTGATTCTTGTGGATATTTTCCTGGCGGTTGTGTCGTTCATGATCCACAATTTCTGGTCAGACACCGACCAGGCAACAAAAGCTGTCAATCAAGTAAATTTCGGCAAGAATATGGCGCTTATCGGTGCTTCGCTGATAATCATGTCGCTTGCTTAAGGCTATGGAAATCCTGACTGCAACAAATGAAAAGCTTGAAAGTTTGGGCATCCTTTTGCTGCGCCTGGCTTTGGGAGTTATTCTGTTTATCGGGGGTGCAGGCAAAGTTATGGGCTGGTTTGGTGCGCTAGGCATTGGGTTTGGAATCGAGAAGACGCTGGGATTTTATGCAGCGTCTGGCTTTTCAGCTCCGCTTGCATACCTGAGTATGTTCGCTGAGTTTGTCGGCGGATTCCTTTTGGTCATTGGTTTGCTGACCAGGTTGGCCGCTTTGGCAGTCACAATCAACATGCTTGTAGCATTTGTGGTAATGCTGCCCCAAGGATTCTTCCTTGGATTTGCAGCATATCCTTTCGTGCTGGCAATCGTAGCTTTAACTATCCTACTAACAGGCCCAGGCAGATATTCACTAGATGCCTTGATTTTCAGGAAATAATCAAACATACAAAAAACCGCCTTTCATCAAGAGCGGTTTTTGGTATATCCGTTTTCTTGAATATTCAAGTGCTTGATGGTAGGATGAGATAAGTAAAAAAATTTGATTCAAACAAGGATGCTGAAATTTTTTGAACAATTTCCGAAAACCATGGCGGTTATGTCAGAAAAAGAAGATGGCTCGATGAAATTGATTGCTGGCACTGATTTGAATGTGGAAAACAGGCAAAGATTTTTTGAAAAGATTGGTATTGCTAAAAACAAGATCGTTGCCGCTGAAATCGTGCATGGCACCGGTGTTGAATTTGTTGACAAGAACAGTCCTGAATTCATTGCTGGTGTTGATGGTTTGATTACGAAAAGCAAAAGCCTTTTTCTTTCGGTCACGGTTGCGGATTGCATCCCCGTGTTTGTCTATGAGAAAGAAGCGGGCATACTCGGAATTGCGCATTGCGGTTGGCGGGGAATTGTGGATGGAATTATCGAAAGCATGATCAAGAAGGTTTTTGAAAATGGGGGAAGAATTGAAAACATCGAAATTGCAATGGGGCCCGGAATAAACCAATGTCATTTTGAAATAAGGGAGGATGTTTTGGATAAATTCAATGATTTCTCTGAATTTGTTATTGGAAGAAATGGCAAGATGTTTGCGGATCTCAAAGGTATCATCAGAAGGCAATTGCATGAGCTTGGTGTTGATCCTAAAAATATCGAAAACAACATGGAGTGCACCATGGAAAATGAGGAAAAATATTTTTCTTTTCGTCGAGACAAACCAGCAAAAGTCGAAGCAATGGTCGCTGTTATTGGCATGAAGTGAATCTTTGCTTAAATTTGAAATAAAAAAATCACCCCATATGGGGTGATTTTAGCTTATGCGGCACTTGACATATTAACTATTTCTGATATAATGCAGTGTTTCCAATAAGCAAGTTCATTCCAAATTAAAGAGGGGATATATCATGAAAATAGCTGCTGATTTGCATCTGCACTCCCATTATTCAGATGGTTCAAAAAGTCCCAAAGAAATTGTTTGGGAGGCAAAGTCTAGGGGTCTTGAGGCGCTGGGTCTGACGGATCATGAAACCGTGAGTGGACTTTCTGAGTTCATGCACGCAGCGGAAGTCGCAGGGTTGGATGCTTTGCCTGGCATTGAAATAACCTGCCGTGGTGACATTCACATTCTGGGGTATGGTATAGATTTTCTCCAAACTGAAAAGATGGAGAATTTCTTTGCTCACAGAAGAATTGAGTATGAAAGATCCGTTTATATTGTCCTTGAAAGATACAGAGCCGCTGGCATCATGGATGTCTCCATTGAAGAAATTCGCAAAGTTGTTGGTTTCAAGGGATTGGCGGGCACAATGCATGTGGCAGCTTATAGACATCTTGGGCTGCATGTTTCTCAAGAGCAGATTAAACAAGAAGTCTCTAGAGATGGTGGTATTTGTAGGGTTACTTGTGATAGCGATTTTTATCCAACCACGCAGGAGTCAATAGATTTCATTCGCAGTGTGGGAGGAATTGCAATTCTTGCACACCCCGCAAACACGTTTCTTAAAAGCGGTACTGTATACGCAAAAAATCCAACCACACTCTATGAGCTTCTATGTAAGTTCAAGCGAGAAGGGATTGCTGGAATCGAGGTTTATCACAGCAAGCACAACTTTATGGAATCAGCAGAGTTGTTAATGCTTGCACGCAAGCTAAATCTTCTTGTAACGGGTGGCTCAGATGATCATGGAAGATATAAATCACACGGAATTGGGAATGCTGGGATCTCGCATGCTGAATTTCTGAGGCTCAAAGAAGCACTCTGATGTTTAAGCATCAGAAAAAAGGACACACTACTCGTGAGTCCTTTTTTCTTTTAATTGGATGAAAAGTGTTGCGTGTTGGGGTACTAGGATTCGAACCTAGGAATGCCCTGCCTTGGCGGGGTGCCTTGTATTAATACTCAAATGTTATGCTAAGTTTTCTTTCTAATCCACCTTTTAGAGATTTTAAATATTTTTCCCTTCGCATTGCTTCTGCGCGGGTTGAAAATTTTTCGAAATGCACCATCTTAAGTGGCTTTCTGGATCGTGTGGCTATTACTTGTCCAGCATTGTGTCTTTCTAAGCGATCCTCTAGATTATTGGTTTGTCCAATGTAAAATTTTCCATCTACTTCGCTTCTCAATATATAAACGAAATAATACATGTGTTTTTGAAGGTAATTTTGTGCGCAGTTGGGGCGCTAGGATTCGAACCTAGGAATGTCGGAGTCAAAGTCCGATGCCTTACCGCTTGGCTACGCCCCAACTTCACACAAAATTGTAAAGGATTCGAACCTAGGAATGCCCCGCCAAGGCGGGGTGCCTTACCGCTTGGCTAATCCCCAATATAAAAAAGCCAAAGGCTTTCTTATTCTATTCAACAACTGTTCCTCCCATGATATTTATAGCATCCGTCAAAAGAGAGCTGGTTTCGCTGGCTTTTTCTTCGGCTGGAGCAGAAGAGAGAAAACTGTGATTTTCCGCGAAACTGACACCTGCCTCTTGAGCTGTCAGAAAGCGTACTTTCAGCTGGGACCCCAAAATTTTAGCAAAAACGGACTCTATTGTCAATTTATTGGCTTGTTCGTTGAGTTTGTCTTTGTAGAAGGAAAATTTGGCTGCAATCACGACAGTGTCGCCTTCGACTCTGGCGGGCTGGCAATTCGGCAAGGCTGCCGACAGAGAGGCATTTAGCGGCCTTATTTGGTCAATGGCTGCGTTCCAATGCCTCTTTATGTCATTGATGGTGAAATTGCCAGGTTCAAAATTCTGAGGCTCCTGGGGGGCAATTTCGGCGGCCTGAGGCGTTTCTGGAGTGATTTTTTTAGGCTCCAAAGAAGACACTGGAGCAGTGTTTTGAACTGGCTTGATTGGGGCTGGATTTGAGGCTTGGGAAGTTTGAATAGGTGCTTGAGGCGCAGTTGGTTTTAAAGTTGTGGATATAAGCGGTTTGGCAACTTGAGGTGCTTGTGCTGTCAAAACTTGCGGTCCACCGACGGCTTTCACGATCGCCATTTCCATCGGAAGTTGTGGGATGAAAGCTGATCTTATCTTGCCTTGTATTTCAGCAAAGCATTGTACTACAAAAAGAATCTCTTGCGGCTTGCGGCCTTGAGTCAGTTTGGCAAGCGACTGGGCTTGCTCCTTTGTAAGCTCGTGTGAAAAAATGCCTGAAAGCTTCTGATCGACACTGACCAGCATGAGTTGGCGTAGGAAGTTGAGGAATGATTTGTTGAACACTTCCAGATCGTAACCTTCTTGTGTGAGTTGATTGATGAGATTGATGGCGCTTGTTGCATCTTTGTTGAGAATGAATCCCGCCAGATCTTCCAATGATTGACGCTGGGTTGTACCCAGAATATTATCCACATCCTTGGCTGTGATCTTTTTGTCATTAGTCGCTATGATTTGAGAAAAAAGAGATTCAGCATCACGCATGCCACCTTCGGCAGCAATGGCAATCATTTCCAAAGCTTCTTTGTCGATGGTCACTTTCTCGCTTTTGGCGATAAGGGAAAGTTTTTCTACGATGTTGTCGATGGGAAGGCGTGTGAAATCGAAACGCTGGCAACGTGAAATGATTGTCTCAGGTACTTTGTGTATTTCGGTTGTAGCCAGGATGAAAATGACATGGGCGGGCGGTTCTTCCAGTGTCTTGAGTAGAGCATTGAATGCGCCAGTAGACAGCATATGCACTTCATCGATGATGTAGACTTTGAATTTCGCTTGCGTGGGAGGAAATTTCACGTTCTCCCTGAGTTCGCGGATGTTGTCCACGCCAGTGTTGGAAGCAGCATCGATTTCAAAGATGTCCAGAGATTTTCCGTCTGTGATGTTTTTGCACACCTCGCATTCAAGACATGGGTTTGCGTCTTTTGGGTTAAGACAATTTACGGCGCGAGCGAATATGCGAGCCATGGTGGTCTTGCCTGTGCCGCGCGGACCCGTGAAAAGATAGGCGTGTGAGACGCGGTCGTGCGTAATGGCATTGGAAAGCGTTTGCACGATGTGCTTTTGGCCGATCACGTCAGCAAAAGTTTGCGGGCGATATTTTCTGTATAGAGATATTGACATTGTAATTTTAGTTATTCGAAGCTCTTGAAAAATTTCATTCTTCGTGGCTGCAATACTTGCTTGCTGTTATTTTAGCATTCTGTTTGCAAAAATAAAACTCCCCAAAAAGGGGAGTTTGTGGTCAAATTTTTCCTATTTCTTGAAGACGAAGAATTTGTAGCCGATGAAGTTGCAAACAAGACCAAAAAGCGTTCCTATGGCAGTGCCTATATTGGCCCAGCGCGCATCCGTGAAACTGGCAGGGTGTGAAACGAAGTTTGTGATGACAGTTGCAATTATGAGAGTTGCAAAAAAACCGATCAAAGTGACGCCGAAAAATTGCAAGAAATTGCCTTCCTTGGATTTTTTTGATTCAGTGTTATCCGTGAATGTCCAATATTTGTTCCAGAAATAACTGCCTGAATTTGCTGCCAGAAAAGCAACTCCGATAAAAGCTGAGTACCAAAAGCCTTTGTATATTCCCGTTACAACCATGAGGATGTTGACAACGCCCCAATTAAGAAAGGTATTGAACGCTCCGACAGCTGCGAATTTGGCGACCTGCAGGAAGACAGGAATCTTTTTGGCGATCAGTCCGGAAATGAACAATGCTATGTTGGCAAATAAGCCGAAGAAAATCACAAGTCCGATTGCTGTTGTTGCATTAATGGGGATGCTTTTGATGGCAAGATTCTTGAGGATGGGAAGAGCGAAAAGGGCAAATGCGATGCCGATAAATGTGATGAAAAAATAATCGCGTTTTTCCAGGGTTGCTGTTTTTACTTGAGCCATTGATTTATGTTAGCTGTTATTGTTTAGATGCCTTGGGCTTTGATTTCTTTTTCCAGATCAGCGATGTCGGAAGTCCATTCATCCATGAGCGAATCCTCATTTGTGGTTGCCGGAGCTTGGCTGCTCGCAGTAGTTGAAATAGGGGTTGTCTTTTCTTCTTCTACCTGATCGCTTTTCAGAAAATCGAATCCGCCGTCGCTGGGAAATCTTTTAGCTGAGGATGCGGCAGCTTCTGCATGTTCACTGGGTTGCTTGAAAATGATCTCACTACCTTTTTGCAGTACGTTTTCAATTGCAGCCCAGGTGGCGTCGATTTCGCGTGGAATCATGATGGTTACTTCGTCTCCTGGTTCAGCTTTGAAATAGGTGATGGAAGCGAGCAACACTTTGTATGGTTTGCCTTCGCAGAAGATGAAATAGTTGCCGCGCTCATCTTGACTGACGATGCCGATCGCATTCTTGCGAGCGGCTGGCCCGATTTGTTTGTACACAAAAGATCCATCTGACGTGATTGTCAGTTTCAACATGTCGCCTTCGACAAGTTTGGATTTGGAAGCATAATTTGCTGGCACTGGATATTGCTTGCCGTCGGTGCCGAGCATGATTTGTCCATCAAAAGTTCCTTCAATGACAGTGCCGTCAGCTTCTTCCTCGGTCTTTCTTTTGCGGCCTGTCTTTTTTTTGCCCTCGAGCTGAAGCAGCATCGCCTTGGCGCTCTGCATGGTCTTTTCAGCGTTGAGGATCATTTGGCGCAAAGCTTCAATTCTGTGCGCCTTATCTAAGTCGTTTGCTTCATCGTGTGCTTGGTTTTGAGTCATTTTGTTTTTGAAACAGGGAAGAGCTTGAGGCACGCTCAAGAAAGTCACCCGTATTTTTATGTTTGTTTTTATGTTTCAATTGTACATTTTATTTGTCAAATTTGCAACCATGAAATGTAGTACATATTAAGTAAGTATTTTTTCATATAAACATGAGGGATTATGCCAAAACAGGAGGAAAAAGGGGTTTGCCGGGCTATCGCACGCCGTCTATGTTCCGCTCAAAAGTGCTTAAAATAGTTATGGGAATTCCCAAGGGAAAGATGCTGACCTACAAGCAGGTTGCTCAGAAAGCTGGCAATTCCAAGGCGTATCGCGCAGTGGGGAACATCCTGAACAAAAATTGTGATCCAAATGTGCCATGCCACAGGGTCATCAGGAGTGATGGCAAGCTCGGCGGCTACAATAAAGGTGTGGAGCGCAAAGCTTTAATTTTGAGAAAAGAAGGTGCGATTTAATTTCAGATCAAGATAATCAATTCATATGGAGCAGATAAATAGGAATTTTAGGCATATACGCAGATGTTTTTTTGTGGCAGCAATCTTTTTTGTGGGATCCATATTCTTCGGATACCTCTTGGCTCTTGCGGATCCAACCAATGTTTTCAGGTTGGTTGAGCAGACGCTGTCAGGTTTTTCTTTTGTGAAACACCTTAACAGTTTTCTGATCTTTGCATTCATTTTTCTCAACAATGCGATCAAGGGCTTGATCGTCATGATTGCTGGAACGGTTTTCGGGATTGTACCTTTGCTGTTCATTTTCATAAACGGGCAGCTTGTGGGATTGGTGATCGGCTCTGCTTATTTTTTGGGCAATCCTTGGTCAACTGTTTTGGGACTTATTCCTCATGGCATATTCGAAGTGCCGGCAATCATCATGTCTTCCGGCTATGGGGTTTGGCTGGGATATCGGTTTTATCGCTTCCTGCGCTTTGGTGAAAACTTTGCAGCCTATTTTTCTTTTGCTTTGAGGAAATATATGCGAGTGATCGTGCCACTGCTTTTTGTTGCAGCCCTGATTGAGACATTCATTACGCCATATATTCTAAAATCCATAAAATGAACAGGACAATTGATTATCGATTGGCTTGGTCTTTCCATGTGATATACTTAGGATTATAATAAGTCGTCAGGTTTTGTTTAATTTGGATTTTAAAAAATATGGAAAACATTCTAATTCAACACCCTTGGATTATCGCTTTGATTGTCATTTGGTCATTCCCTTGGAAAGGAGTTGCTCTATGGAAGGCTGCCAGAAATTCTCATTTGGGGTGGTTTGTCGTTTTGCTGCTGTTGAATACTTTGGCAATTTTAGATATCATATATATTTTTGTGTTCAGCGGTAATGAGAAAGCTAAGCAAGAAGAGGCAAATAAGCAAGCATATGAACCGCGTCGCGTCCGCTATTCGGCATCACAAGGAAGTTTTGAGGCGCCTGAGGATCAGCAGAACCCAGCCGTACCCAACAGAACTGCTGCCAGACGCAGGAGAATGATGTAATCGTTATGATGAATTTTCCAGACGATCCAATAAAAGAAATCGTGCCTATTTTGAAAATGGGAGGCGTTGGAGTTTTGTCGACAGACACTATCTATGGTCTAGTGGGAGGCGCGCTTAGCAAAAAGACAGTCGAGCGCATTTATGTCCTAAGAAAAAGAAATCCGAAAAAACCATTGATAATCCTGATCGGCTCGCTTAGAGATCTTGAGCTTTTCAGCATCAAGCTTTCAAACGAACAAAAGAAAACCCTCAAGGGCTTGTGGCCAGGGAAGGTAAGTGTGGTGTTGCCTTGCAAATTGAAAAAGTTCACCTATCTGCATAGGGGCACGGAAACCTTGGCTTTTCGTTTGCCGGATGATGAAATGTTGAAAAAGCTTTTGAAAAAAACAGGTCCTTTGGTTGTGCCCAGTGCCAATTTTGAAGGAGAGAAGCCGGCTGTCACAATCAGGGAAGCAAAAAAATATTTTAAAGATGACGTTGATTTCTATGTGGACGCTGGCAAGCTAAAATCCAAACCTTCCACACTCGTAAGATTTGATGGGAATAGTGAAGTAGAAGTCTTGCGCCAAGGCGCTGTGAAAATAAAATGAAAAAGCCCAAAGCTGAAAAACGAGAAGAAAAAAAGAAGCTGAAGATGAAAGTCTCCGGCAAAAGCGTTTTTAGGCTCAAAGATATTATCGTTAAAAAAGCAAAAGAGGTTGGCAAAAGGTAGTGGATTTTTTCAAGTGATCCTCTGCTGGCTCAGTAAAAAAACAAAAATAAAAAGCCCTCACTGCGGGCGCGCGTGTGGATCCCTTGAAAAAAGTAACGGAAAAAAATAATTTTTTTCCCTGAAAATCCAGGTGGGTTCCAATTTTTCGCAACACCTTTCTGAAGGCTTTTCAAAAAAAGTATACACGACTTGCTGGAAAAGTAAACAGAAAAGTAATGAAAGAAAACGCAAGGTATGATGTAGGAATAACCGTATCCTATTTTGTAATCATTAAAATATAAAATTATGGCAGTCGAACAAGTGGGCGATGTTTTTCGCTGCAGCGTTTGCGGCAATGAGGTTGAAGTCAAAGAAGTAGGCGGCGGAACGCTGTCGTGCTGTGGCCAGCCGATGGAAAAAGCAGAATAGTTTTCAATTCTTGCATGCTTTGTCTTCAAGTCGGAACGAGACTCTATGCGCCTTAACTTTTTGCAACTACTCTCATCAGGGAAGCGCAAATACTCATTCCTTTGTTTCAGACAAACATGCAAGAATAAAAAGAATTAAAAAATGGAGGCATCCTGTTCAGGATACCTCCGTTTTCGTTGCGGTCAGCGGCGAGAATTTGCCGCGAACCTGGTTTTCGTCTTGGCGCGTCTGCTCCAAGACGGGGCAGTGCGACGCTGCGGTTTTTTTCTTTCCCCATTCATGCATATCGCGAGAGCGAGACGCATTTCCATGGAGTAGAAAGTGATAATGCCGTTGCCTATGTAAATGTTCTTCTTAAGGTACTCGTTTCTGTATATTGCATTGAGTACCTCAGATGTAACGACGTCACAGGTGTTTTCCAACCTGTTGGCAACCTGGTTACGCAGACATTCAACTGAAACTACTAAAGAGATTGAGCTTCTCTTGATTATTTCTTCCTCTGCGATCAGTCTGATTGTTTCCGCAATTAGATCCCTCTTTTCTCCGAAGCTGAACTTCTGTGCAGCTTTTGCCATGTTGCTTCCTCCTTGGGAAAATATGCTCCGCAATGCAGAGCTGGGTAATTAAGGTACTGAATATCTATTATACTCTCTTTTTGGCATTTTGTCAATATGACAACACACATTGCTGGACGGTTGTTGATTTATGGAAAAATATTGATTAAAGAAAGCAGACTGAAAAAAGCTTTTTGAAATCGCTAAAAGTATATTTTTAGGCCTGTGCATAACTCAATTTCAAGGCTGCATTAAGCCTTGTTTTTGCTTGCGGCCAAGTGTTGACGGGCGGGTGGTGGTGGAGTAAAATTACATTGTAATCCCACAAAGTGGAAGAAAGTGTGGAATTTGCTGTAATATAGATCGCTATGTTTATCGGAGAATACAACCACAGCGTCGATCCCAAAAAGCGTTTAGCGCTTCCTTCGAAGTTTCGCAAGGAATTGGGAAAACAAGTGGTTGTGACACGCGGGTTGGACAAATGCTTGTTCGTCTATCCGATGAAAACCTGGAAAGAATTGGCTGAAAAACTGGGAACGTTGCCGATGGGGGAGTCGACAACAAGAAGTTTTGTGCGTCTTATGCTGGCTGGCGCTGTCGATGCGGATGTCGACAGCCAAGGACGCGTGCTGCTGCCGGACTATCTCAAAGAATATGCCGGCATTGATCGCGCAGTGACTATCGCAGGACTCTTCAATCGTTTGGAAATATGGGATGAAGAGAAATGGAGGAATTACAGAAACAAAGCTGAAGAGAACACTGATGAGGTGGCTGAACAATTGGGAAAATTAGGAATCTACTAATAAATTTTGAATTCTGAATTTCGAATTTTGAATAAAAACAAAAAGTATTTTAATGATCAAAAATTAAGTCATTAAAAATTGATTCAAAATTAAAAATTCTAAATTCGAAATTATACTGACATGACCGTACACAAAACAGTTTTACTGAAAGAGACTATTGAGGCACTGGATTTGAAACCCGGAATGATCGTGGTAGATGCCACTCTGGGAGGCGGAGGACATTCCCTGGAAGTTCTTAGAAAAATAGGAGAGAAAGGAAAACTCATCGCTTTTGATCGAGACGTTGATGCGATTCGTCGATTCGAGAAGCGTCTGGAAGTCGGAGCTGCCGGAGTGTTTGGAAAAGAGAACGTGCATATTTTCCATGACAATTATTCCGTGCTAAAAGATAGCCTTGCTTCCATTGGCATTTCTTCAGTTGATGCGATCCTTGCCGATCTTGGCATTTCTTCCGATCAGTTAGCTGATGAGCAAAGAGGTATGAGTTTTCAGAGCGACGCTCCGCTTGATATGCGTATGGATCAAACCAAAGGAATCACTGCCAGCGGGGTGGTGAACACATACGCTGAGCAGGAGCTTGCGAGAATTCTCAAAGAATATGGCGACGAGCAATATGCTCGCGCGATTGCAAAAAACATCGTGGCTGAAAGAGAAAAAGCGCCGTTCGAAAGCACATCGCAGCTAGTGGCTTTGATTGAAAGATCGGTTCCGCCGGCATATCGTCACAAGAAAATCCATTTTGCCACTAAGACTTTTCAAGCGCTCAGAATAGAAGTGAATCAGGAACTAGAATCCTTGAAGTCATTTCTATTTCAGGCAGTTGAAATTTTGAAACCAGGAGGCCGTCTTGCAATCATCACTTTCCATTCCGGTGAGGATGCATTGGTGAAACATACGCTGAGGGAAAATGCTAGGGGATGCATTTGCCCGCCGGAGTTTCCCGTTTGTCAGTGCGGCAGAAAACCGCTGGTTGAAATAATAACGCGCAGGCCGATCGTGCCCAGTGAAGACGAGGTTGTTGAAAATCCTCGTTCTCGCAGTGCCAAGCTTCGTGTTGTGCGCAAATTTGCCTCGTGAAATTCTGCGAAGCAGACAATTTCACTGAGGAATTAATAAAGCTAATTTCTCTGGGGGGATCCATGAGAAATGACCAAACGAACTGTTGTCATCAGAAGGCAATCAGGCCTTAGGCAACCAAACATCAAAAGAAAAATACAACCGATCGCAAAGACATCCGCTTCGCAAAGATTGCGCAAGGCTGGTTTTATCCATCCCGTATTTATCGTGCTTGCTTGCACTGCTTTTTCGGGTCTGTTTTATATGTATTCCATAAACCAGACTGCGACAAAGGGTCTTGAAATCCAAGCCGTGGAAAAACAGATGGCGCAAGAAAAGAACGAAAATGAATCTCTGAAGATCAAGGAGGCTGAATTGGAATCGCTCTATCATGTAGAGGATGCTTCAAAACAATTGAACATGGTCAATGCTGATCATGTGACTTACTTGGAACAATCTTCCTCTGTTGCATATTCAACAGCGGCAAAGGAGTTCAGAAACTAAACCGGAAAGAATCTTGATCAGTAAAGGCTATGAGGCAGATCAGGTCCACAAGGCAAAAATCTAGGCGCGCTGGAGTCGCGGACAGCAATTGGAGGATGCATAGTCTGGCTGTTTTTGTTCTGCTCATATCTTTAGCCATATTGGGAAAGATGGTTTTTTTGCAGGTCCAAAAGCATGCGATGTATAGGGCTTTGGCAGATAGCCAGCACAAAAGCACGACTGAAATAGAAGCGCGGCGCGGTGAGATATATATGCGTGACGGCAGCGACAAATATCCTTTGGCAGTCAATAAGGAAATGCAGATGGCTTATGCTGTGCCTCGTGAAATGAAAGACGTGCAAGGAGCAGTGAACGCACTTTCTTCCATCTTGGGGTTGGATAGGGATTTTTTGCAGCAAAAATTGGGCAATCCCGACGACATGTTCGAGATCCTGAAACACAAACTCTCGGATGATGAAGCTCAGAAAATAAGGGACGCTAAAATAGCCGGCATCTATCTGCAAGGGGAAGATTTCCGCTATTATCCGGCGGGCGAATTGGCATCGCAACTTGTCGGGTTCGTGGGATCGGATGGGTCAAAACAGCGCGGCATGTACGGATTGGAGTCTTATTGGGACGATGCTTTGCAAGGCAAGTCAGGCACTTTGCAGCAAGAAGGTGATTCGCGTGGCAGATGGATTCCGGTTACTGATCGCTCTATTCAACCCGCGCAAGATGGACCGGATATTATTTTGACAATCGATCGCACTGTGCAATTCGAAGTCGAGAAGATTCTTGGTGAAGCAGTTTCAAGCTTTCAGGCTGACAGCGGCACGATTGTCGTCATGGATCCCAAGACTGGCAAGATTTTGGCCTTGGCTAATCAGCCCAGCTTCGATCCTAACAATTATTCGCAGACCCAGGACATTTCCGCATTCAACAATCCCGCAATTAATCAGCCTTACGAGCCAGGCTCGGTATTCAAGGTTTTTACTGAAGCTATGGGGCTAGAAGAAGGCAAGATCAGTCCTGACACGACATATGTGGATAAGGGACACATCGAAGAAGCAGGCTATACGATCAAGAATGCTTCCGTGGATCCGCCTAATGGTTATGGTCTTATGACGATGACGCAAGTTCTGGAGAAATCTCTCAATACGGGCGTGATCTTCATTGAGAAATTGGTCGGCAACAGGACTTTTGCGGATTATACTTCCAGATTCGGATTCGGTCAGAAGACCGGCATTGATCTGCCTGGAGAATTGGCAGGCAATATACGCAACTTGGGCAATATTAAATCTGACATAAATTTCTTTACGGCTTCTTTTGGACAGGGAATTACAGCTACTCCGATTCAATTGGCAGCAGCCTATGGTGCTATCGCCAATGGTGGCACATTGATGAAACCTTACGTTGTCGACAAGCTGGATTATCCTGATGGCCACGAGGAAGTGACGCAGCCGGAAGAAGCAAGGCAAGTTGTTTCGCAGCGTACGGCGCAGCAAGCTTCCGTGATGCTTCGCGATGTCGTTTTGAATGGTAGCGGAAAACGCGCGGATGTTCCTGGGTATTTGGTTGTTGGTAAGACAGGAACTGCTCAAGTCGCCAAAGAAGGTGGCGGAGGTTATCAAGATGGTGTTACAGTTGGTTCGTTTGCTGGCTTTGCCCCCATGAATGATCCGCAGTTCGTGGTGATTGTGAAAATCGTGAATCCGAAAACTGTGCAATGGGCAGAATCTTCGGCTGGTCCAACATTTGGGCAAGTGATGAAATTCCTTTTGCAATATTACAAAGTCAAGCCGACTGAAGATCCAGCAAGTAGTCCGCAAGCCAAGATACCAGCTCTTTCATGGCCTCCATTTGCCAATAATCAAAGTTCACAGCCGGCTCCAATCAACAATAAGAAGCAAGATTCGGGATCCAAAAACGATTCCAAGAGCGGCTCCAAAGTGATAAACTCCAGCGACTGATGGTTGATGCGGAACGGAAAGTGTGTATAATTGACAAGCGTGTTATAAATTCGAATCTTAGCTATGAAATCTAAAAAAATCATATTTTTGGAAAAAATGCTGCGCTTTATGGCTGGCACTGTCTTAAATAGGCACAGGCCGAAGATCGTGGCTATTACTGGTTCTGTTGGAAAGACTTCCACGAAGACGGCAGTTTTCGAAGTGCTTTCCAAGAAATACCGCGTGCGAGAAAACCAGAAGAATTACAATAATGAAATTGGCATTCCGCTTACGATCATCGGAGCGGAAAGCGGCGGTTCTAATGTTTTCAAATGGGGCTGGGTTTTTCTCAAATGGATCTTGGCTTTGGTGTGGACGAAATATCCCGAAGTCCTGGTGTTGGAACTAGGGGTCGATCGTCCGGAAGATATGAAATACTTCATGTCATTCATTCATCCGACTGTCAGCATTGTGACGAATATTGGAACCAGTCATATTGAGTTTTTTAGAAACATGGATAATATTGCCAAAGAAAAACGCGCCATTGTGGAAGCTTTAGGCGAAGAAGGCTATGCCATCCTCAATATGGATGATGAGAGAGTGAAAGACATGCAGCAGCGCACCAAGGGCCAGGTCATAACTTTCGGCCAAACTGATGAGGCCACGGTGTATGCTTCACATTTCCAATACAACTACCAAGACGGAAAACCCAAGGGCATCAGCTTCAAGTTGAATTATGATGGGACAAGCATGCCGATCCGCTTGCCGCACATTTTGGCGCAACATTATGTCTATGTTGCTTTGGCAGCTGCCGGTGCAGGCCTGGCTTTGAAGATGAATCTGGTGGAAATTGCCAGCGCTCTGGAACAGCTGCATACTCCTGTTGGCCGCATGAATCTTCTGGAGGGATTGAAGGGAAGCATTCTGATTGATGACACATACAATGCTTCGCCTCTCTCCACGATTGCGGCACTGGATGTTTTGGAAAAACTTGAAGCCAAAAGAAGGATCGCTGTGTTGGGTGACATGCTCGAACTCGGGGAACAGACTGAAATAGGTCATCGCAGTGTGGGCAAGAAAATATTCGAGTCTAAAGTTGATTTGTTTGTGGGCGTGGGGAAGCGTATGGAATATGCAGCAGCGGAACTGATCGCGCTTGGTTTTCCTGCCTCTGGAATCATGCATTTTATCGATCCAATGGCTGCTGCCAGCGGTGTGGCAGGTTTGGTAGAAGAAGGAGATGCTATCTTAGTCAAAGGATCACAGGGTATGCGCATGGAAAAAGTGAGTGAAGCGCTTCTGGCTGATCAGGGCCAGACGGAAAATCTTCTTTGTCGTCAGAATCAAGCATGGCGCAAAAAGCCTTTTATGCAGCCATAAGTGCCAACTGCTTGCTCATTTTGTAAAACACACTGGACAAAAAGTCAAATTGGGTGTATAATACAAACATGGACAATTGAATAGGGGAATTCAGGGTTTGAGGTTTCGGACTTTGAAAACAGAAGACAGTTTCCTTGAGGAGGTTGTCTTCTGTTCGTTTTCAAATCCAAACAAAGGAAAGGCAGGTGAGTGAAATGACAGCGCAAATCGTAAGG
>DASVYU010000025.1:0-5139 GCA_036391995.1 Patescibacteria group bacterium
GTGATGCCGTCATTTTTGATACGATTGATGATTTGCTCCTTAAGTTCAGGAGCGATTTTGTGTCTTTTCATAGTGCTTGTACATTAACTTTTTTGAATTAATTATACAAGGATAGTGTTCAAAATTTGGGGGGAGGGCCACAATGTTCTGGCTGCAAGGAAAGAAAGCACAAGCGCCAGTTAAAACGGTAGTTCAGACCCAGTCGCAGCAGGCAGATGCTCAGGCTTCAGTCTCTCAAAAACAAGCTTCACAATCCACAGCTGCTGCCAACAAGGATGTTGTCGACTCAATGAGATATCTCGTGGACGATTTCCTGAAGCAATATAGCTCGCTGTCCAAAGAAAATGCGGATTTCGTAAAAAAAATAACGGACTACGCAAATTCTCCTGTCGATTCAAGTCCTGGTCCTGACAAGGGAAAAAAAGTCGCATACATCACAGCTATTGCTGACGGATTGAATCCTGGTATTGTCTATTTTGTGGACGAAAGCCGGACAGGTATTTCTTCGGATACCAACAACGTGAGTGCGGATGTCTACAGTCTGAACACCAAGACAAATGAGCTTAAAGCTATCCACAAACAGGATCCTGTGGCATACCACTTCTATTTGGTCGGTAGGCAGGGAGGAGAGCTTCTTTTTGCGAAAATAGACACTATGGATTCTCCAGGTCCTTGTTATAATGATTGGATATACGCATACGAGAATCCACTGCCTCGTCCGAAAAGCCAATATCCGAACCAACGGGATTCACGTACGATCAAGTCTTTGGATATAAATAATCCAAGCACAGGTTTTCAGGACTATGCGGTGTCCAAGGAAAAATACGACAGCGAATTGACTATCCAGAAAGCTTGTCAGGATGATATGGATGCTGCTATAAGGTCTGAGCAGCAGACATCGGATATTCTTAACGCTTCAAACAAATAAGCATTATGCAAAACAAAAAAATCGCCAGCGAATTGGCAATCGGAATCATCATCATTCTCGCGCTTGTGGTTGGAGGAATGTTCTGGTTGCAAGGAAAGAAAGAACAGATTCCGGAACAAAAAACCCCAGTTGCTCAATCGCCAACACCTCAAACTCAGCAGCAAAACCAACAGTTTCAAAAAAATAATCCTAGCGATATATCGGAATGGAAACTGGTTTCCGGTAATCCTGATGATACTTGCAGCAGTCCTACTTGGACTGGCAACGTGACCGTGCGTGGGTGGTATGTGTATGACACATCATATGCTGACAAGGAATGGCTGTTTGCAGTTTCAAAGGATGATCAAGCCAAACTTCCATTGCAGCTGAAATTTGGAAACGGGAATTCGATCAATGAAAAACTTAAGATTGTTGACGCAAATCCTGAGCTTGTTGCCCAATTGAAAAAAGCTACCCAAGATAATCCTATTCCTGTTGAAGTCAAGAAATACACGGCTTATTGCGAAGGAGTGCCGGTTGTCAGCACGCAGAGTGACGAAGCCGCATCTTGGCAGACGTATACGAATGCGAAATATGGATTCGAGTTCAAATATCCAGCTGATGGAAAAGCGGAAGTGAAGGGGGATGTTATCACGTTTGAAAAAGCGATGATAGAAAATGAAAACAAGGACACATTCACACTTTCTTTGATATCTAAAGCTGGCGAAGAGGTCATGATTGACGCCAAGAAAAATGAGAATGACAATAAAGCGTGTCTTGAAAAAGCAGCTTGCGACCAAGTGTCTGACATTAAAGGGATGACTTCTGGAAACATAACCGGCTCCTATGTGCTGTCGGCAGGCTTATGTGCAAATGAAGAAGTCAGAATGTTCGTGCCTGAAAAGGATCTGGAATTGGTATTCTTTTCAAATTGCTCTAAGTGGGACATGAAAGAAATAATAAAAACTTTCAAATTCACAAATTAGTTTCTAAGATATGAAAAAAGGGCGGTCCGGATTCGGATCGCCCTTTTGTGCAGCTCGCTGGCTGCTATTTCTTTTTCGCCTCCTTTTCTGTCTTATTTTTCTTGGTGGCTTCTTTTTCAAAAGCTGCCACCTCGGTCATTTCATCCATGGCTGCCCTAAGGTAGCTGCCGTTCGGAGACTCGTTGCCGATGCGGTAGCTGGAGTGATCTTCCAGAGCCTCCTTGGCGCGAGTTACATTGCGAAATTCCGCAAAAGCATCGGGCAAAGGAATGCCGGCTTCTTTGGCATAAACCTTGCAGTCATCAAGAAGGCGCCGGGCTTTGGTGCCTTGCCCATTTTCGAAATAGGTGACGGCAAGCTTGAGGTCACGGAAGAACGCTTGCTCATTCTCCTTTTTCCACTGTGCTTTGTACTGCTCAGTCATCCGTTCGAGACGCTCATGTACGGGAATGATCCTGATGATCTCTTCCTGGGCAGAATTGGCTGTTTGCATGGTAAGCTGCGCCGGAGCGAGGGTGCCCATGCTACCAGACAGCTCGTAAGCGCCATTGCAGGACTTGCCCGGAGAGGGAGTGCAGGCGGCGAATGCTACCGAGGAAAGACAAAACAGCGCGACGAGGGTGGAAAGAACTTGTTTCATTTGAAACCTCCATTTTGCCCGAAAGGGCGTGATGTTTGCTGTCACACAGCAATATTAAATTATACTCCTATTTTGCCAAAAAGTCAAGATGTTGGACTGAGGTCTATTTTTGCTGTAGAATGAGCGAAGAATTTGATGTTTGTAGCGTAATAAAAAGGTTGGCCTACGGGCTTTTGTTTTTGCTTTACAGACTTTATAACTTTATAAACTTTCAACTGATTATGGCATTATTTTCGAAAATTTTCGGCTCGAATGAAAGGGAAGTGAACAAGCTGCGTCCGATCGTGGAAAAAATAAACTCGTTTGAAGAAGCGATGATTAAGCTTTCGGATGATGAACTCAAAGCCAAGACACCTGAGTTTAAGGAACGCGTGGCCAAAGGTGAGAGCTTGGATGAAATTTTACCGGAAGCTTTCGCAGTTGTGCGCGAAGCTGCCAAGCGCGTGATCGGCGAGCGCCACTACGATGTGCAGATGCTGGGAGGCATCGCTTTGCACAAAGGCATAATTGCTGAAATGAAAACCGGTGAAGGAAAAACGCTGACTTCGACTTTGCCGATATACCTCAATGCGCTTTCCGGCAAAGGTGTGCATGTGGTGACAGTCAATGATTATCTGGCTAAACGCGACTGCAATTGGATGGGCAGCGTCTACAATTTTTTGGGACTCACGACTGCCTGCATCATGCATGACGTTTCCTATGTCTACGAACCGAGAATCATCGACTCCAATGAAGTGAGCGTGGAAATGGAGAATCTTTCTGAGATTTCCAGAAGGCAGGCTTATGCTTCCGACATCACATATGGAACAAACAATGAATTCGGTTTTGATTATCTGCGCGACAACATGGTGCAGTCTTTCGAGCAGATGTCGCAAAGGCCTCTCAACTTCGCAATCGTGGACGAAGTGGACTCCATTTTGATCGATGAAGCCAGGACTCCACTGATCATTTCCGCGCCTGATGCTGAATCGACCAAGCTTTATCAGCGCTTTGCGCAGATCGTGCCGCGTCTTCGCGAGAAGGAAGACTACGAAGTCGATGAAAAGATGAAAGCTGTGGCCTTGACGGACAATGGGATTTCCAAAATAGAGCAGGCCTTGGGAGTAGGTAACATCTATGAGGTTGGCAAGATCAACTATGTGCATCATCTGGAACAATCGCTCAAAGCCGAAGTGCTTTTCAAGCGCGATCGCGACTATGTCGTCAAAGATGGCCAAGTGATCATCGTGGATGATTTCACAGGGCGCCTCATGGAAGGACGCCGCTACAGCGACGGCTTGCACCAAGCGATCGAAGCCAAAGAAGGCGTGGAAGTTCAGAAAGAATCCCGCACTCTTGCGACCATCACTTTCCAGAATTATTTCCGCATGTACGAAAAGCTTTCCGGCATGACAGGAACAGCTTCGACGAGCGCAGAAGAATTTTCCAAAGTATATAAGCTGGATGTTCTGGAAATTCCGACCAACAAGCAGGCGATCAGAAAAGATCTGCCTGATGTGATATACAAAACTGAAAAAGGCAAATTCGATGCTATTGTGGCAGCCATCAAAGAAGTTCACGAAAAAGGCCAGCCTGCCTTGGTGGGTACGATTGCAATTGAGAAATCCGAATATCTGAGCGCCTTGCTTTCACGAGAAGGTATTGCCCATGAAGTATTGAATGCCAAGCATCACGAAAAGGAAGCCTCGATCATCCAGAATGCAGGCCAAAAGGGAGCTGTTACGATTGCTACCAACATGGCGGGCCGCGGAACGGACATCAAGCTGGGAGAGGGTGTGCGCGAATTGGGCGGACTCTTCATCATAGGTACGGAGCGCCACGAAGCACGCAGAATCGACAATCAGCTGCGCGGACGTGCTGGCCGCCAAGGCGATCCGGGCGTGACACAGTTCTATGTTTCACTGGAAGATGAGCTTATGCGCAGATTCGGCGGCGACAAGCTCAAGAACATGATGGATACTTTGGGATTGCCTGAAGATCAGCCGATTCAGAATGCGCTCATTTCCAAAACGATAGAAAGCGCGCAGTCCAAGATTGAAGGCTACAATTTCGACATCAGAAAGCATGTGCTGGACTATGATGACGTGATGAACAAGCAGCGCGAAGTCGTCTACAAGAAACGCAAGGAAATCCTGGCTATGGAGGATGCCAAGCCAGAAGTCATGCATTATGTCGAAGAAGAAATCGAACGCAATGTGTCAGTGCACTGCATAGATGAAGAAGCACATTGGGACATCCCTTTGGTTGCGGCTGAAATCCAGAATATTTTTGCTTTTTCGTCTGAAGATGAGAAGCAGTTGGAAGCGATAAGGAATGACAAATCCAAGAATGCTGCTGAAAAGATCACTCTGCTTTCCGGCTACATCATGGGCAAAGCCAAAGAAGCCTATGCGCAGAAGGAGAAAGAAATCACTCCTGAAGTCATGCGGCAAGTGGAAAAAGCTGTCATTTTGCAAACCATCGACACGCTGTGGATGAATCATTTGGATGAAATCGATTATTTGAGGCAGGGCATAGGTCTTCGTGGCTATGGGCAAAGGGATCCTTTGGTTGAATATAAGCGCGAAGCTTTCAATCTCTTCTCGCATCTGATGGAGAACATGCGT
>DASVYU010000026.1:0-7392 GCA_036391995.1 Patescibacteria group bacterium
CCTGGGAGTTCCTTTTGCTGATAAATTACACTTGATCGCACCGCTACTGATAAATCGTCAAACAAAAAGAAGATCAGCCAATGACATAAAACAGAGTTATGATATTGGAAATGATATCTTTATTGGAACTTTAGATAAACACTTGCTTTATAGTTGTGGATATTGGAAAAATGCAACCAACCTAGACGAAGCGCAGGAAGCGAAGATTGATTTGATTTGCAAAAAGCTGAAACTAAAACCAGGAATGAAATTGCTAGAAATAGGTTGCGGCTTTGGTGGCTTTGCCAAATATGCAGCGGATAAATATGGCGTTAATGTGACAGGCGTAACAACATCCAAGGCTCACGCTGAATACGCGAAAGAATATTGCGCTGGATCAAGCGTTGAAATTATTAATCAGGATTACAGGGAAGTTGTTGGCAAATATGATCGTGTTGTTTGTATTGAAATGATGGAACATGTGGGACACAAAAACCATCGCGAATTCATTCAGATAATAAGTGATTGCTTAAACCCCGACGGATTATTTCTAGTGCAATCAATTAGTATAAGCGAATCACAAATCAAAAATGATCCATGGATTGATAAATACATCTTTCCTGGTTCGATTGCTCTTTCAGCCAAGCAAATCACAACTGCAACTGAGGGATTGTTATACGTTGTTGATTGGCATGATTTCACCCAGGATTATCATAGAACTATGATTGAATGGTTTAAGAATTTCGATAAAAACTGGGAAAGCTTAAAACAAAACTATGATGAGCGATTCTATCGTTTATGGAAATATTATCTTTTATGTTGTCCTGGAACAGCACTAGCTAAAACGCATCATCTCTGGCAAATAGTGTTTGCAAAAATAGATTCAGATGTCCAATATGAAAGAATATGTGAGTAGTCTAAATTTTCTTTAATAGTGCGCTTGCTCGCTCCAATCTCGCCTCAACAATATCCCAATTTTCCAAAATGTTGGTTCGAAGCATGTACCCTGGCCCGTGCATGAAAAAACAAGACTTGATAAAGTCCTGTTTTTTGTGGGCAATATATTGGGCAATATATAAAGTTTTAACTTGTAATACAGAGAAATTAATCAGTATTTGTATGAATTATGAAATTGCAAAAAATAGATCATGTGGGGATAGTTGTGAATGATCTTGCTGCTGTCAAGGCATTCTTTCTTGATCTGGGGTTTGAATTCCAAGACGAAGTTGAATTGGAAGGAAAATGGCTTGATCAGATAGTCGGTCTGGAGGGCGTCAAATCGGAGGTTGCGTGGCTGAAGACTCCAGACGGCCAGACAAGCCTAGAATTGGCAAAATTCTATTCACCATCGGACGAAAACGGCTTTCAGATTCCGCAAGCGAACACTCTGGGAATCCGTCACATCGCATTCGCAGTTGAAGATATCGACGCAATCGTTGCTAAATTGAAAAATAAGGGTGTGGAATTTTTCAGCGAGGTGCAAACCTACGAAAACAGTTACAAGCTTTGCTACCTACGCGGACCAGAGGGGATCATCATTGAATTGGCTGAAGAAATCAAATGGATAGGCCCGGAATATGGATATAGTTCCTAATTTTCATAAACAAAGTTCTAACATCCCGCCAGAGGTAGGCAAGCTTCACAATTGCGTGCGTTAGGCAAAAAATACCTATTTAAATAGGTATTTTTTGTTTTGCATATCCACTTTAAACGGAGAACTGTCTTTTGGGATTTTTACTTATTGTTTAAAAAAATTATAAATACTTGACAATTGCGCATTGTTTGTCATTATGATGATGAATGGTCAATAAAGACTGTTTCAAACAACGTCCCTTGAAAACAAGGAGGAAGGAGGAGTAGTCTATTTTATCGCAGGGTCATGATTAGATGACCGCCGATGCCAATGGGAATAGTTCCCGCCAACGGAAAAGATGATCGCACGCTTGTTATGTGCGACATGCTTTTCACAAGACAGGAGAAAGAACATGAAAAGACTTGTTAAGTACTACTATTTGTCTCCGACGCATTGTGACAGCAATAGGGTTCTGGAAGTTCTTGACTTTAGACATCATGATCGCGCTCGTCTCGGTTTAGGTTTTCTTAAGCCTGGCGCCGCCAACCAGATGTGGGCCTTTATTCCTCGTGCTGATGGCTTCTATGAGATCATCAATAAGCACAGTTTAAAAGTGCTTGATGATTGTCGTAATTCGGGTGATCCTGGTGGAGAAGTTTATCAATTTCAGCGGCATTTGGGTGAAAACCAGCAGTGGCGTGTCAGACAGGCGGATGGGCCAGATAGGGTGCAAATAATTTCAAGACCGGGAAATCTCGTACTGGATGTGGCGCAGTGGAGCCGTGATCGCCATGCTGCTATGGTGCTCTGGCGTAACGAAAACAATGCCAACCAAATTTGGCGGCTTATTCCTGCCTAACTCGCAAGAGGAGGCAGACTATGAGTCACAGACGTCACCGTCGTCGCAAGGGCTGCGGACGAAGCAAGGGGCTCCCGGGAATTCTTACGAACCGTAGGAATCCGGGGTTTGGATGGGTGTCACTCCAAGACATCTGGTATAACATAAAGGAGCGCTTCTACTGCTGGTTCTGGCGTGTTCCTGAAGGATCATACATCGCGTGGGATAGGCACGGAAAAATCAAAGGCCATTCAACTCGCGCGAAACGTCCATACTTCAGGTGACTGGATCGGCGTGAGTGCGGGGAGATTGCCATGAGACTGAAAAACAGAAGGGGTAACGGTGATAGTGGGTTGATCTGTTGGTACTGCAGGCAACCGCTTGGGAAGAAGATAAAATTCTGGGCAGGACATCCCGTGCATGAAAAATGCTATGGGTTGTGTTGCCGGAATCTTCGCAAAGCCAAACGCAATCCTATGCCCCCGAAAAAAAGAGGTTTCTTTGCTAAGCTTTTCGGTGGGTAGTTTTTCATCGGGAGATTTGCAAATGAAATCTCAATGAATTTTTAAATGTTATTTTCTACCCGGGAGTTGTTAAAAGCAGCTCCCGTTTTTATTTTTTAAAATTTATTAACTAAGTCTAGCGCTATTATAAAAAGGCTTTGTATATGTATTATTTAATTTAATTGCTCTCTATTCAACAACCCAATTGACAAGCATATGCGAATCTGATATCTTTCAACCAGCATACTTGCAAACAATAAAACCTATGAATCGGATCCCGAAGAAATTCGGGGCTGGGTCCGGTTTGCTGCAATGGATTGCAGAAGGTGGTTTCTGCGTTAGTGGAAGCCCGGTATCCTCCGTAACCATGGGATAATCAATGTCGATTCCTTCAAGGAATGGCTGAGTTGATGAGTAGGAAGATATGGCGCCTTTCCGGCGTTTTTATTTTTCCCAAAAGAAAGGTGGCACCACGAAGCGGGTCTAAGACTCCTCGTCCTTTCGCGGGATATTTTTAATATCGTGCGCATAAAGATGAGGAGTTTTTTTGTTTGGAAATGCTCGACAGTTCTTTAAAAAGGAGGTGGTCATGGAAGGGTACATAACATGTCTTAAGTGTGGAGAAAAAGTAGTCCGGGTTAATGACAAATATTTCTGCATAAAATGCGGAAAGGAAATCAGGCCCAAGCCCATTGCCGGCTGGGGCAATTAGAAAGGAGATAGGGACATGGTAAAAAATGCTGGCTTTAGTGCGACAAGGAGAATTGAATTGGCTGAGGAACTTTTGCAATTAGCGAAAGCGCGGCATGAGGCCGAGCTGAAAATGCTGCGGCAGCAAAAAGATGAGGCGATGCGTGACAGGGTGCAGGAAATCAAGGGAGCTATAAGGATCTTGGAAAAGAAACTTACTCTTTCGCTCGAGGAGGAAGAGCGTGCAGCTATTTCAAAATCGATCCGCGACTTTAGTTCCGAGAAATTCGGACTAGAGATGGTTCTTTATCAGGTGTGCTGAAAAACCGAGAGGGGTGAATCCGCCCCTCTTTTGTCTATGTCCACTCCGCATAACTAAATGGAAGACCGTCCTCCTGGATTTCCATGCTTTGCAAGTATGAAAATGCCTTTAAATAGGCATTTTTTGCTTTTTTGATTGACATATTTAAAAAACAATGCTTAAATAAACAATCGCGCAAATAATTGCTCGAAATACACAAAAGGAGGATCTTTAAAAATGCCTTTAAAAGTGGAAGTCATATGTCCACATTGCCTTGCGATACATGACGGGTTAGCTCAAGACACCGAATATGAATGCAGTTGTTGTGGCGGTAAATTCGCCACTCCATTGCTGAATGAATTTTCGGATGGATCAGAGGGTTTGATTGGCAAGGTCATGGGATGGTGAGCGAATCATTGCAAGGAATCTGATTGAGGAGCGGAGTTGGTCATTGGACCTCTCCGCTGTTTTTATTTTTAGAAAAATAAAAAATTATCAGGCACAACTTTGCGACCGTCAACTTGTGTCTTGGTCGTTTTTTTAGTTTCATGTTCTATGCTAGAATCATAAATGGATCAGGGAATAATCTTGTCTAAAAACAAAAAATAAAATGAAAAAGAAAAAAATAGTTTCCATCGGTTGCGGCGGCGCTGGCATGTTCAGCGGGATCGTGGCGAGCCAGCTAAAGCCAGGAAAATTCGAAGCGATTGCGCTTTCTGATGAGCCTGACATATATTGCCGCTGCACCACCCCTTATGTTTTTACTGGCGAAGCGACAATCAAAGACGCCATCCAGCCTGACAGCATGGCGGAAAATTATGGCGTCAAAGTTGTGCATGAAAAAGCTGTGAAAATAAACACGCGCAAAAAACAGGTTCTGACTGACAAAGGCAATGCTTTTAAATATGATTATTTGGTCATTGCAACAGGTGCAAGTCCAGTTAAACCGCCGGTTCCAGGCATCGACGGAAAAAACGTTTTCACTATGCGCACAAGCCACGATGCGGAGTGCGTGCTGGGCTGCGTTTCCAAAGCTAAAAGCGCATTAGTGATTGGTGCAGGCGTGATCGGCATTGAAATGGCTGGGGCGCTCAGGCATCTTGGTATGGAAGTGAATCTTGTCGAGCGCGAGAAAACCATCTCGTCTGTTTTGGCTGATGCGGAATTTTCCAAGAAGATTGTGAAACACTTGGAAACGAATGGCGTCAATGTTATGTTCAATACTTCAGTCACTGAAATTTCAGATGCCAGAGGCGGGCAAAAAGAAGTGATCATCAAAAAAGGCAGGAAAAAAGAAAAGATCAAAACCGATATTATTGTTGTGGCGGCTGGAGTGTGTCCTAACATTGAAATTTTGGATGGGACAAAGATAAAACACACAAAATCGGGAGTTGTTGTGGATGAGAAAATGCGCACTAATGTGAAGAATGTTTTTGCGTGCGGAGATTGCTGTGTGCCTCTTTCGGCAGTGATGGGGGAATATCATCCTTCGCCGCTGGCCAGCAGCGCCATCCAACAATCCAAAATTGTCGGTTTTCAAATTGCGGGCTATCCGATTTCCTACAATGGAACAACTGGAGCATTTGCTTTTCAAACTCTGGGTAAGGAATATGCCGGAGCAGGACTAACTGAAGCTGAAGCTAGGAAAAGATTCAAATGGGTTATTGTTGGCAAATCAGAAACGACTGATGTCTACAAGGATCTGGCCGAGCATCAGCCATTGGAAGTAAAACTCATTTTTGCGGGACCCATGCTGCGACTGGTCGGCTATGAGGCATTTGGCAAAGGCGTGATCGCATCAGCGGAAGTAGCCAGTTTTGCTATCGGTCTTAAGCTTAATGTTCTCAAGATGCTCAAATTCAATTACATCGCACATCCGAGTCTCACGCCATGGCCTTTCATGAACCCAATCATCATGGCCGCGGAAGATGCCATGGGCAATGTCATGAAAAAGGCTAAATTCTTGAAACTGTTCGGCTTGTAAAATTCTTTTTTATCCACTTAGCAAAACATGGCTCAATAAGGCCATGTTTTTGTGTGCTCAAAGTTTATTTTCTTGATATTGACAAAAGGCAAAAATTCATGTATTGTTTGATGTTCTTTCATAATCAAAAGCAGTCAATATTGAAAGGGGGTCGTCATGACCAAGAAAGCTATTTTTCTCATTGCAGTACTTACTGTAGTTATTCTTGTCTTTGCGCTCATGGTTGGGTGCAAAAAGAAAGCGGAAGAAAGGCCGCAGATCAAGCCAAAAAAGCAGCTTTCCCAGAAATCGCTCAAACAGAAAAAGCCTGTCGATTTCGATGTTATGAGCGACATTACCAGGGCTCAGAAAATGCTGGAAGATTGGGATGCTGGCTACTACATCGGCGAGCGGACTGTACACAACGGCAAGGCTGGCAAGAGCCGAAAAGAATGGAAGACTCAAAGGCTCGAGGATTTCAATGTTCTGCTGGCGGTTGAGAATATCGCTGACAGGAAGATTGAGATCATCAAGCTGCAGCAGAAGGGCAAGCAGGCACCGAAAGGATTTGCCATAAGCAGCGGGAAATCCAATGGGGTAAACACGGCTTTCGATGTCGTTTATCCTGATGGATATGTTTTGCAGGCTCTCAAGCGTGTTGTGAAGAGCGGCAAAGTGTTCCAGGAAGTCGTCTATACTCCTTACACAAAAGAGATAGACACTTCCAAGATGCGCGATGCCGGGCTGGAATATCTGCGCAGTAACCTCGAAGGTGCCGAAATGGATTTGCGCTTAGCATTGGTCATGTCCAGGGCTTACGGCGGATTGGTTGCTGACGCTGTCCCCAGAGATGTAGCTCTGACGCTTTCTTTGATCGAGCATATCGATCCAGGCAGATTCCAGAGAGGCGAACCGGTCAGGCAGCTCATGAATGAGGTGTTGGTGATCGCGGCAGCCAATGGCAACAAGGCGTATGCATATAGCGTTTCTCCTGCTGGTGCGCGCGGGCTTTTCCAATTCATGCCCAGGACATACCGCAGTGTTTCGAGGCAGTATGATCAGGCAGGGTTGGACCGTGATTTCGTGCGTGGCATGGAGAATCATCGCAATGCTGCCAAGGCGTCCTTGCTGCTGTTTGATTCGGATCTTTCGTATCTTCCTGTGCGTCATAGGCAGTTTCTCAGGAAGCATCCCGAAGCTATGGGAAAATACCTGGCTGCGGCATATAACGGCGGAGCGAGCAGGGCTGCCAGGGCCATAAGGATTTATCGCGGGGAATGGGAAAGCCATGTGCTCCCCGAGACGCAATGCTATCTCAAGAAGTTTAATGCGGTGTGGAAAATCCTCCACAGCTGAGCTTCTTTGAATGTTTTGTTGTTGGGCGGTTAGACAGAAATGTCTGACCGCTTTTATTTAACCCGGTAAACCACCAGCGTTAGCTGGTGTGTGCGTTTAGAGCGTAGCTCTTGGGTTACAATAAAATCACCCCGAAGAAAGGAGGTGATTTTATGATGACCAAACTCTACAAACTGGAGCATTGTACCT
>DASVYU010000027.1:0-20247 GCA_036391995.1 Patescibacteria group bacterium
GGCCAAAGATTTTTTTCCAGAGCGCAAGTAGCGCTTTGGGTTGTCAGGCTTTTGCTATCAACGATGATCGGTTTGCGATTGGCTAAATAAGAGGCGGCGATAGCCGCAGTTTTGAGGGGCAATTTCTGTTGGTTGGAGACATAGAAATATTCCTTTTTGTCTTGATCGAAAAACACTGCACCATCTGGATGCGGGTTTGTATCATTGAACTGCTTCTGGCGATTGTAGAGCGCAAGTTCGTCGGAAGTGATTGGCACAACGTCATTCCAGTCATAGCCCAGGCCAGTGAATGTCTGGGGACTGTCTACAGGGTAGTATTTGCCGTTGCTCAGGATGATGACCGACTGTCCTATGGATGCCAGTGTGCCGTCAGCATAGCCCAAGTATGTGTCAGCAAGGGGGAATTGTGTCAGAAAAGAAGCATCCTTGTTGATAGCTTGAGTCTGAGCGTATTGTGAAAGGAAAGCATTAGTGCTTGTGAATGGCTGTAGCTGCTTGTTGTTGAGTTGGTAATAAACGTCTTTGATTTTGAAAATAAGACCATTTGGATATTCCTGATTGCGGATATCCTCGCCCAAAGCATTATATTGAAGATCCGTCGTGCCCACTGTCATGAATGCGGAATCATTGAAGCCTAGCGTTTGCCATTGCTCGGCAGAAGAAAATTTGCGCAAGGCTCCATCCGATACGATGTAATAATCATTTGCATTTTTCAAAAGGCTACCATTTTTGAATCCGAGCGCAGCCCCGGTTGGATAAAAGAATGCTTGGAAGGACTTTTGCACAACAAAAGAAGCGTCTCCAAGAAGCGGGGAATTTTTGACTAGAGTCAGGCTTAGGGTGGCTTTGGAGAAATTTCCCAATTGATTCACGTTGAAAAGCATCGGCGAGTTTCCTGTGAAATTGCCACTAGCCAGGGAGTTTTGTTTGGCATCACGTGGATTCAAGATGTTGTTGCTTAGGCCCGTGGCTCCGAAAGTGTAGTTGAACATATAGGATGGAAACAGGATGCGCGAGGCAAAATATGCTGCAAGCAAAAAGAATGCTGAATATAAGACAGCTTGAGAGACGCGATAGCGTTTTTCCCAGTACTTGTTGAGTTTGATTTCTGAAGTAAAATCGAACATAAGATTATTGTTTGGAGATAGTGAAAATCTTCCCTTGTACGGTAATCGTTTTCTTTTTTGGCAGTGAGAGCAAGCTGTTCGGGTCATTAGTGCTGACACTCAATCTGTCAGTGCTTAGCGAATAACTATTTCTAATAGTCAATCGGGTGGCGAATGTACTGTTGGTGTATGTTTCAGTGTTGCTGTCGGGAACGATCAGATAGATTGTATTGAAAGGTTTGAGATCTAGCTTGTTCAAATCCTGAACGTTGAAGAAATACACCGTATTCCTGTTGCTGACAAAACTCATCGGGCCAGTGATCATGTTCCAGCCATCCCCAGAAGCTTTTTGGTCGACTAGAATAAGGTCATCAGGTTGGAACTGCTGTCCAAGCGCATTCGTCTGCTCTAGCAAACCTTTGTTTTCGGAATATGTCGCGTATGCTGTGAAGGCGGGAAGATTCATGCCTAAAAGTATGATTACCAAAAGATAGGGCGTTGATTTTAAAATAAAGCCGCAGCCAGACTCAGCATGTTTTTTGATCCAAGAGTCAATAAGCAAAAGAGAATAGAAAATAGCGCCCGGCAGCAAGGAAAAAATGAAGCGCCGCAGCATCCAAGGGTGGTCAGGAGAAATGTTGGAATTGACGAAATAAACGATGGTTGGCGCGACGACAAAAAAAGGAATGAGCCTATATAGATCTTTGCGGATTGCCAGTACGAGGAGTCCGAAAGTTCCAGTAATAAAAAAGCTAAGCATGCCATAGACCCCGAATATGCGCAGAAGGTAAAAACTGGGCAACACCATATGGGTGATTTGTCCCAGATAAGAAGCTTTGGGTAAAGTGATCGTAGGCAGAAGAGCTTTGGCCAATTCTTTATAGAAAGCCATGTCATTGGCGGCATTTGCCAAAAAGATACCTGCAAAGAACAAGATCGGCAAAAAGACATAAATCCAAGAATTGCTGCTGAGATATTTGCGCGTATCTTTGTTTAGAGCAAGGATCAGTATGAGTACAACAAAAAAAGCGAAGCCTTCAATGCGAGTGAAGGAAAGAAGTGCTGAAGAGGCAAAAAGCAAGAAAAGATGCAGCTTCCTTTGCTGATAAATGAAAAGCATCAGGGTTAAGATGGAAATCCAAAGCAGCATCAAGGCCATGTTTTCACTCAAGGTAAATTTTACGAACCAAGTCATGCCGAAGGATGTGAGCACGAAAAGCAACCCCAGAGCAGCGATTCCAATGTTGGTAAACAGTCGGACGAGCAGATAAAATGAAAGCAGGAAAAAAACAAACAATACGGCATTGGCAATTATCAGTCCGTTAAGACCTAAAGGCGCATAAAAAAGAGCTAGCCAGACGATATAAACAAGCGGAAACTGAGTGGTAAGGCTGCCTTGGCTGGTGTAGTAGAACCCCGGAAAATTCAAAGCCCGCCCGCTTTCATGCAGTTTGAAAAAAGCCTCGCTTGCCGGGGTTGAAAATGTTAGCTTGTGATTCTGGGCAAGACGGATAGCTGCTTCGCTTATGGAGCCTTGATCGCGCCCGGAAAAGATTGTCGGGGTAGTAAAAAAAGAAAAGACAATTGCTGCTGTCAGGACTGCTATGCTTACGACCCATAATTCCCACGATGGCTTAAGTGAAACACGTTTCTTCTTGGCCTGTCTGAAAATGAAAAACGCTCCGATGAAAAAGAATGCCCAAGCGACTGAGGCGTAGAAATATCCTGCAAGAGCCAAAATGAAACCACTCCAGCAAAAAGAAAGCCAGAGTAGCACTTTATATAGGAATATTTGATAATCCGATGAGGATAATGTCTTTCTTGCCATTACATATAATATAACCCAGTTATGCCAATTTGCAAAGCAGTTTTTAACGTGCAGTTTGCATTGAAATGAAAAGTTATATTTTTCAAAGATCGTAATATATGCAAAGGTAATGATCCATGTTATATTGAAGTCAATAATAAAAAATAAAATTTTGATTGTTAAAAAATATGACCGCAAAAAGTAAGGTTATTCTTGTTGGTTTTTTGGCGATTTTGTCCGTTGTGATGGTCGCTTTTTTTGTTGCAAAACACAAGAATCAGATAGCAAGAAATATTTCAACGCCAACCGCATTGGCTAAAGATGAAGAAAAAGCCGTCTTTTTGTATAAGACAAATAATTACGAACAAGGTGGTCTTATTGAGATCGCTTCAACTGACGCTCCAACAATAAGGATTGGAAGTGTGGGAATTTCCGGCAGCGCAACGGTAACGACCTATCAAGCCACATATGATGATTTGATGAATTATTTGGTTCACAATGATAAATACGAACAAAAAAATACTTCGGTTGATGTCACAAAATTGACGCAGGTGAGTCAGACTACTTATCAGGTAAGCGCTGATAACGATTCAAATTTGCCTCTTTCGGTTGGGGATAATGGAATTTGGTTTGTACAGGCGAATTTAAACGGAACTATCGGGCAAGCATTTGTCATTAGAACGGATGTGGGATCGATAGCTTCCGAGGGTGAAAACCAAATCATTATATGGAATCAGAGTTTTCGGACAAAGAAATTAATTTCCGGCGCATCGGTTACTGTTTATAATCTCACAAATGGAATTAAGCAGATAGAAACCGAAACATCCGACAACGAAGGAATCGCAAAAGTAAAAGCCACTCAAGATGCTGATATTGCCGTTGTTGAAAGCAATGGCAACAAGTCTATTTTGCCTTTGAATTATAAATACCTGAACAACAGCAATTACACGGCTTTTGATAAAAAAAACTTAAACAATCAATACTATGTTTTCACTGATAGGCCGCTATATCGCCCAGGAGATGTTGTTAAATTCAAGGCAATAATCAGACAGGAAGATGATGCTGTTTTCACTTTGGCTCAAGGAAAAGTGATGGCAGAGATAATCAAGGGATATGATGATTCTTCCAAAATTGCTTCACAGAATTTCACCATTTCAGACAAAGGAACAATTGATGGGCAATTTACTTTGCCAGCTGATGTTTCTCCTGATAACTATACTCTGGTCGTGAAAAGCAAGGATGGCGATAACAACTGGGGAAATAATACTGTAAGTTTTGATGTGGAGGAATTTGTTAAACCCGAATACGGCCTTGAAGCCACAAGTAGTGATGCGATCTTAACTGCTGGAGACGATATAAATGTCAATGTGCACGGAGGATATTTTTCAGGCCAACCGCTTGCTGGTGAAACCGTAAAATATACAGTGTATTCCTCATCCTATGGAGACTATGGGTTCAGAGATGAATTTGACCCAAGTGGAAAGTGGCACTGGTCTTGGGATGGCCAAGATGTTTTTGATGGAACTGCAAAATTAAATGAAAGTGGCGACGCAACTATTACATATAAAACGCCGCTTACTAAAGAGGGTGAAACAAGCAAGGTTTACACTATAGAAACGGAGTATGTTAATGAGAGCGGAAGGCCGTCTGTTTCTACCGTAAATGTTTTGGTAAGAGCTGGAGAATTCGGAATCTACAAAAAAGACTACTCTTGGGGTGCTCAAGTCGGCAACAAACTTGCTATGCCTTTTATTGTTGAGGATAAGGATGGCAAAACAGTTTCAAGTGGCATGCCTGTTACGGTCAAAACGCATTGGTCGCATTGGAAAGAAAAGACGGATGACAATGGGCAAACAACATATGAGGAGGAAAAGGAGGATTTGCCAGATCAGAATACTAATAGTGGAAACGGAGAATTTGTCTATTCGTTCACTCCTTCAAAAACTGGACTTTATGAAATAACTTTGCAGGCAAAAGATCCTCGAGGAAATATAGTTCAAAACACATATTCAGTATGGGCTTATTCTCCAAGTGAATATAGCAGGTACAGTGATGCGGGTGAAGGTTCTTCGGGAATTACAGTTAAAGCTGATAAAGAAAAATATAATCCAGGCGATACTGCTCGACTTACTGTTCTATCCAATGTAGCAGATAGAGATGCGTTCCTGACAATGGAAAGAGGAAGAACTCGAAGATATCAGGTTATTCATATTTCTGGCACTCAAACTACGATTAGTGAAAAACTTCAAGATGACGACATTCCGAACATTTTTGCAAATGTTTCGACTTTTGGCGCTAGGGATATTGACAGTGATAGTTCCGATTTAATTGTGTCTGCTGTATCAAAAAAAATAAACGTAAGTATAAAACCTGATCGTGATACATACGGACCTGGCGATATGGCGGTAGTTGATGTTGCCACGACAGACTCAAATGGAAATCCGATTTCTGCAGATACTGCTGTTTGGGCAATTGACAAGGCACTTTCTGAATTAGCTGACTCAAATACCCAAGATATTTTCGATACTTTTTGGTATCAGCGAGGAGATGGTACTTCAAGCTCGTATTCTCTTGAAGGAATAAGTTCATTCGGCGCAGAAAGTGGTGGATGTTTTGGAAAGGGCACGCAAGTATTGATGGCGGACAGTAGCAAAAAGAATATTGAGGACGTGTCGGTTGGCGACAAGGTACTGACGTATGCGGGAGATGATCAAAGAGAAATGGTTTCAGCTAAAGTTTTAAACACTGAAAAAGCGGTTGACAATGGATATCTTATTATAAATGAAAAGCTGCATGTAACACCGAACCATATTTTATGGGTTAACGGAGATTGGCGCCAAGCGGGACAAATCCAAATAGGAGATACATTGCGGGGTGTTAATGGCGACGAAAAAGTTTATTCTGTTGAGTGGCATCTTGAAAAAACACCAGTATATAACTTGGAGATTGAAAATTACCACACCTATATTGCTGATGGTGTTTGGGTTCATAATAACAAGGGTGGGGATAATATGCGAACAGATCTTAAGGATACTGCATATTGGAATCCATCTATTCAAACCGATGCCCAAGGACATGCAAAAGTTAGCTTCAAACTCCCTGATAATCTCACGACTTGGGTAATCGCTTCCATCGCCGATACTCCAGATGCAAAAGTTGGTCAGCAAACTGCAGAAATTGTAGTTTCGAAAAATATAATAGTGCGACCGATGCTTCCTAATGTGTTGCAAGAGGGAGATAAAATAGTATTGGGAGCTATGATTCAGAACTTTTCTGATAGTGATCAAAAGATGAATGTTGAGGCTAGATTCGATAGCGGAACAATCGATAATCCTACTCAAACAGTTACAGTTCCAAAGGGAGAATCTGCCAAGGTTTATTGGAATGTGTCACCTCAAGCTGTAGGCGAGCATGCGAAATTTTCAGTCAAAGCGACTTCAGTTGATAGGCCTGAATTAAACGACGGAATCGTTTTGGAGATTCCCGTAAGAAAATTCGGATTCCCAGAAGTTTCAGGAACATCAATGGTTAATGACGGACAATACCCGATCAGTTTCCCGCAAGATGCTTTCAACGACAAATCATCCGTAAAGATGGAGGTTTCCGCTTCGCTCGTTGGGTCGCTTTCTTCCGCTATGGATTATCTCTTGGAATATCCTTATGGATGCGTAGAACAAACGACAAGCAGTTTTGTTCCAGCTATAATTTCTAAGCAAAATAAAGACCTGTTCCAATTCAAAAAAACAGACATTAGTGTTGATGATGTTGCCAATAAGGGAATAGCCAGATTGAAAGACCTGCAGAATTCTAGCGGGGGTTGGGGTTGGTGGGGTCAAGACAATAAAACAAATCCTTTCATAAGCGCCTATGCCGCTGAATATTTATTCAAAGCAAAGAAAGCAGGTTATGCTGTTGATGATGAGATGTACAATAACATGCTGTCATATATCAAGAGTGATTCTGATGATTCGCTTACTGCTGACCAAAAGCGTTTGGATAAAATAGGAAAAACTTATGCGCTTTCAATTATAGAAAAAGGCAACCATCCCGACAGATTAATAAAGGATTTTAACGGATTAACTCCGGATTATTTGTCGCTTGCAGTAATGGCAAATTCCAATAATGGAGATATGAATTCTGCTGACAATGGCATTGATGTTTTGGCTGGTCTTGCTAAGGATAATGGTGAAAGCGCTTACTGGGATGCAGGAGGTCTCAAATATTTCGGAAGCAAGGAGGCCTCGACAGCGCTTGCGCTACGCGCGCTTATTGCTGGAAAAGGCGACACTGGATTAATTGATAGAGCGGTAAAATATTTGGCTCAAGGCAGAAAAGGAAGCAGTTGGGAAAATACTTTCGCAACTGCTCAAGTTTTGCAAGCGTTCGTAGATTGGGCAAGGCTAAGGAAAGCTACCAATGTAAATTCTACGTATACCGTGTCTGTAGATGGCCAACAGATTGCTCAAGGAAAATTCAACGATTATCGTCAAATAGATGAAATGAATATTCCTCTGGATAAATTGAAAGCAAATGGATCGCAAATATCGATCAAAAAAGATGGGGCAGGGGATGTATACTCAACCATAATTGCTACAGCATTTAGAACAGATAGAGGTGCGGGCGCACTGAATAAGGGGTATGTGGTAACAAGATCATACAAGCCTGAAGGTACGGATACTAATTCTCCGCTTGCCGTTGGCGACGTGGTCAATGTAACTCTCTCGGTAAAGAGTGATTTCGATGATAAATATGTGGTTATTGAAGATCACTTACCTTCAGGACTAGTTCCTATAAATCATAACTTCAATAATGAGCAAGCAAGCGGAGGTGGGGAAGCTGCACAGCTAACAAATGGTAAGAGTGACGGAAATGATAACCGAGATGTGACAAAAGACGGCATGATAATTTCAGTGGAAGATCTTCCCAAAGGAACAACGCAGTTCACATATCGTGCGCGCGTGATAAGCCAAGGGGAATTCACGGTTATTCCTGCAGTTGCAAATAAAATGTATGCGCCGGAAATATATGGAAGAACTGCTGTGCAAAAAATTACCGTGCAAAGAGAAAGGCAAAATGTTGTTAAAAATATTGTACAAAAGAAAAATATTCTCGCATTCATTGTCAGTGGCATAATTGTCGTGCTGCTGCTTGCTGGTGGCGGAGGTTACTACATATGGAAAAAAAAGCGTGGCGCTACTTTAGGATAACTCTCATCTTGCTCGTTGCAATTTGCGGCATAGTCGTTGCTATGCCGCTTTTGCGTGAAAAACCGAAAGGTGCTGATATCAATATTGTGGACAAGTTTGACGCTGCAAATTTTATTCGAGCTTTAGATGAAAAGGGAGAAAGATTTGCAAGGTGTGACGGCAAAATGATTGGAGCCGTGGTTCCTCACCATATGGTTGGAGCACAATTTGCCGCTGATGTTTTTTCGGAGGCGAAAGATGTCGACGTGGTTGTCATTATCGGGCCTAATCATTGGGAAAAAGGAAGTTCGCCAATCATAACTTCAAATGCTGATTGGGTAACGGGAAAAGGTAAAGTCCATGTGGATGAAAATTTTGCAGGCGGGATGATTTCCAAGAAAATTGCGACAGTGGAAAATGATGTTATTGGCGGTGATCATTCTGTTGGAAATATCCTGCCTTTTGTGGCTTATTTCCTACCGACTGCAAAGGTTGTTCCAATCATATTGAAAAGGGATATTCCAAAGGAACAATTCGACAATCTTTTGAATTACATTGCTGATCAAGAAAAATCAACCAACATGCTGCTCATCGGCAGCGTGGATTTCTCTCATTACTTAACAGCTGAACAATCCGAAAAAGAAGACCAAGTAACGATTAAGGCGATTTTAAGCAAAAATTATTCCGCTATAAGCACCTTTCACAACGACAACATGGATTCTCCCTCATCGGTCAATGCGCTTCTCAGAATAACGGATATGCTCGGGTCGAATAAGATGCTATGGAGAAATTCTAACTCATTCAAGGTTTTGGGTGGGGATATGAATAACACTACCTCATATTTTGAATTGGTATTTTGCAACAATAGTTAATGAAATAAACTAGTTAATTCTGATTATTATTTTATTGATTAGCGCATTTGTAAGATTTTGTCTCATTTGCAAAGCATTTTTCGTTGAGGTAAAATGAGTTTATTGGAAAAACTTTTTTCAAAACAAAAATAAAACCATTTATGAAGCGGCCGACTCTTTTCAGTTGGTATTACAATCAAGGCATACATGAACTAATGGAGATTTGGCAGAACCAGATCTTGTTCGTTTGGTGTTTTTTTTCCATTCGGGAACTTCTAGGGACGCTTTTTTCTCCTTGGCATGCCGATGTGGAAATGCGGACCTGGAGAGGCTTTCATCCTGGGAAATTATTCGAGCTGTTTTTTGAGAATCTGCTGACGCGCATTGTTGGAGCAGTTGTCAGGATAGTTGTGATCTTACTGGGCATTCTGGCTTTTCTTGCAGTTTTATTCTTAGGCCTGCTGTTTGCTTTTCTCTGGATCAGTGCACCTTTGCTTGCTTTCGTTTTGCTTTTCATGGCTGCGCGCGGATCGCTGGACATTCTTGCGGTAGGGATATTTTTCGTTCTTTGGGCTACTGTTTCGATTTTTGCTTACTTTAATTCGACGAAAACATCTCTTTTGCAAATTGACGCTAAAGCGCTGGTTAAAAAACCCGTTTTTGACCGTATTTGTGCCCGATGCGGAGTTTCTGCTCGTCATTTTCCAAAAGAAATTTTCGACAGCGAAGAGAAACTTAAGGAATTTTTGAAATTGCATCATTTGAGTCGGCAGGAATATGCACGCATTCTTGCTTGGGAATTGGGCAGGGCGCAGCAAAAAATCGATGAGGGGAAATTCTGGCTATGGGAGAATTTGAAAAAAATCCCTTCCATCGGAGTCCAGTGGCGCTATGGATACACAGTTCTGCTGGATCGCTACAGTCAAGATCTTTCACGGTTTGATGGCAGCGAATATGGCAATAACGAATTGATCGGCAGAGAAGAGGAATATGAGGTCCTGAAGCTTATCCTTTCGCGTCCTGATCAGAACTGCGTGCTAATAACGGGCAATTCCGGCATAGGGAAGAAAACGCTTGTGCATACCCTGGCACGTCGCATCAGAAGCAGGCAGGAAGCGGAAATTTTCAGTAGCAAAAGAGTGCTGCTGCTGGATCTTGGCAGAGCAATTTCAGATGCCATAAATAGCGGAGAGGACGTGGACAATTTTTTGCGCAGACTTTTTTTTGAGGCCGCACTTGCTGGAAATGTCATTTTAGTGATTGAGCACCTGGAGCATTTTTTGGGAAAGGGATCTAATATTTTTCATCCGGACATTGCGCCTGTTTTGATGGAAGTTTTGCAAGTGCCGACATTCCAGCTTGTAACGACATCAAGCTCCAAAGAATATCATCAATTGATTGAAAAGCAAGAGCAGATAATAAAATATTTCGAAGTGATTGAAATGCGCGAATCCAGCGAAGATGATACGCTCACAATCCTATTGCTGACACTGGAAAAATATGAAAAGTCCAGGATCTTGTTCACATGGAAAGCTCTCAGGGCGATTATTAATGAATCAAACAAGCATAATTGGCAGTTTCCGCTTCCTGAACGCGCGATCGATCTTGTCATGGACGTGCTCATGTTCTGGGAAAAGAAATCAGATGAGCAGTTTGTGACAGAAAAAACCGTGGCAGATTATCTGTCTCTTAAGACCGGAGTCCAGCATGGGGCGATAGATGGGGACGAAAGGAAAAAGCTGCTTAATCTCGAAGATTTGCTCCATCGCCATGTGATCGGGCAAGAAGAAGCGGTCAAGCAAGTCGCCGAAAGTCTGCGTCGCTCGCGTAGCGGCATTGGCAACTCGCAAAAACCAGTGGGCAGTTTTCTTTTTCTCGGTCCTACTGGCGTAGGTAAGACAGAAACAGCCAAAGCTTTGGCTAAGGCCTATTTTGGAGATGATAAACACATGATCAGGTTGGATATGAGCGAATTTCAGACTTCTGCTTCCATTGATCGCTTGCTGGGGTCTACCCAGCTTAATCAGCCTGGAAGATTGATCACACAGATCAAAGACAATCCCTATTCCTTGCTGCTGTTGGATGAGATTGAAAAAGCTTATCCGGAGATCCTTGACGTCTTTCTGCAGATCCTGGATGAGGGTTTTGTGACGGATGCTTTCGGTGAAAAGATCAATTTCCGCAACACGATCATTATTGCCACATCGAATGCCGGAGCTGCGCTGGTGAAAAAGATGGTGGAAGAAGATCTGCCGGCCGAAGAAATCAAGCAAGCTGTCATTGATCACGTGATTGAAAACAATATTTTCCGCGTGGAATTCTTGAATCGTTTCGAGGGAGTCATTTTCTTCAGGCCGCTTAAGGGTGATGAGCTGGTTAGTGTTGTTAAATTGCAGCTCAAGAAATTTGCGCGTCGTCTGGCTAAGGAAAAAAACATCGAAATCTCTTTTGGCGATGACGTGATTTTGCAGATCATCGACAAGGGTTATAATCCTGTTTTCGGTGCTCGCTCACTGAATCGCTACATCGAGGACGCAGTGGAAGATCTAGTCGCAAAAAAGATCATTGCAGGAGAAGTTGTCCAGGGAGAGAAGATAAACCTGCATCTTTAGGAAAAATCCTGAAAATATGGCGCGATTAAGGGAAATATGCTAGGCTTTAAAACATGAAGATTTTGGTTATTGCTCCGACGCCTTTTTTTGCGGATAGGGGTACTCACATCAGAATATTGGAAGAATCTTTGGCTTTAGAGAAGCGTGGTCACAAAATAACGATCGCGACCTACCATATCGGCAAGGATATCAGTGCTCAAGTTCCTACGAACATTGATGTGCGGCGCATCAGGCGCTTGCTTTTTTGGTACAAAAAATTGGAAGCAGGTCCGGATTGGCAAAAAATATTGCTGGATATCATGCTTATCAGGAAGGCTTTTCATCTGGCTCGCACCCAGAAACCGGATGTGATCCATGCGCATTTGCACGAAGGCGTTTTGATTGGATGGATCGTGCAGAAGTGTCTGTTTTGGCGCAAGATGAAGTTGGTGGCTGATTTCCATGGAAGCCTCACTAAGGAAATGGTATCGCATAGCTATCTCAATGGTGGGTTGCTTAAGAAAGTTTTTTCGGCCGTGGAAAAATGGATTGATAATCTTGGTGATGCCGCGCTTACTAGCAGTGAAGAGAATACTAAAGAAATTGCAGTCCTGAGAAATGGGGAGAATGTTGAAACTGTTTTGGACGGCGCCAATACTGCATATTATGAAAAAGAGCAAAACAAAGATGCTCTCAAAAAAGGATTGGAATTTCCGGAAAATAAGACAATTATCACCTACACGGGAGCATTGGTTATGAACAAAGGAATCCAATATCTGCTCGAAGCTATTCCTAAGGTTTTGGAAAAAACACATGATGCATATTTTGTTGTTGCCGGTTTTCCATTGGATGGGATAAGGCAATATCTGGAAAAAAACAATCTTGCAGACAAGGTGCGGATCATAAGTCCTTTGGATTATTTCGATCTGCCTGAAATCCTGAAAGCCTCGGACATCGGGATTGATCCCAAAGATTCATCGACCAAGCAAGCCAGCGGAAAAATCCTGCAATATATGGCAGCAGGCCTGCCGGTCGTGTGTTTTGATCGTGAGAACAATCGCAACTATCTGGGCGAAGGAGCGCAATATTGCAAAGAAATTTCTGCGAAAAGTCTGGCCAGCGGCATCATTGAGCTGGCAGCTGATAGGCAAAAAATGAAATTCAAAGGCGAATTGAATAGACAACAGGTGAGCAGATTCAGTTGGGACAAATCGGCAGAAAAGCTGGAAAAGATCTATGTTTCAGCAGGAAAAAGGACATAGGCTTGACATTTAGTGCCGGAAGGTGTATAATATTAGATTATATCGAAATTGATTGACAATTGAATAGTTTCAATAACCAAGGGAAACACAACTTCAGAAAGGAGAATTGCCATGGAAGAAGCTGAATTTTCGAAAGTCGCCTTCGGTTTCATTGTTGTCGGGATCGCAGCTATCAATCTGCTATTTCTGTTAAAGGATGCTGATTGGCTGAAGAAAACAGCTCAAAACTTCTTCCAGGACAAGCTCTTGAGGGGAGTGGTTAAGGAGGCGTGGTCCAGTGTTGAGGTTTATGGCACTGACCTATTTCCCTGTGATGCCATAGTCAACCATGCCATAGTGGAGATCAATGGTAATAGCAGGGAATTTACCGGCATATGGTGCAAGAAGTTCGCGCCTGGCATGAGGGTGGCTATCCGGTCGGATTGGCTTGTGGGCGCTGTCGATGGCTGGCCCGAGGAATCTGAAGATCAGGAGTCCACAATCGTGTTCATAACATGACCGATCGGATTCCAATGTGCTCTAAAATGAAGGCGGAGAAATTTTTCCGCCTTTTTTCTTTGTCGGCATTGCAAGTATGCTTTTTTGCGGGTAAAATAGACACATGAAATTGTTTTTCATTAAGGCTGGCAAAGCCATCAAAACATTGCAAAGAGACGGCCTCATTAAAGGGGGGAAGCGCGTAATGGCCGCTTTTTTTGCGCTTTTCCAAAGTGTGGATCACGGGCAATTGCTTTTTGTTACTGGCGGAGTAGGGGACAGTGCCAGATATCGCACCAGGCATGTGGCGGAAGAATTGGAAAACCATGGCATCAAATGCGGAGTGACTGTGCAAGACAATCCGTTCCTTTCCCGTTACGTGGATGAATTCCAGATCTTTGTTTTTCATCGCGTGCTTTTCACTCCTCAGGTTAAGAAGATGATTGAGAAAATCAAAGCGCAAGGTAAAGAGATTATTTTTGAAACGGATGACTTGGTTTATGATCCGCAATACTTGAAATTCATGGATTATTTCAAGGTCATGAATTCTTTGGAGAAAAAACTCTATGAAAACGGAGTGGGCGGAGAAATTCTGGCTGATCCATATGTGAAGACATGCACGACAACCACGAAATTTTTGGCTGAAAAATTGAAAGAACATGGGAAGAATGTGATCATTGTTCCCAATAAATTGTCTGAAGCGGAAGTCGAATATGCCCAAGCGGCTTTGCGGGAGCTCAGAAAAGAGGATGGCACAATACGCATCGGCTACTTCTCCGGAACAATCAGTCATAACAAGGATTTTGCCACCGTGACGGAGGCCTTGATGTATGTCTTGGAAAATCATGAAAACATAGAGCTTTTCCTGGTCGGACCTCTGGACATCGAAAGCGAGCTCAACAAATATAAAGATCGCATCAAGCAATTGCCGTTCGTTCCGCTGGACAAGCATTTTGCCAATATTGCCAAAGTCGACATAAACATCGTGCCTTTGGAGATCGGCAATCCATTCTGCGAATCCAAGTCGGAACTCAAATTTTTCGAAGCCGGGATTGTCGGCGTGCCGACTGTGGCAGCTGCCACGGAGCCTTATAGGTTGGCTATTGAAGACGGGGTGGATGGATTTGTGGCCAATGGGACGCAGGAATGGATCGCGAAACTGGAAAGGCTTATCCGCGACAGTGAACTCAGAAAAGCCATGGGTGAGAATGCCAAAAGCAAAACCATTCAAAAATACACGATCAAAAACAGCAACAACGAGGAATACTATAATTATCTAAAATCAAAATTATGAAAATTTTAGTTACTGGTGGCGCAGGATTCATTGGCAGCTATGTTTCCAGAGCGCTTGTCAGAAGAGGTGATGACGTTGTCGGCATTGACAATTTCCAAGATTATTATCCAAGAGTCTGCAAAGAATTCAATTTGGATTTGGTGAATCTTTCAGCTAATCGGCCCATTCAATTTTCCAAAGAGGAGGAGGTGATGCCGGTCTATGAGAAACTCTCCCAATATTATCCGCAGAGTGATTCTAAAATCGGAAGCTTCGTGTTTGAAGAAGCTGACATCGTGGATTTCGAGCAGCTCCAGCAGCTGTTTGAAAAACATAAGCCGGATGCCATCATTCATTTGGCTGCGATGGCTGGAGTACCGCTTTCAGCAAAAAAGCCTCGTCTTTATACGCAGGTAAACGTGGATGGCAGTGTCAATATGCTGGAATTATCCAAGGAATATGGAATCAAGCAGTTCGTGTTCGCTTCCACCGCATCCGCTTATGGACAAAAAGATCACAAAGTCAAAGAAGAGGAAGGAGTGTCTTATCCCTGGTCTATTTACGGAGCAACCAAATCGGCAGTCGAGGCCATTACGCATGCTTTTTATAAGATCTTCGGTCTGAATGTGGCCATAGCCAGAATATTCGGGCCGATCTACGGTCCTTTGCAGCGTCCATATGGCATGTTGATCCAGCGAGTCATCAATTATGTGCATAATGACAAGACCATCACCGTTTATGGAATAAAAGGCTTGGAAACTGCCAAGGATTTTACTTACATTGATGATGAAGTCAATGGCATCTTGCTTTGTTTGGACAAAAACACGGGCTATAATGCTTATAATATCGGCACTTCAGATGCGATTCCAATCAAGAAGTGGTTTGATGCTGTAGGGGAAGCCATGGGAAAACCAGTAAAATATGAAATTGTAGACGCTGATCCAGGTGATGTTGCAACAAGTGCTGACATAACCAAAGCGAAGACCGTTCTCGGTTACGAGCCTAAGATGGATTACAAAGAAGGAGTGAGGCGTCAGGCGGAAGTTTTCTCTCTTATGCCTGATTGGTATAAGAAAATGGAAAACGTATAGGCCTTACTTTTAATGCAATAAGCAATAATCATAATGAAACAACACGAAAACTACAAAGAACTGATTTGGGCTTTAGCTAAGACTGACTTCAAGCTCCGCTACCATGGATCTGTTCTGGGATATATTTGGGCGATTCTCAAGCCGCTGCTCATGTTTACTATTCTCAATTTCGTTTTTTCCTCTTTGTTCAATGCCAAAGGAAACGGTATTCCGCACTACTCACTGCAACTGCTGGTGGGAATCATCCTGTTCAACTTTTTTTCAGAGGGTACTATGGCTGGGATGACTTCTTTGGTTGCCAAATCGCAGCTGGTTACCAAAATATATGTACCGCGCTGGTCAATAATTGCTGCCTCAACAATCAATTCAGCTTTGATTTTCTTGATGAATATTCTGGTAATCGCGTTTTTCTTTGCCCTCAGCATGTTTATGCCAAGCTTTGAATCCATCCTGCTTTTCTTTGTGTTTGCTGTCTTTACTTACATCATCATACTCGGCTTTTCATTGCTGACAGCTCCTCTTTATGTGAAGTTTCGGGATCTTTCCATGATCTGGGAAGTGCTTACCTCGATCCTTTTCTATGCTTCGCCGATCGTCTATTCTTTGCAGATGATGCCTGCCAACATGCAGAAAATAATGCTGCTTAATCCGATTGCTTTCATTATCCACTTCACTAAAGAGGGCTTGATCAACAATCACTTCGCTGATCCATGGAAAACTTTCGTCTTTGTGGTCACGATCCTTGTAGCTTTTGCTTTGGGAGTTATTTCTTACAAAAGGTTTGCGCCGGCCGTGGCAGAGGAAATCTAAGGCTAAAAAGAGAAGCAAGGATCAATGGTGGTCTATTTTACAAGTAGGCCATTTTTTGTATAATTTATTAACCTGAAAGCAGGAATAGTCCTTTTTATTTGACAGGAGGGAATGTTATGAAAATCGATTCTTTGGCGGAAATAAGCACTTATCACAAGGTTGGCAAAAGACCGCCCGAATATCTTCACGATCGCATCAGGCGTCGACTTGCAACGGCCTGTAGTGAGGAAAAAAATGAAGAAATGGATAATTTATTGAAGTATTTTCTGACAGGCAATAAGAGGGAGCACAGAACAGTTTTCCTGGATGTGCTTATGCGTCTGCATGAGGAAATGCGAAACAAAATCCTTGCGGATCTTTATCTGTATCACAAGGGGAAAATTCAAGAATTGGCTGACTGTCTGAAGTCGGCTATCGAAAAAAGAGAAGAATGGTTTTGTTGTTGGTTTAGCAGTGAAACTGCAGAAGAGCGCGAGAGGGCCAGCAACGTGTTTTGGGCCATTGACGCGGCTTATGAGAAAACGAAGAACATGTGAATTTGCCATCGGACAATGGTTTGGGCGGGTGTGTATTACATGCCCGTTTTTTTGTTGAAAATTGAGCCAATTGGCAAGAAAACTTGTAATTAATTACAAGTAACAAAATTTGATCATATGGATGGTTTCGTGTTTTTTGCCAGGCCTTGGTGGGTAAATCTGCTGATATTTGTGCCTTTTGCGGTTGCTGTTTTTTGGCGCAGACGGCTGGAAATAGGTCAGAAAACACTTCTTGTTGGAGCGATTTTCGGAGTAGCTTTCGGTTTTGTGGAAGCGGCGGTGGTAGTTTATATCCGCGGAGCTGCGGGCATGCTGGCTGAATGCGCAACAAAATTGCCGGACGGAATATTTTCTTTTGACATGTATCGGCAATCACAATTGCTGAGCCAATTGCCTAAATATTTTCTGACAATAGAGATGTATCGAGAAAGTGCTACTATCATAATGCTGATTTGTGTCGCTTGGCTAGCAGTAAGCAGGTGGCGGGAGCGCTGGGCGATGCTTTTCTGGACTTTTGCATGGTGGGATCTTTTCTATTATGTCGGGCTTAAGCTTGCAATCGACTGGCCGGAAAGATTCACAACAGCGGACGTGCTTTTTCTTTTGCCTGTTCCGTGGCTTGCGCAAGTGTGGCTTCCAATATTCATCAGCAGCACTTTCGTGCTTATAATCTTTTTTTCATGCAGGAAGGCATAGAACGGCTTTTGTGTTATACTGTAACCATGCAAAAGAAAATATTCCAATATGCGTTGTTGGCTGCGATTATGATTTCCGCGGCTGGCTCATGGTTGGCTGAGCAGCATGCAATTACGGCTTCAGTGAGCAGTCCTTGGGTCGTGTCCATAATCTGGTTTTCGCTTTTTGCGACATTGCTTTTTTGGGCCTCAATCGTCTCCAAAGATATGCTTATTTTGGAAATTGTCGCGATCGTTTCTTTTTTGCTGAGTCTGTATTTTGCTTTTGATATAAAACATCTCTTGATAATAGCGATTGCAGTAGCCCTTCTTTTGGCAGGACTGCATAATGTGCGTAGCGACCTGGATCTTAATGTGAAAATAAGCCTTTGGAAGTCTTTGCGTGTCGGCAAGTGGCAAATATTGCTGGCGCTGACCCTTGTGATTTCAAGTCAATATTATTTTACAATCAGCGGCACAGCCGGTCAGAAAACCATACCCAGTATTGATCTGCAACCGATTCTGCAGCCTCTGGTTGCGCCTGTTTTGGGATTTTTGAATCCGAGTCTGAAAAGCGTGCAACAGGATTCAATGACTGTCGATCAATTCATTTTGAAATCCCAGGAAGGCGCTGACCAGTCGCTAGGCGGCATGGCTTTTTCTGAAGACTATATCGATTCTCAGATTCCACAAGATTTGCCGGTTGTGCAGCGCGAAGCTCTCAAACAGAGTTTGCTGCAGCAGGTTTCCGATTCGAAAAAACAGCTCGACCAAAAGAAAACAGAACTGGTGCTTTCCGAAGGACGCAAGCAATTGTCGCAAGTAGTGGGTCAGCCTCTGACTGGCCAGGAAAAAATCTCCGAAGTTTTTGCAGGAATGGTGGATAAGAAGATAAATGACTATTTCCAAGCGCCGCTGGGCGACGGCCAAGCCAACAATGTTTTTCCGTTCATTTTGACAACCATTTTGTTTTTAACTATCCTGCCGCTGGGTTCAGTTCTAAGTACGCTTTGGTTCTTGTTGGCAATCGGATTTTTCAAATTGTGCGTCAGGCTCGGATTGGTGAAAATTGAGAAAACGACTGTGGAAAAGGAGATGATTGCCTAAAAAAGGCATATTGAGGATACTAAAAGGGCAAGATTAGCACTCACACAAAGGGATTGCTAATTTTTTTATTCGGTTGTAGTATATAAAAGGTAAGAAAATAAAGAAAAATGCATTTATGGCAAAAGATTTTTATAATATTCTCGGCGTAGACAAAAATGCTTCCGATGATGACATAAAAAAGGCTTATCGCAAACTGGCGCACAAATATCATCCAGACAAGCCGGGCGGGGATAATGAAAAATTCAAGGAAATCAACGAAGCCTATCAAGTGCTTTCCGACAAAAGTAAGCGCGCGCAATATGATCAATTCGGGCAGACATTTGAAGGAGCGGGACCTGGCGGACAAGGTTTCGGTGGTTTTGATTTTTCTGGTTTCCAACAAGGTTTTGGCGGGCAAGGTTTTGAGTTTGGAGAGGGATTTGAAGATATTTTCTCAGACATTTTCGGAGGATCCTTTGGTGGCGGTAGGCGGCAAGACGCGAGGCAAAGAGGCAGAGACATTCAGGTCGATGTTGAAATACGCTTCGAGGAAATGGTCAGTGGTGCCAAGCGTGATATATCGTTGCTGCGCAGAATAGTTTGCGATGTTTGCCGTGGCACTGGAGGAGAGCCTGGTGCTAAAGAAGAAACTTGTGCTACGTGCAAAGGAGCGGGCAAGGTGCAGAAAGTCATGCGCAGTTTTTTGGGAACATTCCAGCAAGTCGCAACATGTCCGACATGCGGCGGGAGTGGAAAAACTTTTTCCAAAAAATGCCACAAATGCGGAGGTGATGGACGTACTCGTGAGCAGCAAGTCATAAATATTGATGTCCCGGCAGGCATTGCGGATGGCCAAACAATTTCAGTTCAAGGGCAAGGCGAAGCGGGAGAGCGCGGAGCGCAAAGCGGAGATCTTTATGTTACAGTGCATGTTTTGCCGCACAAAAAATTCGTGCGTAAAGGAAACGATGTTCTTTCTGAAGAGCATATTACTTTTTCTCAAGCAGTGTTGGGTGACAAAATAGAAGTTGAGACAATAAAAGGACACGTAAAAATGAAAATTCCAGCAGGCACTCAATCGGGGGACATCTTCCGCATCAAAGGGGAAGGCGTGCCGCAATTGGGACGCCCAAGTTCCAAAGGCGATCAGCGAGTTACAATCATTGTAGACGTCCCTAAAAACCCGACCCGAGAACAGAAAAGAATCATTGAGGATCTGGGCAAAGCTGGATTGTGAGCAAAATATGCAAATCCTACCATGATTCAAATAATAGTAGGATTTGTCTGAGGAGTGACAGATAAATCAAGAAATAAACCAGAACGGAAATCAAGAAAGCGAGTTGCTGTTTGGCGACTCGCTTTTATTTAACCCGGTAAACCACCAGCGTTAGCTGGTGTGTGCGTTTAGAGCGTAGCTCTTGGGTTACAATAAAATCACCCCGAAGAAAGGAGGTGATTTTATGATGACCAAACTCTACAAACTGGAGCATTGTACCT
>DASVYU010000028.1:0-58400 GCA_036391995.1 Patescibacteria group bacterium
GCTGCTGAGCGGTTTTATGTTTTCCTTGGCGATCTTCCTTTCATATTTTGCCATGGGCATTGGACTATATAAGGCTATTGGGGCAGCGGGAGTTTCCAAATATCTCTCACTGGGAGTGGGCGTGCTGGCGATTTTGATCGCACTGGCAAATTTCAAGGATGTTTTCTGGTATGGCAAGGGTTTCATCATGGAGGTGCCGCTTTCTTGGAGACCGAAGATGCAGGAAATCATCCGTAAGGCCACGAGTCCTTGGAGCGCGTTCGGGATTGGGTTTGTGGTAAGTCTTTTTCTTGTGCCTTGTGCCAGTGGTCCATATGTGGTCATTCTGGGAATGTTGGCGGAAAAAGTTAACATGGCCAAAACCCTTTCGCTGCTGATTCTCTATAACCTGGTTTTTGTTTCACCAATGATCCTGATCACTCTGGGAATGTATTTTTTCAATACCAAGTTGAGCAAATTGGAAAAATGGCGCAAGGAGAATCTGAGATTCTTGCATGCGATCGCCGGAACAGTCATGCTGTTTGTGGGAGCCTACCTGATATATGCGAGGCACTGAAATAGTTAATAAATAAATTTTTAATAAGAACCCTCTCCTGTCACGAGTACGTGACATCCTCTCCCGCAGGGAGAGGAGAGTGTGGAAAATACAATCTTATGGAATTGGAATTCACAGACCAGAATTTCGAACAAGAGGTTCTCAGAAGTGATGTGCCTGTACTTGTGGATTTTTGGGCGCCTTGGTGCGGTCCGTGCCAAATGATGGGACCTGTAATCGAAGATTTGGCAAAAGAAATTGGAGATAAGGCTAAGGTTGGCAAACTCAATGTGGATGAAAATGGAGAAATGGCTGCCAAATTCGGCATCATGTCCATTCCAGCCATCAAGATCTTCAAAGGTGGAGAAATCGTCAAAGAATTCATCGGCGTGCAAGCCAAAGATGTGCTCAAATCAGCTTTGGAAGAACTAGCCTAGGAATTTTTCAAAACTTTCAACAAAAGACGTTCCCATGAGAACGTCTTTTGTTCGTTGGAAAGACAAGACTTTCAATAGCATTTTTTTTGGGCTATACTGAATACAAAATACTAAATACTAAATACAAAGATATGTACGATCTTATTATCATAGGCGCGGGTCCTTCCGGGTTAGGTGCTTCCATCTATGCCTCACGTTACAAGCTCAATCATGTGGTTATAGGCGAGGAGATTGGTGGGCAAGTCGTGGAGGCCTCCGATATTGAAAATTATGCTGGTGTGGAATCTATTTCAGGCAGGGATCTTATGGAACTCTTCCAAAAGCAAAGCAAGGATCTCGGTGGAACGATCATTCAGGCAGGGGTCAACAAAGTCAATAAGACACATGACGGTTTCGAAGTACTGACATCGGATGGGAAAAAATATGAATCTTCCGCCATCATCTTCGCACTCGGAATGAAGCCACGCAAATTGAATATGCCAGGTGAGGACAAGTTCATCGGCAAGGGTGTCTCGTATTGCGCGACTTGCGATGCCATGTTTTTCCGCGGCAAGGACGTGGCGGTGATCGGGGGCGGCGATGCTGCTGCCACGGCGGCCATCCATTTGTCCGAGTTTGCTAATAGTGTGCAGCTCCTCTACAAAGAGGGCACTAAATGCTACGAGCCTTCATGGGAAGAGAAGATGGCCAAGAGCGGCAAAATAGCTTGTGCATCATTCGACAAGCTTGATGAGTTGTTGGGCGATGAAAGAGTGGAGGGCATCGCCTATGAGACTGCGGATGGACAGAAGAAAGAGCTCAAGGTCCAGGGTGTATTCATTGAAATAGGTTCGGTTCCAGGAGTCGTCGTGGCCAAGGAACTGGGAGTAGCAACTGATGAGCAGGGTTACATCATCGTTGATCAGACCCAGCAAACCAATGTGGAGAACGTGTTTGCTTCAGGAGACGTGACGACGGGTTCCAACAAATTCCGCCAGATCATCACAGCCGTGGCTGAAGGCGCAGTAGCATCAGGAAGTGTCTATAAAAAATTGAAATTAGCTAAGAAATAATACAGTCAAGGGAATATTAGGGAGTATTTCAATAAAATGAGCTTTTCTACCATTCGACCATATATGGTAGAATAACAAATTGTGTAAAAAACTTATGTATGAGAAAAAAATAGACACTGTGATTTTCGATGTTGGAGGCGTTTTGCTTCCAAATTATAGCGAGCTTATAAAAAACGATATAAGCACTTCGCTTGGCATCCCGCGGGAGGATGTCGACCGTGCGTTCAAAGAATTGATTCCTAATTATCTGGGCAAGGGGAAAATAACTGAAGAGGAGTTCTGGGAAAGATTCTGCGATTTGACTGGCTGCTCGAAAGAGTATGACAAGACTATATTGCTAGTCAGGGAGATGGATAAGAGGCACGCACCTTTTTCATTCGTAAGCGACATAGTCAGATCCTTGAAGCTGGCTGGGTATAAGCTGGGAATCATTTCAGATACCATAAAAGCCCATGTTGATTGCCATGCTAGGCATGGCTTATATGATAATTTTTCCGTTAAAATATTTTCAAACGAAGTCGGTTTCAGGAAACCGGATCCGCGGATTTTCAAATTGGCGTTGGATAAGTTAGGATCTCTTCCTGAGGAGACGGTTTATGTTGACGATGTGCCTGTTTTTGTGGAAGCGGCAAATGAATTAGGAATGAACGGCATCGTGTTCCAAAACGACAATCAGCTCAAAAGAGATCTGGAAAAAATAGGGATAGAGTTTGAAATGATTCCAGAAAGAAAGCAAACGAATGCAGGCGCATTTGCTATAATCGTAACAAAAGAAGGCAGAATACTTCTTCAGCAAAGAACAACAAGCAGCAGGATATTGAATTCTGGAAGGATTAGTGTGTTTGGTGGAAGATTGTCGGAAGGAGAGGAAATTATGGATGGTTTGCGGCGTGAGCTTTTGGAGGAGCTGGAGTTGCTGATAGATGATTATGAGATAGAAAAACTTGGTGTTTATCAAAAAACAATCGAACTAGATGGGGTAGATGATGTGCTGCATATTTTCATTGTTCGGAATGTAGATGCTGGCAATTTGAAATTGCACGAAGGAGAGTCGATTCTTTCTGTGGATCCGGTTGATGCGCTGAATAATGAGAAAACAACAAGAATAACAAAGTTAGCCGTGGAGGACTTTGTCAAAAAAGAAGCGTAAGACAAATAATCGTAGCATTCTACCATTCGACCATATATGGTAGAATTTACTAAATTCTTATAAAAATAATCGATTATATGTCTGAAATTATAGAAAAATTTATCGATATATCACCGCACAGGAGTATAATGACAAAAATCAGTCAGACTGGGTATTCGATCCAGGAAGCATTGTCTGAATTGATTGATAATGCCATTGATGCCCGTATTGACGGTGAAAAGCTCATTGTTGATATCCACGTGTCGCCAGAAAAGATTGTTATAAGTGATAATGCTTCAGGCATGGATGAAAGCCAGGCCGCGTCTTCCATTCGCCTTGGTTATTCAGAAAAACAAAGACAGCTTGGTGAATTCGGATTGGGGTTGAAAACAGCCACATCTTTTTTGGGTGAAAAATTTGAATTGAGGACAAAACAAAGAAATTCTGACGAAGAATATGTGCTTGCTTATGATGAAAGACATTGGCTTGAGAGTGGCAACTGGAATAACTATCCTTTCAGGATAATCAAGGGTGTTGAGATGGATAAAAATGGAACAACTGTTACAATTGAAAAACTCAAGATAGAAATAACCTCGAAGCTGTTGGATTCCATAGTGAAAGAGTTCGGTGCGCGTTTTGCTCCATTTATAAAAAATGGTGAGTTTGAGTTGAATTTCAATAACCAACGTTGCATTCCATATGAGCCGTATATTATAAATAATGAAAAAATTGAATTTTCAATTGACTTAGGAAAGGAAAAAGTCTCTGGTTGGTGGGGTTATCAATTGGCGGGTTTCAATAAAAGTTACTATGGCTTCAATACATTCAGAAGAGGTAGACTTGTAACGACGTACGACAAGATAGGCCTTTCTCTAAACGAGGATATTAGGCAGATAATTGGAGAAATTCATATAGAAGGTGTTCCAATTACGCACGACAAGAAAGGTTGGCTTAAGACATCAGCCATGTATCAGGAATTGGAATTGAAAATGCGCGAGTATTTCAAGCAGTTTGAGAAAAAGCCCAAGAGAATACTATCAGGATATCCTGTTTCTGGCGGAAAGATTGCCGGCAGGGTGCGGTTGGTCAACATGTTCATGGTTGCTGATGCGGAAAGAGAAATGGCAAGAATTGAAAAGGGGGATATCATTGTTACTTCCATGACGAGACCGCATTTCTTATTGGGTATCAGGCGCGCCGCAGGCATAATAACTGACATGGGCGGCACATTATGCCATGCAGCAATCGTTGCTCGAGAATTTGACATACCAGCAGTTGTAGGAACACAGATTGCAACTTCAACGCTTACAGACGGACAAATGATTATTTTGGACGGTGATGGCGGATATATATATGAAAATTGAAAAGAAATATTTGAAATTTCCAAAAAGTCTGCCCAATGATCTGGAGGATTTTTTGGTTTTTTATCCTAAAAAATTTCCATCGATAGTCAGGTATTACGAAGAGGTTGCCGAAAAGGTTGCGGACAATCCAGAAGAATTTAGACGCTATGGGGATTGGGCTAAAGAGGAGCTCTGGAAAGGCTTTGAGAAAATTAAAAATGATTATGAAAATGGAAACAAGGAGAACCTGGGCTTTTTGGTGGAAACAGACCAACGCTTTAACAAATTGATATGTTTCAGATTCTGGGTGGTTAATTATCTTTTTGCTGATGGCCCGTTGCACGATTATTTTGTCGATAGTCTCAGGAATCTTGTCTATAAGATGGTGGATGCTGGTGAAAGCACGGAAGAATTCGAACAGAAAATAAGTTCGATCCAAAGGGATTTGCTTCAGGGCAGTTACGCCGACCTTTATTTGCAGCAGGCTTTAAGCGGGGAGAGACTTTTGATTGGAGCAAAGCAAAACAAATTAGCAAATGATTTGATAGAAAAAGCTGAAAAGATAATTCATGAAAATCCTGCCGACAGGAATGAGTTGAAGGAATTGTGGGATAATTTGATTGAACTTGCAGAAAGTGAAGGCGGCGACTTGCTTGCAACGCTAGAAATTCCATTGCAACAAGCAAAAATGCGGGGAAGTATTGGTCCTGTATATAATATGCTTACCCATGCAGTTGAATTCAAAGATGAGAATCACGCATTGGCCTTGAGGCATGAAGAAATGCGACAAAGAGTAGAAGATTTGAAAACTCAAGCGAAGTCGAAATTATCAAGCGATGAATATGAACTTTTTGAAATTTCGATCGCGCAAATCCAAAATTTTACTGAATACAAGGATGTTATGGGAGAGATCGATACTGTTTTATTGCCACTTTGGTTCAGTATCCATGACAGGATATTCGAAATCTTGAAAAACGACGGCGTAGAAATAGAGAAAACCACTACTGGTCACTGCGCCTTGTTTTATTTTTACGTTTGGTATTTGCCTGACAACTTAAAAGCAAAAGTCATGACGGTAGATAATTCCGAATTTAACTTAAAAATTTTATAACCAAAATGGAAAATCTAGAAAGAAATATTTTCCGTAAGGAAAACCTTTTAGAGAAAAGTTCTTCTGAGAGATTAAATGATCCCCGTGTTGTCACAGTCTTCTTGAACAGGCATGGGAAATATGAGAATTCTTTTCCTAGGGAAGAAAAATTTAATGCTGAAACTGCTGGCAGAATAACTCCTGAAGGCAAAGAACAAATTCGAGAACAATATCTAAACTTCTTTAATCAAGTGGTTCGAGAAACCAAATCCGATCTACCGATTGATATTATGGTTCTGCACAGCCCAACAAGATGGTTGGATTATTATGGGCAGCGCGCAACGGAAACTGCAGACATCCTTATTGAGGTTGCGAAAGAATTCCTGGAAGCTTCCGATAGGGATATTCAGATACAAAGCGATCTTGGTATCAAAATTAGAAAGGGAATCCTGGTTAAGGGTTTTCATGACAAGGCGGAGCTTTCTCCAAAGAAAGGAGAAATTTTGAGTCAGGAGGATGCTTGGGTTGCGGATTACAGGGAAAAGCGTGATGCGATTTTGGAGGAAAGTCGCAAGGTGGAAAACTCTTCGGGTGAAAAAACTCCCATAACCAGATTGCGTGAAGGTGATATATTTTGGCCCTACAAGGATCATCAAGGTGATTTAAGGGTTGACCAGGCGGAATATATAAAAGCCCTACGGAAGAAATATCCTAATAATTTTTGGGAAAAATATTATGAGGGCGCAGAAGACTTGGAAACAGAAAGAAAAAAGGTTGGAGCTGAATCTGCAAAGGATATAGCAAATAGGACAGTTGTGGTAATGAGGGGTATATCTAGATATCAAAATAAAATTCATGGTGTAAAACATCCGGAAAGAAAATTGATAGTTTGTGCGATTACTCATGGGGAGGTCATCAGCAGTTTTATGCGACAAGGCGTTGGTGTGGAAAAAGAGCAGGGGGGTGATTTTGGTTTCAATGAAGGTGTAAGAGTTGATGTTCTTGAAAATGAATCAAGAATTCTTTCCACGCAAGGTAAGGAATATGAGTTAGATTTAAAATTGCAAAAAATATAAGTATTAATACGTATGGATATCATTGCTAAGTTTGACGAGCTTTCGAAAAATGACGCTAATATTGCGGGCGGAAAGGGCGCTTCACTGGGGGAAATGACCCAGGCTGGGCTGCCTGTTCCACCAGGATTTGTGGTGCTTGCCGGAGCATTCGATAGGTTTTTAGAAGAAACGGATTTAAACGTTGAAATCGAAGCTATTTTCAAGTCAATTAACCAACATGATATCGCAAGTGTCGAGCATGCTTCAGAAAAAATTCAGGCACTTATCCTTAACGCGCAAATGCCAGAGGATATAAAATCAGAAATTGAAATTTTGTTTGAAAAACTTGATGCGGAACTTGTGGCAGTCCGTTCGTCTGCGACAGCAGAGGATTCATCTGCGGCGTCATGGGCAGGGGAGCTTGAGAGTTATCTGAATACGACGGATAAAACATTGTTGGAAAATGTGAAAAAATGTTGGGCCTCACTTTTCACTCCCCGTGCCATTTTCTATCGGTTTGAAAAAGATATGCACAAGGAGCATGTAGCAGTGGCTGTTGTGGTGCAGAAAATGGTACAGTCGGAAGTTTCCGGCATTGCTTTCACGGTTCACCCTGTCACAGAAGATCACAACCAGATGGTCATTGAGGCCGGTTATGGTCTTGGAGAGGCAATTGTCGGCGGAATGATCACTCCTGATACTTATGTTATCAATAAGTCGAAAGTCGAAAGTAAAAAGTCGGAAAGTATCGAGGATAAGAACATTTCCCAACAGGAAATGATGATTGTGAGAAGCGCGAATGGAAACGAAGAAAAAGCCGTTGAATCTGAAAAACAAGAACTTCAAAAAATTTCAGACGAACAAATTATCGAGCTTTCAAAAATCTGTATTTCCATTGAAAACCATTATGGCTTTCCATGCGACATAGAATGGGCATATGAAGATGATAAATTTTATGTTGTCCAATCAAGACCGATAACAACTTTAAACATAAGTATTCAGTCTGAATCTAAAAAAATCTTAACTAATATTTTTTCTAGAGAAAAAAGCCTGATTTATTTTTGCGTTTGGGACGAGAGTGACAGGAAAGGAGTGGAATTTATTGGCGAAAAAATTAAAAATAATCTATTTATCATCCCCCCGAAAGGTTCAAAGGGGTCGGTGTGGTACGAGAAAGAAGAATTGGAATTTCTTAAAGGCAAGAATATCGAAAAATTTTCAGACGATCATCTTTTGAATGATTTAAAAACTTTGGCAGAAAAGTCTTGGAATTTTCTATTCCCATATGCTAAGCAAGAAAAAGCTATTGAAAGTCCTAAAGAATTTGATAAATATTATAGTAATCTTGTAAATTTTTGGACTCGTTTAAATTCCATAGTCTATGAAGTTGTAGAAAATGAAAGCTTAAATAATGAAATTAGGGATTATTTAAGAGATTTTCGGGAAAAAACCGAACAGTATACTGAGATTATGAGTTTAGTTTTGACTGATTATTTGGAAAAACAACCAGCACTAAAAGATATCGCTCATTCGATTACTAAAGATGAAGCTATAAAAATTTTAAATGGAACAGCAAGTGAATTGGAAATTAGTTCAATTAGATCCAGAAAAGTGGGCTGCTACATGCTCAATGGCGTTGTTGGCAATTTAGTGAATCTTAAGAGTGTTCTAGATGAAAATAATTTGGAACTCGAGAGAGTAAATTCTGACGTTAATCAGCTTGTCGGCACCAGTGCTTTTGCTGGCAAAGTAAATGGTAGTGTAAAAATAATCAACGGATTCGATGATCTTTCAAAAGTTGGATTGGGTGATGTACTTGTTACTCAGATGACAAATCCTAAATATTTGCCAGCAGTGCAGAAGGCATCAGCAATAGTAACTGATGAAGGTGGGTTATTATGTCACGCAGCTATTGTTGCACGAGAACTGAAAAAACCTTGTATAATCGGGACAAAATTTGCCACTCAAGTCCTGAAAGATGGCGACCTAGTTGAAGTAGACGCAGATAATGGTATAGTTAGGATATTGGAAAAATAAGCTGAAGATTAAGTTTTGCAACATTCTACCATTCGACCATATATGGTAGAGCAGGTGAATTAATTGCTTAAGATTGTGCGCTGAAATATTATGAATAAAAAATTACATCCTTCAATTGAATTATCAAAAAAGGTTGGTGGGAAAATTGAGGTGAATAGCAAGCAGAAGCTGACCAAGGAAAGTCTGCGGGTTTTGTATACTCCAGGAGTGGCCGAAGTTTCCAAGGCAGTTGCCAAGAATAAGAAGCTGGCTTTTGAATATACGATTCGCAAGAACACGGTAGCTGTGGTTTCTGATGGCAGTGCGGTTCTTGGGCTCGGGAATCTTGGAGCAATCGGAGCATTGCCAGTTATGGAAGGCAAGGCGCTTCTGTTCAAAGAATTGGGAGGAGTTGATGCTTTTCCAATTGTTCTTGATACGCAAGACACTGAAGAGATTATCAAAATAGTAAAGGCCATTGCACCAACTTTCGGCGGGATAAATCTGGAGGACATTTCCGCTCCAAGATGTTTTGAAATCGAAGAAAGACTCAAGGCTGAATTGGACATTCCTGTCATGCATGACGACCAGCATGGCACGGCCATTGTTGTTTTAGCAGGACTCATCAACGCGCTCAAGGTTGTCAAAAAAAATATCAAGGACATTAAGATTGTTGTTTCTGGAGCAGGCGCTGCTGGTGTGGCGATCACGAAACTGCTTTTGAAATATGGAGCCAAGAACATTTTGGTTGTTGACTCGACCGGAATCATCTTCAAAGAACGCGAAGGCGGACTCAATGGTTCCAAGATGGAAATTGCCGACATCACAAACCCGCACAATCTGAAGGGCACACTCAAGCACGCCTTGGCGGGAGCGGATGTTTTCATTGGGGTGAGTGCGCCCAATCTTATCACGCATCTGGATGTTTCCGCTATGGGAAAAGATGCAATTGTCTTTGCCATGAGCAATCCAGTGCCGGAAATCATGCCCATGGAAGCTTTGAAAGGCGGGGCAGCAATTGTGGCGACAGGACGTAGTGATTTTCCAAATCAGATCAACAATGTGCTGGCATTTCCAGGAATTTTTCGTGGCGCATTGGACAGCAGGGTGAAAAAAATTACAGATGAACATAAAGTGAAGGCAGCCGAGGTGTTGGCATCTTTGGTGAAAAAACCGAAGCGTGATAGAATTATTCCAGATGCGCTCGACAAGCGTGCAGCAAAAGTCGTGGCAAACGTCTTTAAAAAATGAAGACCTCATCCGTCCCGATTTTATCAGGACACCTTCTCCTTGGAAAGGAGAAGGGAAAAGGATAGGACAATATTATGAACATAAAAACACACAAACAAAAAATAGATCTGGAAAGCAAGACGCAGATTGAATTCTTCGACATCACTTCCCAGGTTCAGGACATCATTGATGTTTCAGGGGTAAGGGAAGGCAATGTTGTGGTTTTTGCGCCGCACACCACTATGGGCGTGGTCATCAATCACAATGAACCCATGCTGCTGCAGGATTTTATGCGCATTCTATACAAGATCGTGCCGATGGATGACCGTTATTCGCATGACATGTTCGAGCTCACAAAGAGTTCAAAATCGGATGGGCGCAGCAATGGGCATTCCCATTGCAGGTCGTTTTTGACCGGCGTCAGCCAGACTGTGCCGATCGAAAAAGGCAAAATGACCCTGACGGACAAGCAAAGCATCTTTGCCATTGAGTTCGATGGGGCTCGCAAGAGGGACATTGTCGTGCAGGTTATGGGAATATAATCTTTGTTTAGCGTGTAACATATAACATGCATCACTGTTTGGTTGCATGTAATGTTCCATAATTTTTTTATTTGCAATTTGCCATGAGTAGGCTGGTCAATGATCTTATTCGTAATGGTTATTTGCGCACCGATCTTGTTATCGATGCGTTTTCTGAAATACAACGGGTTGAGTTCGTGCCGGAAGATATGGCTGCACAAGCCGATGCCAATATTCCATTGCCCATAGGCCATGGCCAAACCATTTCGCAGCCTTTGACTGTGGCCTTCATGTTTGAACTCTTGGATCCACAAAGAGGACACAACATTTTGGATGTAGGAAGCGGCAGTGGCTGGACAACAGGCATGCTGGCCTATATTGCTGGTGAAAAAGGGCATGTGACAGGCCTGGAGATAATCAAGGAACTTTGTGATTTGGGCGAGGTTAATGTGAACAAATACAGCTTCGTTAAAAAAGGTATCGCGGAGTTTTGTTGTCAATCTGCAGAAAACGGATTTGAGAAAAATGCGCCTTATGATAGAATCCTGGTCTCTGCTTCAGTTGAAGAAATCCCTCAAGCACTTAAAGATCAGTTGGCAACCGGAGGGAAAATGGTTTTGCCGGTATTCAATGACATTTGGTATGTTGAAAAGAAAAGCGCAAGTGAATTGCATGTGGAAAAATTTCCAGGTTTCGCTTTCGTGCCATTTATCAAAAAATAATGAACATCAGAAGAAAAACCAGTCTCATTTTGCTGATTTTTGTGGCTGTGCTAGGAGTCGTTTTTTATGGTTACAGCAAAATTTATCTTTCCAAGGGAGATGCCATTGAAACAGTAACCGTCTCGATTGAGCGAGGCGACAATGCTTTAGTGGTTGGTGATAAACTTGTAAATGCCAAGGTGATTACGAACAAATATTTATTAGCTTTTTATCTATGGCGTAAGGGCGAGTTGCATTCGATCGTGGCGGGCGTTTATGAATTTGTTCCAGGCGTGAAAATTCCGGAAGTTGCTCGCATCATCACAGGAGGAGAAGTGGCTTCCACGCGTGTACCAGTGACCTTTCCGGAGGGCTGGACTGTCAAAGACATGGCGGCGCGCCTGTCTGCAAACAATCTGCCAGGCGATGAATTCTTAGCTTTGGTGAATGCTCCGACGCAGGATCTCAAAGATGAATTTCCGTTTCTCAAGGAACTTTCCAATGGGCAATCACTGGAAGGCTATCTTTTTCCTGACACTTATTATTTTGCTAAAGACGCAACAGCGCATGACATCGTAGAAAAGATGCTTAAGGATTTTTCTCAGAAAGTTCCTCTGGAGATGCGCTCTGAAGCTGTTGTCAGTCACCAATCACTTTTTGATGTGATCACGATGGCCAGCATTGTGGAAGGGGAAGTGCGTTCTGACGCTGATCGCGCAGTGGTGGCAGGAATTTTTTGGAATCGCATTGCTCATGGCCAGGCGCTGCAAAGCGACGCGACGTTGGAATATGTGCTGCAGACCAAAGCCTTGCAGCATTCCATCCAAGAAACCAAAACAGCTTCGCCCTACAACACCTATGCCAACAAAGGCTTGCCGCCCGGACCAGTGGGAAATCCAGGGATTTCTTCTATTTTGGCAGCTCTGCGTCCAACCCAGACAAGCTACAACTATTTTCTGACCGATCCCAAAACAGGCAACACTGCCTTCGCAGCAACCTACGCCGAGCATCTTGCTAACAAGCAAAAATACGGATTGTAGGAATTACGTAGTTTACTACGTAACATGCTACGTAACAAGAAAAATCGGAGTTCGACTCCGATTTTTGTGTTTAGCAACGATTCTTGAATAAAAAGAAGTTTGGTGATAATATTAAAACAAATAGATATAATTATGATAATAAGGATATGAGAGAAACAAGGAAAAAGCTGTATGCCTATGTAGATGAATCAGGACAGGACACCAAAGGCTTGGTTTTTGTGGTAAGTGTTTTGGTTTTCGAACAAGAAGGGGAAAATATTTGCAATGAACTGGAAAAGATCGAGAAGAAAAGCGGGAAGAAAAATATGAAATGGAACAGGTCGCAACATGATTGCAGAAAAGCTTATATAGAAGGGATTTTAAAGTTGGGAATTTTAAAAGGAAAAATATTTTTCGACATGTTTAGTGATACGAAAAAGTATATTGAGCTTACCTCTTTTGCGACTGCCAAGGCGATTCTCAAAAAGACCGATGATGAAGAATATAAAGTTACCATTTTTATCGACGGATTCAAAAAGAAAGAGGTTGAGATTTTTAGTCGCGGACTCAGGGATCTCAGGATTAAGACAAAGAAGATACGTGGCGTTAAGAAAGACGAGAACAATGCTTTTATCCGCTTGGTTGATGCGATTTGCGGACTGGTGAGGGATGCGGATGAGGATAATGAGTGGGCAAAGAAATCTTTGGCAAAACTGAGAAAAGAAAAATTGGTTTCGGAACTATAAAAAACAAAAACCCCCGTTTATAGGGGGAGTAGCCTATTTCTTGCGAAAGACCCGCCATACGGTCGGTGTTCGGCTATCGTTTACATTAATTATGGCAAAATATCTAATTTTGTCAATGATTAGTACGTCAAATAAGCTGTTTTTATTACATTTTTTCTTAAAAATAAGTCTAAAATAAAGCAAATTTCCTTGAATAAACAATGGCTTAGTGATAGGATATAATAAAGAAAAAGCCTTAAAATATGGAAATTATGAAACTTTTGCTTACTTCTGCAGGAATATCAAATCAATCAATTTCTGATGCGCTATTGGAAATGGCTGGAAAACCTTTTGCGGAATTGAACTTGGCGTTCATTCCGACAGCGGCGAATGTGGAGAGCGGAAGCAAAGATTGGCTGATTAAGGATTTTGTAACCTGTGAAAATCTTGGTTTTAAGCAAGTGGACATTGTGGATGTTTCAGCTCTTCCGAAAGAAATTTGGCTACCGCGTCTTGAAGAAGCTGACATTTTGCTTTTTGGTGGAGGCAATACTTTTCACTTGATGCATTGGATGGAAAAATCCGGCTTGAAAGAACTCCTGCCTAAAATGCTAAAAACTAAAATTTTTATTGGCATAAGCGCTGGCAGCATGATTACAGGGAAGAGTCTGGATTTGAGCACGTCGGAGAGATTGTATGAGGAAAAAGTCGATGATGGTGCAAAAGATGAAGGCCTCGGCTATGTTGATTTCTTGGTAAGACCGCATTTGAATTCGCCATATTTCCAGAATGTCAATCTGGATAATCTTGAAAGTTTTGCCAAAGAATTCCCAGAAACTTTCTACGCGCTGGATGATAACTCAGCAATCAAAGTCATGGATGGCGAAATAGAAGTTGTTTCTGAAGGAGTTTGGAAGAAATTCAATTAAAAACATGAAAAAGCCGATGGGAAAAATAAGTTACATGAGAATTTCTCCAGATGATATTTCTGAGAAAAAGATAGATTTCCCGAGCACAAAAGAGGAAATGGAAAGGTTTATTTTGGAAAGATTTGTCGAACAAACGAATAGGCAAAATACATTTTTAAAATTTAATTCATATAAGCAAAACGAACAAGACGACTTTGATTTTTCAGTCAAAACATCTGTTGGCGACAAAGACATTGATTTAATGGAGATTGCAGTTCTTAAAAACAGGGGATATGACTCCGTTTCTAAGCAATATGATGATTTAAATTTTAGCAAAGAGATTTTAAAAAAAAATAACAAAAAAGTCAAACAAATATGGTAATAGGAGGCAATCATTATTCCTTCTGATTTATCCTACGGATTTTAAATTTAATCTAAGCGAGCTGGTAATCCAATATTTAAAATACCTACTAAACACTACAGAACATTGTTTTGAAATGGTTTTCTATTTTTCTTTGTTGGATGAAAAAGATGGCAGCGCAAGATTGTTATTTCCTTCAGAAATAAATGAATTTGACGAGGAAAAATATAAAAATAATATAACAATTAATCTTTTTTAGCTTAATACATATGCCAAATGAATTCCAGGACAAAGTGAAAAGCTTCATGGACAAGAACAACATGAATAATCCTATTGAAAACAGAGTGCTAGATCTGTTTGATGAAATCGGTGAGGTGGCCAAAGAAGTGAATAAGATGTCTTCTTATGGCACGAAGAAGTCTGAATTTCGCGAAGAAATAATTATGGAATTGGGCGACGCTTTCTATTCTCTAATAACGGTAGCTAATTATTATGACATCGACCTGTTGAAATCCCTGGATATGGCGATTGAAAAATACGAAAAGAGGATAGCAAAAGGCGGCCACGCAGGGTCGGAGAATGACTAAATGAAATATGAATTATGAAAAAGCAGCTTGAGCTTGTGAGAGAATTCCATGAAAAATTCCACGTGCCGGTTTTGGAAAAGCCGTCTTTGATTCCAATTGACCGCTATGATTTTCGCTATGCACTCATGAAAGAGGAGGTGGATGAATATATCGAAGGCGCGCGCAATGAAGATCTGGAAAACATCGCCAAGGAAATGTGCGATATTCTCTATGGAGTCTATGGCACTATTTTGGAACATGGCCTGCAAGACAAAATCGAAGAGATTTTTGAGGAGGTCCATAGATCTCATATGAGCAAAGATTATCACCAGTACAAAATGGTCAAAGGGGAGGGCTATTTCAAGCCCAATGTAGCCAAATTTTTCAAAAAATAGCCTTTTTGACAGCGGGCTTCCTTTCGACTATCATACAAGGAGAATAAAAAAGGAGAATAAAAGATAAACATACAACGGACAAAAATAAGGAATTCCTGCGGGAATTTGCTTTTTTATGTCTTTTAATATAGCGGCTTATGGGGGAGAAATTGAAAGGCTTATATCATAAATATCTCGGCAATCTTTTTGGCAACATTTCCAAGGACATCGGCATCGATCTGGGAACTGCCAATACTTTGGTATATGTGAAAGGCAAAGGCATCATGATCAATGAGCCTTCCGTAGTGGCTATTAACAAAAGAACTGGACAAGTCTTGGCCATCGGCCGCGATGCCAAAAGGATGGTCGGCAAGACACCGGGACACATCGTGGCAACCCGCCCTTTGGTAGACGGAGTAGTGAGCGACTTCGAAGTGACAACTCAGATGCTTAAATACTTCATTGAAAAAGTGCACAAGGAATCTTTTTCTTTTTCGCCGCGTCCGAGAGTGTTGATCGGCATTCCTTCAGTGATTACGGAAGTGGAAAAGAAAGCTGTGATTGATGCTGCTATGAATGCTGGAGCCAGGGAAGCATATCTGATTGAAGAACCGATGGCGGCTGCCATCGGAGCAAGGCTGCCGGTGACTGACGCACGAGGTAATATGGTAGTGGACATCGGCGGTGGCACTTCGGAAATCGCTGTGATTTCCTTGGGCGGCGTAGTGAGTGCGCGCAGTCTTCGTGTGGCAGGGGATGAGATGAATGAAGACATCATCCGCTATTGCCGCGACGAGTTCAATCTTTTGATCGGAGAAAAATCGGCAGAGGAAATCAAGATAGCAGTGGGCAGCGCTTATCCGCTCAAGGAACGTCTGACTATTCCGATTCGCGGTAGGGATCTTGTGAGCGGTTTGCCAAAGGAAGTGATCGTCAATGATGAGCAGATCAGGGATGCCATTTCGCGCTCCATAAGAATTATTGTGAACAACGTGAAGACTGTGATTGAAGAGACTCCACCTGAGCTGCTTTCGGACATAATGGGTCGCGGCATTATTCTAGCTGGCGGCGGCAGTCTTATTCGTGGGTTGGACAAATTGATTGCCAATCAGACGGAAATGCCTGTGCGCCAAATGGAAGATCCGCTGACGGCTGTGGTGCGCGGCGCCGGCATTGTGCTGGAAGATCTGGAAGTGCTCAAGGATGTGTTAGTGGAAGATCAAAGGGAAAGATCATTTAAATAGTTTCAATTGGAACTGCAATTGCAAAAATAAATGCAAAAACTGACTTCTAAAAATCTTTTCAAGGTTATGATTATGGCGGCAGTCTTCGGACTGCTTGTTTTCTTGAATCCGTCCGGCATCATGAATCCTTTTCGAAATATTTTGCAAGGCGTTCTGTTGCCGTTTCAAAAAGTCGCTTATTCGTTTTCGATCGCCGCAGAGGATGTGCGGGATTTTCTTGGTTCTGTTGGACAACTCAAGCATCAGAATGAGGATTTATTGAAGCAGAATCAAGAACTGCTTTCCAAGGTTGCCAAGCTTGATGATTTGGAAAATGAAAATGCTACTTTACGTGAGCAGTTGAATCTTGCTCCACGTGACAAGTTCGATCTTGTGGCAGCTTCTGTGGTTGGGCAGGATCCCAATGGTCTGGGCAATTGGCTGGAAATAGACAAAGGCAGTAGCGACGGCATCGTGGAAGGCACGCCCATTGTTGTTTCCAAAGGAATTTTGATCGGACGGGCGCAGAATGTCAGTGCGCACTTTTCTCAAGTCATGCTGCTTACCAATCCCAAGAGCGTGGTCAATGTCATGTCTGCGGAAACGGGAGCCAAAGGTGTAATTAAGGGCGAGTATGGACTGGGTATTCTTTTTGATATGATCCTGCAGACTGATGCCGTACAGGTTACCAATAATGTGATCACGTCAGGAGTAGGAGGAGATATGCCGCGAGGTTTGCTGGTTGGTACAGTGCAAGAAGTGCATCCCTCGGACGATCATCTTTTCCAGCAAGCAGTCGTGACTGCTCCGCTTCAAATTTCCAAGTTGGATGTGGTTTTTGCAATCAAAGGAGAAAAATGACATGTCGAAAAAAATCATCTATTCATTTCTGATCATCATTTCAATTTTGCTGCAGATCAGTGTAGTGCCGGCGCTTTCCAGAAGTCATGTTTTTGCTGACAATGTGCTTATGCTCATTTTGGCCTGGTCTGTGATCGATGGGTTTTCCGGTTTTTTGAAATGGGCCGTCATTGCTGGAATCCTGTATGATCTGGCGACATATTCTATTGTCGGAGTGCATGTGCTCATTTTCTTGGGCGCTGTCTATTTGGTCAGTTTCTTGTCGCGAAGATTCGCTGCTGATTTCAGGGGCATGGGCATTTTGTTGTTTTTGGGATTCGTTATTGTGGCTACCATCTTTTCTCATTTTGTATACGCTTTTGTTTCGGCTTGGGAAATGGATTCAATGCGTGGTTTCGCGCTGTCGCTGGGCGGACTGAGCAGTGTGATATTGGAAGTTGCATATAACACAATTGTGTTTTTCATCTGGTTCTGGCTTATTAAGAAAACAAAAAACTTTTTTGCGCTTGAGACGATCTGAGATCAATCTAAAAAACATAGCGGGCATATGGCAAAAAGAAAACTTAATTTCAAGCAGCTTTTTTCCGGCATGGAGATAGAAGATTATGTCCTGACTGCGACAGAAAAGGAAGCTGCACACATGGAAAAACCTCTCAATAAGAGCTGGTTTGATTTTTTGTGGTGGTTTATTGTTGCTGTCATTGCACTGTTGGGTTCCAGAGTCTTTTTTCTTTCGGTCATCAAAGGCGCCTATTATCAAGACATTGCCAATGGAAACAGTATCCGTTCTATAGTGATCAAAGCTCCGCGCGGCCGCATCTTTGATCGCAGTGGAATTCCTTTGGTTAACAACATTCCCAGCATCGATGCGGTCATCGTTCCTTCGCAGATACCCAAAGACAGCACCGCTGCCAAACAAGTGGCTGCCAAGGCGGCTTCGATTCTAGGTATGGACGAGGCTGATGTTTGGGCTAAAATTGAATCCAATATTTCCAACACTCCAGGCTCAGTGCTGCTCAAGAATAACATCAATCAAGATGAGTCGCTGACTCTTTTGGAAAAAAATGAAAATCTTCCAGGCATCAGTATTGAAAAGACAGCGATCCGCAATTATGTGGATGGCCAGATATATTCGCATATCTTGGGATATGAAGGCAAAATCACCCCCGATGAGCTCAATCAAAACAAAGACAAGGGCTACGTGCTTACGGATTATATAGGCAAGCAGGGAATTGAGAAATCATATGAACAGACATTGCGTGGCACCAACGGAGCTGATCAAGTGGAGGTGGATTCCATGGGTAACACGAAAAGAGAAATCGGCATCATAAATCCAAAACCAGGTAACGATCTGTTGCTCAGCATTGATGCTGGCTTGCAAAGGAAGCTGTATGATAGTCTGATTGGTATATTGCAGAAAACCCAGACTCGTTCTGCGGCAGCAGTAGCGATTGATCCTCGCAATGGGCAGGTATTGGCACTTGTGAATATTCCGAGCTATGACAACAATCTGTTCGCACAAAAAATATCCGCCGATGATTACAATAAGCTGATTCAGGATCCCAACAAACCGCTTTTTAATCGCGCGGTTTCCGGGGAGTATCCTCCTGGCTCCACGATCAAACCGGCTATTGCAGCAGCCGCTCTTTCGGAAGGAGTGATCACTCCGTCGACAATCATCGATGGTCTTGGTGGGACTTTGCATTTGGGCAGCTATTCTTTTGGAGACTGGACAACGCATGGTCCGAGCGATGTGCGCACTGCTATTGCGCAGAGTAATGACATTTTTTTCTACACGATCGGTGGCGGCTATGGCAGCATCCAAGGACTCGGAATGAGTCGTATGAAAAAATGGGATAATCTATTCGGACTTGGTTCTCCGACAGGCATAGATATTCCAGGCGAAGCCAGTGGGCTTATTCCTGACGAGCAATGGAAGCAAAACAAGATTGGAGAGAAATGGTCAGTGGGAAACAGCTATCATGCGGCAATCGGCCAAGGCTATGTGACTGTCACGCCTCTGCAGCTTGCCAACTATATCGCATCGGTCGCCAATGGAGGAACTCTATTCAGGCCTCATCTTATTTCCCAGATCAAAAACAGCGATGGCAGCGTAACCAATGTCCAACCGGAAATCATTCGCAATAATTTCATTTCTTCAGATGTGATACAAGTGGTGCGCGAAGGCATGAGACAGACCGTGGTCGGTGGCACAGCGCAGCCGCTCAAGACATTGCCTGTGGATGTGGCCGGCAAGACTGGAACAGCGCAGTTTGGTGTGGGAGCTAGTCAGACGCATGGTTGGTTTGTTTCTTTTGCTCCTTATGATAATCCTGTGATTGCGATGGCCGTGTTGGTTGAAGGTGGAGGGGAAGGATTCACGAATGCTGTTCCTGTCACCAAGGAAACATATCAATGGTATTTCGGTGGGCGGCCTGATGACGGCGCGGCGCAATCCCAGGATCAGTCACAGAACAAACAAGTCAATCAAAACAATCCTGAACCTGCTTTTGCCAAGAAGAAAAAGAATTGAAAAACAAAAACGCTTCCCTAAAAAGGAAGCGTTTTTTGATGCGTAACAATTATTGTACTTGTGTAGTAACTGGAGACGCACCAGTTGTGGCAGATGCGGAAGGAGTTGTTGAAGCGGTGTCCTTTGGCTTCTTCGTGCTGGCTTTTTTCTGCTCAGCTTTCTTGATTTCCAGAACCTTTAAGTGGTGGTCGATGCGATATGCTCCGTAGGCACCCACGAGAATGACTACGACTATGCCTGCGATCGCTGCTTTCTTGTTTTTCTGGAAAGCATCCTTGAATTTCTTCATTTGCAATTTTGTTTAATTATTATCGCTCTGCAAATATTGAATATTAATACGCGAGCGGACTTGATTATTATACAACTTTCTTCATTTTTCACAAATTTTGCTTTAAATAAAGCAAAATATGATGGTTGTATATTGACAAAAACTCTGAAAAAGGATATATTGCAGTGGTTATGTTATAATGGTCTCGGGTGGTTATTTGAATTCATTGGGTATCAAAGCTGGTCGGATAATCGCTTTGCTGCTTCGGCAGCGAGGAGGAAAGTCCGGACATTTATCCGCCGATGAGGCGGAAAGGGTAGCGGGTAACGCCCGTCAGGAGAAATCCAGAGGTGCGAGCAGAGACGTCTTAACAAGTGATTGTTAAGAGCGCTTTATCGAAAGATAGGGCGTAGTCCAGCACTAAATTTTGCGTTTTTATTCCAGCACGAAAGTGCTGCGCAAAATTTTAGTGCTGGGGTGAAACGGCTAAATCCTTACCTGAATGCAAGGCCGTGTCCAGTATTCCCCTAGGAAATATTGGAAGTGCCGCATGATCCTAGCAGCAATGCTAGGACAAGATAAATGATTATCCCTGTTTGCCGCAAGGCAAGCTCGACAGAATCCGGCTTATAGGTCAGCCTTGATACCCATTGTACTCAAATGATTGCTAGTGTACTCAGCGTTAGGAATTTTTCCTAAGATCCTATTTTATGAAGAAACGCAGCGAATTACTTTTCAGCGCTATCCAGGTCCCGATGGACATGGTGATGATTTTCCTGGCGGCGCTCAGCGCTTTTGCGATCCGCAATGTTCCGGAAGTGCTTGCACTGAAACCGAAACTGTACAACTTTCCCTTGAAGAGCTATCTGCTTGTAGTGGCAGCTGTCATTCCGCTGTTCATTTTGATCTATGCTCTGGAGGGGCTGTATGATCTGAAAGTGACAAGAAAATATTGGCGTGAAGCGTTGAGGGTTTTTTCTGCAACTTCGATCGCTTTGGTAGCCATCATAGTGGGAATATTCTTGAAAAGGGAATGGTTCTCTTCGCGCTTCATTATTTTGGCGGGTTGGGCTCTGGCTGTCGTCTATGTGACGATCGGACGTTTTGTTTTGCAGATAATCCAGAAATGGATGCTCAAGACTCGCGGTATGGGTGTGCATCGAGTGCTTCTGGTTGGTGACAACTCCAAAATGGATCGCATCAGCAAATACATCAAGAATAATCTTTCCTTGGGATATAAGCTCGTGGGGCATGTGGATACGGGCAGCATCAGAGTGATCCGTGAAGTGCGAGAGAGATTGGGAATAGATGAGATTCTTGTTTGCGATTCGACTCTAACTGATGCTGAGCAGGAAAAATTGATTGATTATTGCGCCATCAATAATATCTCTTATAAATTCATCCCGACGACTTTGCAGACAGCGCGCTTTGAGGCTGGGATTTTCAGTGGCGAACCCGTGATCGAGGTCAAGCATACTCCGTTGGATGGTTGGGGCAAGATTCTCAAAAGAGGATTTGATGTTTTCGGATCGATCATATTGATCATCATATTTTCTCCAGTGATGCTGGTTACGGCGATCGCTATATGGATAGAGTCTGGTTGGCCGATCATCTACAAGAATGAGCGCATCGGAAGCGATGGCGGGCATTTCAATGTCTACAAATTCCGTTATATGAAGAAAGCATATTGCACGGATCCTAACACTGCCGAAGGCAGAAAAGCGATCGCTTTTGAGAAGAAGTTGATTGAAGAGCGTTCCATCAAGAAAGGCCCGCTCTATAAAATCAAGAATGATCCGCGCAAGACAAGAGTGGGCACTTTCATTGAAAAATATTCCATCGACGAACTCCCGCAATTCTTCAATGTTCTCAAGGGTGACATGAGCTTGGTCGGGCCGCGACCTCATCAGGAAAGGGAAGTTGCCAAATATAACGAATATCACAGGCGCTTGCTCACGATCATGCCAGGAGTGACAGGTATGGCCCAGGTTTCTGGACGCTCTGATCTGGCTTTTGAGGATGAATATAAGCTGGATGTTTATTATATTGAAAATTGGTCGCTCTGGCAGGATATCCAGATCTGCCTGAAAACCGTGCTGGTTTTGTTCCGCAAGAGGAAAAACTAGATTTTGCCTTTAAAAAGGGCAAAAGTGCAATATTTCCAACTTGTGTTTGTATGAAATCTTATGCGCTTTGCATTGACAAAAAATTGAAAATGGACTATAATTATACATAGAGAGGAAGGAGCAGTGGTTTGGTCGACCGCGCTAACCCGTCCTTCTCGGTTTAATCAGTATTAATGTAACACGACAATGACAGACAAAAGAGCTACAGACCAGGAATTTCTCGAGTTCGCCGTTAAGGCCCTTGTTGACAATCCTGAGGATGTAAAGGTGGAAAGAAAAATCGATGAAATGGGCGTTCTCATTACGCTGGATGTGAATCCGCAAGACATGGGAATGGTAATCGGCCGAGAAGGTCAGACCGCTAAAGCCCTTCGCACAATCCTGCGCGTTATCGGAGCACGCAACAATGCTCGCGTTAACCTTAAAATCAATGAACCGGAAGGTTCTACTCGCGGAGAGCGCGCTCCTCGTGAAGAGGGCGAACAACGCAAGAGCATTGATGATGTCCTTGGCAACATGTAATCGTTTTTCGATACTTTCAAATAATAAAACCCCGCTGCAAAGTGGGGTTTTGTGTTGCTAGAATTATTTTTTAAGTTCAGGAATCAGTGAGCTGATGAGATATAACGAGCCGGTTATGACAATCGGCTTTTTTCTTTCTTCTTTGGATAAAGACATTCTGGCTTTCTGCAGAATGTCAGAACGATTATTTGGAACAATCTCGAAATTTTTAAATTTTTTGATCTTAAGATATTTTGCAATTTCTTCATTGCTGACACTGCTAAGATGATTGTCTTGATCGGTTGTGTTGAAGCTGGTTAAGAATATTTTTTCAGACAATGGTGTGATGAGATCGAGCATTTTTTGATATTCTTTGCCTTTTTTGAAAGCGACGAGAAAAATGAATTTTTGTCGAGGATATATCTTTGCTAGGTTACTGGTGAACGCTTCCATTTTCTGCGGGTTATGCGCGCCGTCGATGATGATGGTCTGCTGGTTTATTTTCTTGATTTCGAATCTGCCTGCAATGGAAATTTTTTCCAATGATTTTCTGAGTTTCTTCTCGTCTATTTCGAATCTGTCGCGCTTTGTCAAAAGTGAAAGCGTCGCCAGAGCAAGTGAGCAATTTTCCGCTTGATGCAATCCTACTAGTCCCAGATGGATATTTTCCAGCTTGTTCCACTTTTGGACGGTCGTCTTTTTGTGGAATAATTGATTTTTTTCAGGCGGGCAGAAATTGAAAATTGTCTTTTGCGGAGTTATAGAAGCGATAGAATAATCTTTGTCTCCAATGATTAGCAAGTTCGCATTTTTCTGCTGGCATTTTTGCTGCAATATCTTAGTGGCACTTTTTGTTTGCTGGGTGCTTATTACTGAATTTTTGCTATGGATAATACCGGCTTTTTCACTGGCGATTTTGGAAATCGTTTTTCCGAGGATTTGGGTGTGATCGAGGCCCAGTTTTGTGATGATGCAGACTTTGTTTTTGCTTGTGACGGTGTTGGTGGCATCCAGTGTTCCGCCCAGACCAGTTTCCATGATGGCATAATCCAATCTTTCTTTTGCAAACATCAGATAAGCCAAAGCGACATTGATTTCAAAAAATGTCGGACTGCCATATTTGGTTTTTTCCATTTTTCGAATGGTCGGTAGCATTTGGTTGAAATATTCGAGTACCAGCTTTTCATTTGGCGGCGAGTTGCTGATCTGGAAGCGTTCTCGGATGTCGAAAACATGGGGCGAAATAGAAAGACCAACATTGAAACCTTGGCTTTGTAACATGCGGCTCATGAGATGGGCAGTGGAGCCTTTGCCGGACGTTCCGGCTATGTGGATGACTTTGATTTTGTTCTGTGGATTGCCCAAAAGGCGCATGAAATATTTGGCGCGCCTAAGGCCTATGTCTCCCATAAACAAAGTCTCCCGGCTTGGAATACGGGATTTAAGAAAAGCTTCAAATTGGGCGAGATTGGTGATTTTCATGTCTTGCCATCATAGCTTTTCAAATAAAAAAAGACAAGCAGCAATCATGTTGTGCGACCATATTGCCAAAAAAATTATTCCATTCATCCACATATGGAATAATCGCTTTTGAAAAGTTTTCGGCAAATACTTCCATACTCTAAAGTATCGAAGTATTTGTCGTTTTGACAAAAAGTATTGATTTGTTAAGATGAAATACTCTTGAAAAATCAAGAAAAGCTGTTTTTTACCAACAAAAAAGTGAGGGAGCCATGAAAAATCCTGATGAAAGCTGGGAAGAATATGTTTATAGAATACACATGCAGCACGGACAATTCGCGCAACTCTATGGATATGAGCCATTCAAGGAACTTTTGGAGAAAGGAATTGTTGTACCATGTGTTACAGGCATAAGGCTCATGTACACCGGGGCAATCGATATCATTTACCAAGTAAATCAAGAAGGCAGACTGGTGGATATTAAGTATAATGACATTTTCGATCTGAATTGCGATTCATATGATCCAAAGGAGGTTTTGTCAAAAAGAATAGGCCAAGGAATGTGGTGGGAAGTTGAAGGAATAAAACCAAAAGGATATGACGAAAGGAGGAAAGAAGATGAAACTTTTATGTAAAACACCCCTTGGATCTGTCGGAAAGACGTTGGCTCCATATGTGTGTGATAACTCAACTACAAGTGCTGTGACTTGCATATGCGGCAATGGGTATCCTGAATTGCCGGAAAACGGCGGAGAGTCATATCACACGGGAACCTTCCTCGGTGAAATTGTTCTGCTTTCATGTTGTGGAATGATTTTTGAAATCGCCTATGCTGAATTAGGTATGCGATTTATTCAGGCAAAGCTGATTGAGGAAGTTGCTGAAAATCCGCTGGGAAACAGGTTTCTTTTATCATACATAGATACGGCCATACAAAGAGCAAAGGAGAGGCTTGAAAAAGCTGGCGCATGTTGTGGCAATATTCAAAAAAATCTTGAAACAATCAAGTGATTAACGTAGGAAATCTTTGGCGTTAAGTGGTTACCAGTGTTACTGGTTAACCACTTTTTTCTTTTAATATAGCCCTTTTTTTATTCAAAAATACGTGTTAGAATATTTTTATGAATCCAGTAGTGAAAATTCAAAATATAAAGAAACTGGATTTGTTTTTTAAGTTAATGTGCTTCAAATAAGCTGTATTTTTGACATGATTTTCCTTTGGCTAAAAGCCATTTGAATTTCTACTACTGGATGAAAAGATTCGACATTCTGACAATTTTTCCCAAAATATTCGATTCCTATTTCGGCGAATCGATTATTAAGCGCGCTCAAGAAGCCAAAGCTGTTGAGATTCACGCGCACAATCTCAGGGACTATTCCACTAACAAGCACCGCAATGTGGACGATACTCCGGCCGGTGGCGGCGCTGGCATGGTGATGCAGGTGGAGCCGGTTTATCGCGGCGTGGCTGATGTGCAGATGGGCAATGCCAAATCACGCGTGATTCTTTTTTCCGCCAAAGGCAAAAGATTCACCCAGAAAGATGCCAGAAGATTGGCAGAATATGACCAGCTTATTTTCATTTGCGGAAGATATGAAGGCGTGGATGAGCGCGTGGCTGAGCATGTGGCGGACGAAGAGCTTTCCTTGGGAGACTTTGTGCTGACGGGCGGCGAGATTCCGGCGATGGCGGTGATTGATGCGGTGACGCGTCTTTTGCCGGGAGTATTGGGCAATGAAATGAGTGCCGTAGAAGAATCGCACAGCGAAGAAGGCTATTTGGAATATCCGCAATATACCAAACCGGAAGATTTCCATGGCTGGAAAGTGCCGTCTGTGCTTTTGAGCGGCAATCACAAGGAAGTTGAGGAGTGGAGAAGGAAACATTCAAAAAAGATAAGATAAAAGAAAATTTCTATGGACAATGGGCGCCAATTTGATAATGTGCTTTTTTCTGTCGTCGCAACATTGTTGGTTTTCGGGCTTGTGATGATTTCGAGCGCAGGCGTGGTTTATGCGCAAACGCATTTTGGCGATCCATATTATTTCTTGAAGCATCAATTGTTCTTCGGTGTTTTGCCGGGACTTCTCGTGATGTATATTTTCCAAAAAATCGATTATCGATTCTGGAAAAAGCTGGCTGTGCCCATTTTCTTTTTGGCAGTCATTTTTTTGATTTTGGTTTTCGTGCCAGGAGTTGGCTCCAGAGTCTACGGAGCCAGTCGCTGGCTGCAACTCGGACCATTTTCTTTCCAGCCGTCAGAAATGGCCAAGCTTGCGATCATCATATATTTGGCTGCATGGCTAGAAAGCCGCGGGTCGCATCGCGTCAAAGATGTCTTCGAAGGACTGCTGCCTTTTTTGGGCATTATGGGGCTTATTGGCTTTCTTATCATGAAGCAGCCTGATACTGGAACGCTGGGCGTGATCATTATTTTGTCTTTTGCTATCTATTTCGTTTCAGGAGCACGCATAAAACATTTGGCCAGCATGGGCGTAGTGGGTGCCATACTGTTTTGGATATTGGTAAAAGTGGAACCATACCGCTTCAATCGCATTTTGGCCTTTTTGGATCCTTCATCTGATCCTCAGGGCATCGGTTATCAGATCAATCAAGCTTTGATTGCAGTCGGCAGCGGAGGTCTTTTGGGTGTGGGCTTGGGACATAGCCGTCAAAAATTCAATTATCTGCCTGAGCCTGTGGGTGACTCCATTTTCGCAGTGATTGGCGAGGAGCTGGGACTTATTGGCGCAGGTGCGTTGGTTGTTTTGTTTGTCGTATTGGCCATGCGCGGACTTAAGATTGCCAAAAATGCGCCTGACATGTTCGGTCGCCTCGTTGCAACCGGAGTAACGATGTGGATAATATTCCAAGCTTTCATCAACATCAGTTCGAACATAGCACTCGTTCCTTTGACAGGCATCCCGCTGCCTTTTGTGAGCTATGGAGGTACGTCCATCGTATTCTTGATGGCGGCCGTTGGTATTTTGCTTAATATTTCCAAGCATAGCCGCATCTAGTCTTAAATGTGTGAAAAGCTGGATTTTTTGCCGTATTGTTGCTATTGTTAATTCATAAGAAACGGCGATTTCAGAGGGAATAATCAGATAATTTTTTCCATGATATGCGTATAATTTTGGCAGGTGGAGGTACTGGTGGGCATCTTTTTCCACTCATAGCGGTGGCTGACAAATTGAAAGAGAAATTGGGATCCGAAGCCGAGCTGCTTTATGTTGGCAGCGGAGCTGAAATGGAAAAGAGTGTGATGGCTGAGGCTGGCATTCCGGCCAAGCATGTGATGAGTGGCAAAATGAGGCGTTATTTTTCCCTGCAGAATTTCGTTGATGTTTTCAAAATCCCAATCGGCTTCGTTCAAGCTCTTTGGATTTTGCTTTGGAATATGCCGGATGTGGTTTTTTCTAAGGGAGGATATGCATCCGTGCCGGTGGTTTTGGCGGCTTGGATTTATCGCATTCCGATTTTGATCCATGAGTCGGATGCGATTCCAGGAAGGGCCAATCAGTTTATGGCAAAATATGCCAACCGCATAGCTATTGCTTATCCCTCTGCTCAAGATTATTTTCCTCAGGATAAGATAGCGCTTACTGGCAATCCGATTCGCTATCAGGTGACTGACGGCGATCCCATTATGCTGCGCCAGGAGATCGGTTTTTCTGAATCACGCAAGACCATTATGATTTTGGGAGGCAGTCAGGGTTCTCAGATCATCAATGATGCGATCGTGAAGATTTTGCCGGACCTGCTGGTACATTATCAGGTTCTTCACCAAACGGGAGAAAATAATTTTGAGAGCGTAGTGCATTTTGCTGCGGAGCAAGGCGCGAAGATAGGACATGGCGGTTATTGGGCAGCACCTTTTTTGAATGCCAACAAGTTGCGCGATGCTTTTGCGGCCTGTGATTTGGTCATCAGTCGCGCTGGAGCAAGTTTCATTACAGAAATCGCAGCTAATGGTAAACCAGCCATTCTGGTGCCGCTTGAAGGAAGTGCCAATGATCACCAAAGGATGAATGCTTACGCGCTGGCACGCATAGGAGCAGCAATCGTTTTGGAAGAAACTAATCTGGGCAAGCATATGCTTATGCAGAATATAGAAAAAATTCTTACTGATGAAGATTTGCAAAGGCAGATGTCTGAAAAGATCAAAACCTTCTATCATCCTTCGGCAGCTGATGTTATTGCCAATGGAGTGATTGAGCTCGGAAGAATTTAATTGGACAAGCTAAATTTAATCAAATAGGTATGGGGGAACAAAAGAAAGTTCATATCGTAGGCATTGAAGGAGCAGGAACTTCGGCACTGGCGCAGATATATGGCAACATGGGGTACATTGTTTCTGGAAGCGATAATGGCGACCATTTCTATAGGCAAGTGCTGGAAGGCAAAGGCATTGAAACTTTTGATGATTTCAAGAAAGAAAACGTGCCAGCGGATATAGATTTTGCCGTTCATTCTACGGCTTTTAAGGATAATAATCCCGAGATTGAGGAAATAAAAAGCAGAGGCATTGATCTGCTGGCTTACCCTGAAGCTCTAGGTGAACTGTTCAAGCAAAAAGTAGGCATTGCGGTGTGCGGCACGCATGGAAAAACGACAACGACCGCGATGTTAGCGCAAGCGTTGGAAAATGCAGAAGTTTCCCCCACAGCTCTGGTTGGAAGCAGGGTGATTGGGTGGGACACCAATGTTCTTTTGGGCGGCGGGGAATATTTTGCGATTGAAGCTGATGAATATCAGGACAAACTGCGCTTCTATGAACCGTGGTCGGTTATTCTAACAAGTGTTGACTGGGATCATCCTGATTTTTATCCCGATTTTGCTTCTTACAAAGATGCTTTCAAAAGGTTTGTGAAGAAAATTACCGTAACCGGACATTTGGTTGTATGGGGAGACAGCAGCGACACCTTGGAAGTTGCCAAACATGCTGGGGGCAAAGTGCTCACCTATGGATATGGTCTAGATAATCAATACAGGATCGGAGAACAGCGCTTGGTGAATTCCGGAAATGAAACAATCCAGGAATTCGAGCTGTTTTGCGGACAGGAAAGTCTTGGGCTTTTTGAAACACCTTTGGCTGGCAGACATAATGTCCTCAACACCACAGCCGTGATCGCTCTTTGCCATGCCATGAATTTGGATTTGGCAAAAGTCAGAGAGGCTTTGGAGAAATTCCAAGGAACTGCCAGACGATTCCAGCAAGTGGGAATGCTGGGAAATGCAATTCTGATTGATGACTATGCTCATCATCCGGATGAGATCAAGGCGACGCTTGGGGGTGCTCGCGAGCGCTTCGGAGAAAAGACGATTTGGACGGTTTTTCATCCGCACACGTTCACAAGAACCAAAGCATTGCTGCAGGAGTTCGCGCAGAGTTTTGATGAGGCAGACCGCGTTGTGGTGATAGATATATATGGCAGTGCGCGCGAACAGCAAGGCGGAGTCTCATCTGAAGATCTGGTGAAGCTTATCAATAAATACACTTACGGCAAAGCGGAATATGTTTCCACTATCGACGAAGCAACTGAATACCTCAAAGAAAAAAGCGGGCAATTTGATGTGCTCATAACCATGGGAGCCGGAGATGTCTGGCGTGTAGGCGAAAAGTTAAAAGCGTAAAGCGCAAGTTAAAAAGCAGGTCTTATGAAAAATATCATTGCGAAAATAGAAGCTTGGCATTTGGAACGTTTTGTGCTGCAGGCTATTTTGCTGCTTGCGATAGCAATCCGGTTTACTGGTTTGGTGCGAAGGGATTTTTGGTATGACGAAGCTTTCACTGGTGTGGCTGTCAAAGAGAGTTTTTCCAATATGCTAAACATGATCATCAATGATGTGCATCCGCCGCTTTACTATCTTGTTTTGAAAATATTCGCATATTTTTTCAATTACAGCGTTTTCGGCATCAGGCTTTTTTCGGCAATATTCGGGGTGCTGGCTGTTTGGGCGATTTATCTTGTGGCCAAAGAGATGTTTGGCAGGAAAGCTGCGCTTTGGGCAAGTTTTGTGACAACCGTTTCGCCATTCGCCATTCAATATTCCCAAGAAGCCAGGATGTATTCCATGCTGGTCTTTCTGATTCTGATGGCGACCTATTTCTTTATGCGCGCCTTGCGCACAGGTGAGCGTAAATTTTTCCTGCTCTGGGGATTGTTCATGGGACTTTCGATGATGACTCACTACATGGGAATCATTTTTTCCGTCACCTATTTTGCAGCCTATCTGATCTGGGCATATTTCGAAAACAGACATCACTACGAAGGCAAAAAAATAAAACAGAAGATTGGTTATCTTTGGCAAAACATCTTGCCCAATAAAAACGTGTTTTTGGGATATGTGACTGCTTTGGTTGTTTTTGCTCCTTGGATTCAGAACTTCAAGCATCATTTGGAAATCAAAGGCAATCTTACTTGGGTAAAGCCCGCAAGTCTTGGAGACATTATTACGACCATGCAGATGTTTTTGTTTGGCACGCCTCTGGGAGAGATGTCCTCCGGCATGCCGCAGCCCAATGAGATAGGCTATTTTTCCCAAGATGGCATTAAGCATATGATTGCGCACATCTCGATCAGGATGGTTTTGGCGGTGCTTTTGGGCATAACGCTGATCTGGCTTTGGCGCAAAGTGGAAAAGAAAAAATTGCTCATGCTGATCATCTTTTCTGGAGGCTTCATGTTTGTTGTGTATATGCTATCGCTGCTTTCGACTCCTCAGGATCCGAATGAATATTTCGTGGCGCGCTATCTTCTGCCGGGAGCTTATTTTTTCTTCATCTACATCGGAGTCGTGCTGGCCAATGTGAAATTGCCAGCCAAGCTTTTGGCTTTCGCGATTTATTTTTTCATGCTTTCATTCATCATTCCGCTCACGAATTCGCAAGGTTACAATGAACTGATCGATCATTTGGACAAATATAAAAAAAGCGACTTCTATATTCTCAATTCCTTTGACTATGTGATCACGAAATACTACCTAGGTGCTGATCGTCTCACGCTTTTCAATTACGACTGGCCAGAGTACGATCCTTCCTATTGGGCAGCGATCGGGCCGACTCTCAAAAGAACGGAAAATTATCAGGACCTTAGAAATGATCCAAATGCGATCATCATTTCCAATCATCCCCTAAATCGCGACAATCAATATTTTTCAACTCAAGGCCTTGTGCTTGTGGATCAATACAAAAACATCCTGCTCTACAAATTCCAGAATTAGAAAAATATTAATGAAAAAAGAACTGTATTTGATCCTGCATGATATTCGCAGCGCCTACAATGTAGGCGCTATTTTGCGCAGCGCTGATGGAGCAGGGGTTTTCAAGATATTTTTGACGGGATATACTCCCAGGCCTGCTGATCAAAGCAAGCAGTTCAAAACCAAGGCTGACAAGATGATTGAAAAGACTGCTCTGGGAGCGGAAAAGCATGTGGCTTGGGAATATGTCGAAAAGCTGGATGATCTTTTGGAAAAACTTAAGAAAGAAAATATTTTTCTGGCAGCTTTGGAGAAAACGAATGATGCGTTGGATATCCAAAAGTTTGAACCCGTTTTTCCCATGGCCCTGCTGCTTGGCAATGAAGTGGATGGCGTGAGTGGGGAAGATCTTCAAAAATGCGGTGCTGTGTTTTCCATTCCTATGCGCGGACAGAAAGAATCGCTCAATGTTTCCGTCGCTGCAGGCATAGCCATGTACGAGCTTTTGAGACAATGAAAATTCTAATATTGTTTGAAGAATAAAAAAAGCAGCTTACGGTTTTACGAAAGCTGCTATTGCATTTGGGGAGGCTATTTTTTCTTGCCCCTTTTTTCATCGAGTCATTTGAGCACAATCTCTCTCAGCCTTTTGGCTGATTCTATGAGCTTACTCAGCTCCTCAATTTCCTCGTTTTTCTTGGCCAGCGTATTTTCAAGCCCGGCCTTTTCTTTGCAGAGCTGCTCGAAGCGCTGTTCGGCCACTGAGAGAAAATCTTTTGTTTCCGGTGTTGGCCGTTTGGAAACAGGTTTTGCCTGCTTCTTTTTTGTTGTAGTGCGGTGGCCTCGCATATCCCCAGCGTTGATAACCTCCACGCTATCGAAGAATTCCTGCTGGAACTCATAGACCATCACCGGCCTCTTGTCCCCGTTAACTTTGGTTTTCTCTATTTCTTTGACGAAGCCGAGAGTGAGAAGCTTCTGGGTTGCGCGATGAATGGTTGCTGTGCTGAGAGGGGCTCCTTTGTCTGCGAAATGTTTGAGCAATACGGAACTTATCGCTCTTATGCGATTTTTCCTGCCCAACACAACGGAAAGATTGTCGATGATTGCTGCCAAAATGTTGTAATCATTGGAACCAAGCTGTATTCTTTGTTTTTCCATCCTTGTAACCCTCCTTGTTGTAATGAACTGCGATATGTATTGCCTACAAATCATGATATGGTAGCATAAAAAACAAAAGCTGTCAAGCCTAGAACACTTGGAAAATAGCAAAAAAGCCTGATTCAAGGTATAATTAAGAAGAAATAAGAACTTTACTTGGAAAATAAAAATGTCGAGTGATGCTCAAAAACTTAATAATGCCGAGGTAAATGTGACTAATACGGAAAAGATTAAAATCGAAAAAAGTTCAGCAGAAAAAAGATCAGAAAGACTGAATGAAATTAATCGCGAACTGATATCGTTTAATGGCGACAAAACGCAAAATGTTGCAGATATTGAAAATAAAAGAAATCAAGAATTTGAAAATAAGATGCATGAAATGGGTATGGCAGGAATTCCAGTTGGTGAGGATACTCAAGGCATAATCTATCAAAACATGGTCAATGATTCTATTGAACATGCTCAAAAAGAAAATGAGAGGTTTGATTCATTAATAAAAGAAAAGAAAGTTGTTGAATATTTGAATGAAGTTTTGCCAGAAACAGAAGAACGAATTGGTGAGTCAATGGATGAAAGATGTGAAGTGTCGGTGGTGATTCCTGCTTATGGAGAACGGGAATATATTTTGCGTCCGATGGAAACATTAGCTGAGCAAAAAGGTGTTTTGCCTGAACAATACGAAGTTATTTTTGTAATCAATAATCCAGGTGCTCAACCGGAAAAGAAAAGAAATGAAACAGACGCTGATTTGGCAAGAAAAATTGAACATTATAATAAGGCTTTAATTGAAAATCAGCAAACGCTTGACCTCGTTAGGTACATCAATGGGGAAGATGTGGAAGTGCGACTATCAGAAAAAGAAGTGGAAACAGTTAAAAAAATAAAAGCCTCAGGCATAAGAATATTTGTCATAGATAAAGCCAGTGAGGGAAAAACTTTGAAAAACGGAAAGGCTAATGTGGGTGGAGCAAGAAACAGGGGTGTGGCTGAGGCTGTTGCACGTTTTTATGAACAAAAGAAACAAAATGGGATAATTGCGCAAACAGATGCTGACACCAGAGTTGATAAAAACTACATTCACAATATAATCGAGTTTTTCCAAAAGAGACCAGAATTGGTTGGTGCTGCAGGGGAACTGAAATTTGAACAAGTTGAAAAATATAGCAGCGCATTAAGAGAAGCTTCGACTTATGCTCAATTCGAATACTTTTATTGGCTTCTCTCAGAAGTACTTTCTAATGAAAGAATGGGCAATAAAATCGAAAATGAGAACATTTTAATGAACAAAGGTGTCCATTTTTCCGGAGCTAATATGCTGAGTCGCGCTTTTGAATCTGCAATTGCAGGTGGGGTTCCGGAAATTTCTGGCGGCGAAGATCCGGAATTTGGAAGACGCTTGGCTGCAATAGGGCAAACGGACAGAACAGGAGATGTGCTAGTTATGACAGCAGACAGATTTTCTCCAAGAACAGATGTTAATGCTGGACATGGTCAACAAAAAATACGATTTGCTGAAGCTGTAAAAAATAGCGAATCAATACTTGTCATTGATCCGAATGCTAATGCTTTTATTAGGGATCTAGAACGCAAAATATTTCAAGCAATAAAAAGCGGAAGTATGACCCTGGGATTATTGGAAGAAATGACAACAATAAGTGGTCAGAAATTACTCAATAACGAAGAATTGAATGTTGCAGCTGGCATTATTGGTGGCACTAAAGATATTCAGATCATAAAGGATAATCAGGAACTTAAAGCGATCGGAGAAAAATTCAGAAGTCGAATAGAAGAAATATTTCCAAAAGTTCCACTTGAAGAAGCATCGGAAAGATTGATAGAGATTTTTTTGAAAGCGCAACCTGAATTAAGGGAGGAATATGAAAAAAATAGGGACAGAAAAATTGAGAAAGAAAACGAGATTGTACGGGAAAGGATAACTCAACTCAATGCGCTTCTGGATGTTGCATTTGAGATAGACAGATCAAATCTCGATGAAAAAAGTTTCATTCAGTTGATTGATAAAAATAAAGATAGAATCGGAATTGATGATGAAGGCATTAAGGAAATACAGAGCGATGAATATGTTCTAGGCGTTGTTGTGGATATAATAAGAACTGCTCAATCAAGAAGCGAAGCATTCGAAAATTGGAAAGAGTTTCTGCGTAGTGATTTCTTGCTTATGGAAGAATATTCATTAAAAAGAGATATTATCTGTCTAAAATCCATGTTGAAAATCAAAAGCATGTTAAATGGGAAACAGATAGTTGGTGGAATTGAGAAATAAAAAAAATAAAATGCCAAAACAAACATACAATCTGACCAAAGAAGAAATTTTTGAAAAGTTCTCATGCTCTGAAAAAGGGCTTTCAAGTGAGGAAGTAGCCAAAAGGCTCAAGCAATTTGGCAAGAATGCCGTGCAGAAAAAAAGGAATTGGAGTGCGCTGACTCTGCTTAAGAATCAATTCAACAATGCTTTAGTGTGGATCCTGATCATCGCCGCTTTTTTAGCTGTGCCTTTTCATGAATATCGCGATACGGTGATTTTGTTGATCATCGTGTTTATTAATTCAGCCATTGGTTTTTTTCAGGAATTTAAAGCTGAGCAGACATTGGAGCAGATCCGCAATCTTACTTCCGACAAAGCCATTGTTTTGCGCGACGGCGAAAAAATAGAAATCGATGCATCGCTGCTTGTGCCAGGTGACGTCGTGTTTTTGTTTGCGGGTGATACTGTGCCTGCTGATGGCTATGTTTTGGAAGGCTATGACATCTTTGCCAATGAATTCATCTTCACGGGCGAATCAAAGGCGGGCAGAAAAATCGTTGGCGCTATCCAGGAGGTTGGCTTGCCTCTTTCCGACATGGACAATATGGTTTTCATGGGCTCCAGTATTACGCGTGGAGAAGCCAAGGCGCTGATCACCCAAACGGGCATGCAGACCGAGCTTGGACGTATTGCTGGCATGGTCACGGAGATCCGCGAGGAAGAGACGCCCTTGCAAAAACAGATGCGAGTGTTGGGCAGGGACGTTACCATTTTGGCGCTTATTATTGCTGGGCTCGTTTTGGTTGCTGGTCACTATTCGCACATGTCTTGGTATGATGGTTTTTTGTTTGCGCTGGCTTTGGCTGTGGCAGTTGTGCCTAATGGTCTGCCAGCTGCAATCTCCGTTTCGCTTTCCTTGGGGATGCGCAGACTTCTCAAGGACAATGTGTTGGCTAAAAAACTCAATGCTGTGGAAACATTGGCGCAAGTCACCATCATTTGCACTGACAAGACAGGCACAATCACGCGCAATGAGCTCATGGTTACTCATGTTGTGGCAGCGGATGAGGAATTTACCATTGACGGCCAAGGTTATGAGCCTCGAGGGGATTTCCGCCAATTCGGCAGAATAATCGATGTTGAGAAATTTCCATGCCTGCGTCCTTTGTTTAAGACGGCATATCTTTGCAATGATGCGGCGCTCGTAAAAAGCAACGACACATATTCGATCACAGGTGATCCGACAGAAGGCGCTTTGATTGTGGCAGCCAAAAAATATAAAGAAAAATTCGATCATCTGTGCAACAAAGATGAGAAGTTGGATGAAAATCCTTTTTCTTCAGAAAGAATGCGCATGAGTGTTGTTTATAAGAATCCGCAAGATGGCAGTTGCACCTCCTATGTTAAAGGCTCTCCGGATGTTGTTCTTAATCTTTGCACACACAAGCTTACCAGAGATGGCATTGTGCCGTTCACAGAAGAAGAAAAACAAAAGGTTCGCAATAGCAATGATGCTATGTCCAAGCAGGCTTTGCGGGTGCTGGCTTTTGCCATGCGGGACCTTTCAGATATGGAGCGTTCCAATTTTTCCAATGAGGCGGAAAAAAATCTTGTTTGGCTGGGCATGATGGGTATGATTGATCCGCCGCGCGCGGATGTGCACAAAGCGATCGATGACTGCTTGAATAGCGGAATCAAGGTCATCATGATCACGGGGGATTATGAAATTACAGCTCAGGCCATTGCCAAAAAAGTAGGACTACTTAAGAATTCAGATGCAGAAGTGGTTAATGGCAAAGCCTTAGACGCGCTTTCGGACGAGACACTGATTAACAAGGTTTTTTCCAGAGAAATAGTTTTTGCCCGCATTACTCCAGAGCAGAAATTGCGCATAGCGACTTTGCTCAGAAAACATGGCGCTATCATTGCCATGACTGGAGATGGAGTTAATGATGCTCCTGCACTTAAAAAAGCTGATATTGGAGTGGCGATGGGAAAAATAGGCACGGATGTGGCCAAGGAAGCTGCAGACATGATTTTAATGGATGATAATTTCGCTTCGATCGTTAAAGTCATTAAAGAAGGCAGAACGATTTATCAGAATCTGCGCAAAATCGTTTACTTTGCTTTTGCGGCCAATGCTAGTGAATTTTTCACGGCAGCTCTGGGTGTGCTGCTGCAAATTCCTGCGCCGATCACGGCTGTGCAGATTTTGGCTATTGATCTTGGAACGGATGTGCTGCCTTCCTTTTCGCTCAGCTTGGAACCATCAGAACCTATGATCATGAAGCGCAAGCCATTTGATGCCAAAGAGCGCGCTATTAGCAGCGAAGGGGTCTGGCGCCTGGCTCGAGTCGGGCTTATAATCGCTATAGGTGCTGTGATTGCTTTCATTTTGTCTATGCTACGGGGAGGCTGGATCTTTGGTAATAAAATAGATCCTGGCAGCGTATTATACATAAAGTCCACAACGGCAGCATATGCAGTTCTTTCTATGGGGCAGATGGCCAATCTATTGCAAGCTCGCAGTGAAACTCTTTCCATGTTTGCTCTGGGGTTTTTCAAAAACAAATTTGCCATAGGCTCCATAATTATCTCGTTTGGAGTATTGATGGCCTTCATGTATGTGCCTCTACTTGCTTCTGGGCTGCGCATGTCTCCGATCGATTGGAGAGATTGGATAGCAGTGGCACTGACAGCTGCTGCAGTATTCGTTTTCGAGGAAGCACGCAAGGCAGAGATAACAAATAAGAACAACAAACTATGATTACAGTCCAGGAAAATATCACGCTTGCTCCGCTGACATCTTTTCGCATAGGCGGGGAAGCGCGTTTTTATGTTGAAGTGAAATCAGTCGAAGAGCTCAGGGAGGCTCTTGATTTTGCCAAGGAAAAGAAATTGGATTTCTATGTTTTGGGAGGCGGCACGAATCTTCTGGTCAGCGACAAGGGATTTGCTGGCATCATTATCCGCATGAAAATAAACGAAATCTGTGCGGATGACGAGACGCTGACTGTCAGTGCTGGAGTTCCGCTCATAAAAGCCATAAACGTTTCTGCTGCTGAAGAATTGGCTGGCCTGGAGCCCCTGGCTGGCATTCCCGGCACAGTCGGGGGTGCGGTGCGAGGCAACGCGGGCGCTTTCGGATCCGAGATTGCCAAATTTATCCAAAGCGTCAAAGCTTTGAATTCCAAAACCGGAGAAATGGAAATCTTCGATGCTGCTCAATGCGATTTTTCCTATCGCTCAAGCATTTTCAAAAAAAACAAGGACTACATCGTGATTTCCGTGACTCTCAAATTGCAAAAAGGGAGTCAGGAAGAGATCCAGAAAAAGATTTCGGAAACCGTGGCCAAACGCACGAGCCGCGGACTGCATGGAGTCAAAAGCGCAGGGTCATTCTTCATGAATCCAGTGGTCAGTGATCCCGAGCTGTGCGCGCTTTTTGAAAAAGAAAATGGAGTAGCGCAGAAAGATGACAAATTGCCAGCTGGCTGGGTGATTGATCAGGCCGATCTGAGAGGCAAAAAGATAGGCGGGGCACAGATAAGCGAATTGCACGCCAACTACATCATAAATGCGGACAATGCGACAGCAGAAGACGTGATCATGCTGGTAAGCTTCGTGAAACAGCAGGTGCGCGACAAGTTCGGCGTCCAACTAAATGAAGAAGTGAATTATCTCGGTTTCTGATAAAATTAATTTTAATAATTAACACACAAAAAACTATGGCAACAACGGAGAACATGAAATTCGTTTTCAAGGGCGTGGAGGTTGATGGCAGGACACGGGATTACATTGAAAAGAGACTCAGTGGTTTGGATAAATTCATAGACAACATTTTGCAGGCAGATGTCGAAATCGATCTGGACAAGAAAGGCAAGTTTCGTGTCGAAGTGATGTTGCATACTCCGCGCAACAAGTTCCGCGCGGATGAAATCACGGATAGTATTGAAGCATCGGTGGATATGGTCGTGGATGAGCTCCAAACTCAGATTACACACATGAAAGACAAACTCAGGACTCTCCGAAAGCGCGGCGCGATGTCTATCAAGAAGAAAGCTGTGGTGGATGAGAATGCGCGATTTTGATCTCAATAAAAAATGAAAAAAGAAGGCCCAGCGCCTTCTTTTTGGTGCTTCATGTTCACTGATTGAAATTTTTTATAATAAAACACGCGTAATTACGCAAAAGTTTTCCTTCTTGGCACGCTTTTGGATAAATACACGATATCCAAAAGCTCAAGAGCCGTTACCGCCGGCTGTTGGCCAAGAAGAAAAACATTTACACCCAGCATAATAACAAAGTTGTGATATAATCAAAGCATTACATTAAATCTAAAAAAATATGTCCAAAGGCTTGAAAATTTTATTAGGAGTCATGATTTTCTTGGCAGTGCTTAGTGCGATTTTTCTGCTGACATCCAAAAAGAAACCTGCTAGTGCTGTAACTCAGACCCAAAAAACAGCAACAGCAGCCAATGCCAAGCCTAATAAAGTCGCGACGCCAAGCGGTCCTTCTACTCAAACTTTTCCGCAAACAAATCCTGCGCAAGCTCCTCAACAAGTGGCAGTCGATCACAAAGCGCTGATCCGCAGCCAATGGACGCAGTGCAAGAACAAGACGATGCAGCAGAATACGAATCTTTTTTGGAACGTGCAGATTTTTGAAGCCATTCCTCAGGGAGGAACATATGCCAAAGGCAATCTCGACAGTGACAGCGCTTATTCTGTGCATGTGATCATCAAATCCGACAGCCAGATCAAGGACAAAATCAATCAGATGCTGCAAGTGGGCAAGATGGCATTTGTCAGAGGTAATTGCACAGACGTGGCCACGGATGGCAGCGTTGTTTTGCAGGCTTTTTAGAAAATAAGGAACAAAATAATTCTCCTGGGCCTTGGCGATTTGCCAGGGCTTTTTTGTGCCTAATATGAGCCAAAATTTGGCATTTGGGGGGGATTGAGGTTTTTTATCATTGACAAAATCAAAAATATATGCTAGAATAGACTTTCTGTAACTTAAGAAGTAAATATGTTCAACGAGTCCGCTTTGCGGACTAAAACCCCAAAGGAGGAAGACAATGAAGAGAATTATCTGGTTGGCGATGGCGATGTTGATGGCGCTGGTACTCGGCGGCTGCGGTACGGATAACAAGACGGTCTACGTGACTGTTTACAGCGCGCCGGCATCTGTTGGTACCCTGACTTTTGACAGCTACAGCACGATGAAAATTCAGTTCAAGACGAGTGCTGACGGGTCGCTCCAGGGTCTCGAATGCGGTAATCACAAGATATTTCCGCAAAACGTGGAAAGAGTGATGTTCACTTCTTCACGCATGGGCAATCTGGATAAGTCGATGGCGTGGTCCGTTATTGGGTCCGGTAACATCGCAAGGTTTTACGGAATACCCAATAATGACGGGGGCATATTTTCCGTCAAAACCAAGGCTGGAGATTTTTACCAAGTGGCCTCCAAGAAGTTCGACGTAGAGGCCTACAAGGAGATGGATTTCGATGTAACTGCTGACGGATATGTCACTTTCGGCAAGCAGGCGGACACGTCCTTGGTGGTGGAACTTAACACCGATGGCAAAACCATCAAATTCAAAGGGGCGTTTGGTTGCAATCTGCTTATCGGCCTGAAGCAGAAAAAAGTATTCAAATCAGGCATGAGCGTTGTTTTTGTTTCAGACCAAGGTGCTTCCACGTTGGGCCTGATCATACAGGACCCCAAGACCGACAATCTGAATTTTGTCGTTGACGGGGTGTCTCTGGAAAATTCCAGCCAATACTTTTCATCTGTTCGTGGCAAATTCTATGTGCTTGATCCGAGCGACAACAGCATGGATCAGTTGGAGTTTGACTACAACAACTGGGATAAGGGGTATGTCTGGTACGCTAATTCGAATACCAGAGGCTTGTACCCCGAATATGATCCAGATACGGACAGTGTGACAATTGAATACTGGCCGTAACTTTACGGTTCAAGCAGCACTCAAGTGCCTCGCGGCAACACGCGGGGCACTTTTTTTATTAACCCGGTAAACCACCAGCGTTAGCTGGTGTGTGCGTTTAGAGCGTAGCTCTTGGGTTACAATAAAATCACCCCGAAGAAAGGAGGTGATTTTATGATGACCAAACTCTACAAACTGGAGCATTGTACCTACGTATGTCAGTACCACATCGTATGGACTCCCAGATACAGAGGCAAAGTTTTAGCCACTGCCTACATTAAACAAGAACTCAAAAGGATATTCAAGTTCATTGCAAAATGGAAAGGACTTACAATTCTGCAATGGCACATAGGCGATGAGCATATCCATCTGTACGTAGTAATCCCACCCAAATACTCAGTATCCTACACGATCCAGATTCTCAAATCCAAATCAGCAAACTGGATCAAAAAGAAAACGAAGCAGTTCCCAAAGGGCAATCTCTGGGCACGAGGATACTTTGTATCTACAGTCGGAATCAATGAGCACGCAATCCGCAACTACATCAAGAACCAAGACCACAGGAAAGTGGACATGGAAAACCTCAAGATGTTCTAGCCGTCGTTAGACGGCAAGATAAAAACCACTAGCGTTTAGCTAGTGGTTGTTTATTATTTTACGCTTGTCCTAAAAAAATGTATAATGATTACATATGGAAATAAAACCAAACATCAAAAATCTTTTCAATCCCAAATCCATCGCCATCGTCGGCGCTTCGGAAAAAGAAGGCAAGGTCGGGACTGTGATTGCACAGAATATCCTTAATCTTGGCTATAAAGGCGAGATATTGCTGGTAAACCAATCGGCAGAGACCTTGTATGGTCAAAAATGCTATGCGTCTCTCAAAGACATTGAAAGGCCAGTCGATTTGGCAATCGTTGCTGTGCCTGCCAAGTTCGTCATGGATGTGATTCTGGACGGCAAGAAACTGGTGAAAAATTTCGTGATCATTTCAGCCGGCTTTGGTGAAACGGATGATGAGGGCAAGAAACGCGAGCAGTCTTTGGCAAAACTTGCGCATCTGCATGATCTGACGATCTTAGGTCCCAATTGCCTGGGTTTCATTGTTCCAGCACTGAAACTCAATGCCTCTTTTGCCGGTGGAATGCCCAAAGCAGGCAACATCGCATTTGTTTCGCAGTCAGGAGCGCTGGCTGTGGCGCTGATGGATATTGCTGAGCAGAAACGACTGGGTTTTTCCTCTATTGTTTCCGTGGGCAACAAGATGCAGATTGACGAATCGCTGCTTCTGGAATATTTCATGGAAGACAAAAAAACGAAAGTCATCGCAATGTATCTGGAAGGCATTAAAGACGGACAGAAATTCATTGAGATTGCAAGCCGTGTTTCTAAAAAGAAATCTATTGTGATATTGAAAGCCGGCAAGAACGAGAAGGCTCAGCAGGCCATCTCTTCGCATACGGGCGCGCTGGCTGGAAGCGATGCTATCATGGATGCTGCTTTTGAAAAAGCTGGCGTGATTAGGGCGGAAAATCTTGAGCATTTTTTCGATCTGATCATGCTCATGTCGATGACGGATGCACTAAAAACGAACAAAGTAGGAATCATCACGAATGCTGGCGGTGCTGGCGTGCTGACTACGGATGCTTTTGAAAACAAAAGAATTGCCTTGGCGGAATTTTCTTTTTCTGAACAGAAAAAGATCCTGAGCGAGTTGCCTGAAGAATCATCCGCGCATAACCCTGTAGATGTTCTTGGAGATGCTCAAGAAGATCGCTATGCTTGGGCAACAGAAGTGTTACAAAAAAACAAAGAAGTGTCGGTAATACTAAACATCCTGACACCTCAAGAGCAAACACCCGTGGAGAAAATTGCCGAGGAGATAATCAAAGCGTCAAATAAAAAGAAGAAAATCATCACAGCATCTTTTGTTGGAGGAAGCAGGGTTGACGGGGCAGTTGAAATGCTGCGAGACAAAGGAGTGCCTAACTTCTCTTTTCCTGAACAAGCCATTGATGCTCTGGATGCATATTGGACATGGCATCAGAATTGCAAAAAGAAAAGCAGTGTCTTGAAATTGAAAAAAACGGATGCGAAACGCAGCGCTAAAGTGGCTCATGTCATCGACAAAGCGCGCGGAGAGGGACGCAAAGCTCTTTATTACAGTGAAGCGGCTGAAATCATGAAGCTCTATAATATTCCAGTTTCTGATGCTGCAACTATCCTTCCGAAGCAGAAAGCGCCTGATTGGGAAAACTTTCCTGTGATTTTGAAAATAGACAGTGACAAAGTTTTGCACAAATCTGACAAGCAAGCACTGATTGCCAACATCAAGGACCATGCTGAATTGGAGATTGCGCTCAAGAAATTGCGCAAGAATTTCCCAGCGGAAAGATTTATTGCGCAACCCATGCAGAAAATACAAACGGAGCTGATTTTGGGGATCAAAATGGATCCGATTTTCGGTCCAGTGATAGTCTATGGTCTGGGGGGTATTTATACTGAAATATTCAAGAAAGTGAGTTTCTTGATTCCGCCTTTGGATGAAAAAAGCATCTTGAAATCCTTGGAAAACGGCCCCTTGGAATTTTTATTCAAAGAAACCAGGGGACAGAAAGCATACAATGCAAAAGAGTTAGCGAAGATAATCATGGGACTGATCGCTTTTTCCAGAGAAGCGGCGCATATCAGGGAATTCGATATAAATCCGCTTTTCGTCTATAATGATGGCAGAAGGGCAAGTGCTGTCGATGTAAAAATAATCTTTTAATAACTAAAACATATGTCAGAAAAAAAACTCAAGATCCTTTTAGTTGACGATGATGCGGTGCTGCGCAAGATGTACGCTGAGATTTTTGAAACAGCCAATTTCGATGTCGTAGAGGCTGGCGATGGAATTGAAGGTTTGGACATGGCTACCAAGGAGTTGCCGGATGTCATTTTTACTGGCATCGTGATGCCGCGCATGGATGGATTTGCTATGATGGAAACATTGAAAAAGACTGTAATGACAGCTTCTATTCCTGTTGTCATCTCATCCCATATGGGTCGCGAAGAGGATCAGCAAAAAGCTAACACATTGGGCGCAAAAGATTTCATCGTGCGTGACGTTACAAGACCGGTGGAGGTCGTGGAAAGAATAAGCTCGCTTTTTACAAAGCCTGGCGGCGAATATAAATTGGCGTTTTCTCCTTATGAACAGGATGCGCAGAAATTGGCCAAGGATTTGAATTTTCAGGCAAGCTTTCTGTGTTTGGAGTGCAGTGAAAAGCTGGCACTTAAGCTGAAGCTCAAAGACCCTCAAGCCAGGGTTTTCGAGGCTCAATTCATTTGTCCGAAATGCGGTTGGGAAGCGAAATAATCTAAATTCAGAAAATAGACATGGCACGATGGAATCTCAGGGAATTGAATGAGTTGCCCTCAGGATTTGCAACGAATACTCATCCGCTTATAGCGAAATTGCTTTATTCAAAAGGTTTTCAGACTGAAGAAGGTCTGCAAAGTTTTGTTGCGCCCAATTATGAAAAGGATGTGCTTGACCCATTCCTGTTTCGCGATATGAAGAAGGCAGTTGAGCGCATCCAGAGAGCACGCGATCAGAGAGAAAAAGTGGTCATTTTCGGTGACTATGATGCCGACGGTGTGACCTCAAGCGCGATACTCAAGGAAACTTTGGACAAATTGGGAATAGAATCGGAAGTATACATTCCTGACAAGCGCACGGAGGGGTATGGAATGAACATGGCAGCAATTGATTCATTCAAAGAAAAGGTTTTGTCTTTGATCATCACGGTGGATTGCGGAATTACGAACATAAAAGAAGTTGCTCGCGCCAAAGAACACGGCATTGATGTCATCATAACTGACCATCATCACGTGCCGGAAGAAGTTCCAGAGGCTTTCGCTATCATTAATCCGCATCAAAAAGATTGCGGCTATCCTTTTGCTGATCTGGCAGGAGTCGGCGTGGCTTTCAAATTGGTGCAAGCTTTGTTTCAAAGATTGCTGGAAAAAGACAAGGAGCAGACCAGATGGATGCTGGATTTGGTGGCGATCGGAACAGTAGCGGATTGTGTCGATTTGGTGGGTGAAAACAGGATTTTTGTAAAATATGGCCTCATTGTGCTTTCCAAGACCAGACGCATGGGATTGCATGAATTGTTCACGGTCGGCCGCATGATGATCGATGAAACGAATGTGCCGGACACGAAAAAAATATCCTTCTACATTGCTCCGCGCATCAATGCAGCTGGCAGAATAAACCATGCCAATCTGGCATATGATTTGATCATGTCGGACAATGTGGCCAAGGCTCGGGAATTGGCATTGGAACTTGAAGCCAGCAACATTCAGCGGCAGAAAATAACAGAGCAGATCGTGAGCGAAGTTCGCGTGTTGGCCAACAATTCATTCAAAGACAAAAAATTCATTTTTGCCACTTCGGAACATTTTTCTATTGGTATTGTAGGGCTTGTGGCTGGCAAAATAGCGCAAGAATTCAACAAACCGACGGCCATTATCCAAAAAGGTGAAACCGAAAGCAAAGGCTCTTTCCGCAGCATCCCCAAGATCAATATAATCGAGACAATTGGGCAATGCTCCGATCTGCTGTTAAAATATGGAGGACACAGCCAAGCAGCTGGCATTTCGGTGGAAAATGCCAAAACGGAGGCTTTCTATGAAAAAATGAACGCCCTGATCGAACAGCAGCTTGATGGTGTAGAGCTTGTCGAAGAGATCAATATAGATGCTGAACTTTTGCCTGCTGATGTAGATTTTGCGCTGACGGATTCACTGGAGAAGCTCAAGCCATTCGGCGAAGGCAATGGAGAACCGATATTTCTGATGCGCAATCTCATCGTGCGAGAGCGCAAAATCATCGGCTCGACCAACAAGCATGTCAAAATGTTCCTTTCTGTCAAAGACGGAAATCCCAAGATATTCGAAGCCATAAGTTTCAACGGAGCTGAAAGATTTGCAAGTATTCTGGAAAATGATTGTATCGACATTGTGTGCACCGTGGCCAAAGATGAATGGAATGGCAGCAAAAAAATACAACTGACCCTTCTGGATGCTAAGCATTTCGGTGAATAATTTCTAATTTTTAGGAATTGAAAATTTTTTATTATGCATACCCTTAACCTCTTTATTCATTTTGTTTCCGATCATCGCTATCTTGGCTATGCTTTGATGTTCGCTTTGATGATTTTTGAAGGCGAACTCATTTTGACCGGAGCCGGCATGTTGGTGCGTTTGCATGCTTTTGATCCTATTGATGCCTATTTATTCGCTTTGGCAGGGGTGCTGACCGGGGATATCATCTGGTACAGTGTTGGCAGCTATCTGCGCAGCCATCATTCGCATAATCGTTATCTGACCTATGCTATCAGCAAGGTAAAGAAACTTTTACCTGGTGTGGAAAAGAATCCTTGGCACGTCATTTTCATATCCAAATTCATATATGGACTCAATCATTCCACGATCTTGGTGCTGGGTTATTTGAAGATAGAATTCAAACATTTCCTGAGGGTGCAATTCCTGACTTCGTTCATTTGGTCACTGATCTTCATCACGATCGGTTATGTTTTCGGGGAAGCTGCCTTGGCATATACGCACAGATTTGATCGCCTCATTGTTCTGCTCGTTCTTTTCTTGATTTCCCTGGCAGTTGTTGAAAGAGTCTTGGCTTGGGTGATTGAAAAAAGAGAACAGCAGAAGAAAAAATAATTTTCCATTTTCATGCGTATCGCATTGGTTCATGACTATCTTGTGCAGCATGGTGGCGCAGAAAGGGTGCTGGAATGTTTCACCGAGCTTTATCCTTATGCTTCTATTTATACCATCGTTTATAATAAAGAAACGATGGGGGAGACCTTTGCTGACAAGCGCATATATACGTCCTATTTGCAGAAATTTCCTTTTGCCAACAAATGGCACAGACTTTTTCCATTGCTTATGTCGCCAGCTATCGAGCAATTCGATTTTTCGGCCTATGATATCGTTTTGTCAGATTCTTCCAGCTATGCCAAAGGTATCATAACGGGTCCTGAAACTTTGCATGTCTGCTATATGCATACTCCGATGCGCTATGCCTGGGATGATTGCCAGAAATATACGCGCGATTTTTATTTTCCGCATTTGGTCAAAAAGCTTATCCCTTTAGCCATGAATTATGTGCGTCTTTGGGATCGCGTCAGCGCGGATCGCGTGGATTTGTTCATAGCCAATTCCAAATTCGTGTCACAAAGGATCAGGAAATATTATGGCAAAGAATCCGCAGTCATTCATCCGCCAGTGGACACGAAAAAATTCACTATTCAAAAAGGAATTCCGCAGAAAAATTTCTATCTGATGGTTGGTCGGCTGATTGCTTACAAACGCCACGACATCGCCATAAAAGCCTTCAATGCCATAGGGCTCAAGCTCAAAATCATCGGACGTGGGCCGGAGCTCAAGCGTCTCCAAAAAATTGCCGGTCCCAACATTGAATTTCTGGGAAGAGTTGAGGATGAGTATCTTAAGAAATATTATGCCCAGTGCAAAGCGGTCATTTTCCCGCAAGAAGAAGATTTTGGAATTGTGGCGATCGAAGCGCTTTCATCTGGTAAGCCTTTGATTGCTTATCGCGGCGGCGACATTCCCGAACATATGGAAGAAGGGAAGATGGGAGTTTTTTTTGATAAGCAAACTCCGGAAGCTGTCATGGAAGCGGTGAGAATTTTCAATGACACCAAATTTGATCCGGAATATATCAGCTCGAAAGTGGAGAAATTCGATCGCGAAATCTTCAAGGAAAAAATAAAAGCGTTCATTGATAACGCTTCGGAGGAACATAAAAAACAAAAAAGTCAATATTGATAGAACTTTTGGGTTGGCGTAGTATAGAAAATACGTATTAAATCTTTCTAAGCCAATGAAAATAGGTATTGACATCCGCTGTTTGACTGACGGCAAAAGGACAGGTGTTGAGGAATACACCATCAACCTGCTGCAGAATCTTTTTGACATGGATCACGAAAATCAGTACTTGCTCTTTTTGAATTCCTATAGGGAGCCAGGTTTTGATGTGCGTCAGTTCGCGGAATATAAGAATGTCACTTTCAAGCAGTTTCGCTATCCCAACAAATTGCTGAATTTGTGTTTTTGGTATCTGAAGTGGCCGCATGTCGACAAAATGCTGGGTGGCACTGACATCTTCTTTATGCCCAACATCAATTTCATCGCGCTCTCCAAAAAGACCAAATTGGTGCTGACCGTGCACGATCTTTCCTATGAGCTTTTTCCGGAAACTTTTTCACTAAAAAGCAGGCTCTGGCACAATCTCATCAATCCGCGCAGCCTTTGCAAAAGGGCGGATAAGATCATTGCTGTTTCCGAATCGACAAAACAGGACATCATGGGAAGATGGGGGATTGGAGAATTCAAAATTCAAAAGATCCATAACGGTGCCAATGAAGAGATTGTGGAGCTTGATCGTAATGATCCGAAACTGATCGATGTGAAGGATCGATATCATTTGCCGTTCAATTTCATTCTCTATCTGGGCACGATCGAACCGCGCAAGAACGTCGAATCCTTGATCAGGGCTTATGACCATATGCGCTCACTGAGACATCCACAGCTCGACAAGTTCAAGCTCGTGTTGGCAGGCAGGAAGGGCTGGCAAGCTGAGAAAATCCTGGATGTGGCTCGCAAGGCTAGATTTACGAATGACATCATTTTCACGAGCTGTGTGACCAATGAGGACAAAGCTGCCGTGCTGACATTGGCTTCACTTTTCATCTACCCCTCGCATTTCGAAGGTTTTGGCATTCCGGTACTGGAAGCGCTGCGCTGCACTTTGCCTGTCGTGAGTTCCAATATGAGCGCCCTGCCGGAAGTGCTGGGTGATGCTGGTTTGCTTGTTGATCCCGACAAGCCTGATGAACTGTATTTGGCCATGAAAGAAATTCTGCTGGATCGTGAGTTGCAGCAGCATTTCAAGGAAAAAGCTTGGCGGCAAGCTATGAAATTTTCCTGGCGCACCGCTGCAAGAGAAACCTATCAAGTCTTTGAAAAATTGGAAAAATGAAATTTCCTCCGAGAAACTTTTAGTTGGTATCAATAAATGCTATCATAAATAAATAAAAATAAACCATAAAATATAAAGCCACTATGCTTTCATCCATCGTGATCATTTTCGGACTTCTTGTTTTTGAAGTCATCAGTTCCATCGACAATGCTGTGGTCAATGCTCATGTGCTCAAGACTCTGCCGCAAAAACAGAAAAAATTCTTCCTGTTGTGGGGAATGCTGATCGCGGTTTTTTTGGTGCGAGGTCTGCTGCCATTCCTTATTGTTTGGTTGGTTAATCCTGCTTTGTCTTTCACTGAAGTTTTCAAATTCGCTTTTTCCGGCAGTCCGGCCATCACGGAATATGTGGAAAAATCCAAACCGCTTCTGCTTCTTGGTGGCGGCGTGTATCTTTATTTCGTTGCGCTGGCTTGGCTTTTCATTGAGGAGAAAAAATATGCATTCTTGGCGGAACATTTCATTCACAAGAAAAGCGCTTGGTTCTATGCCATTGCATCCGTGTCGCTGACAGCCATCATATATGTTTCTTTGAAGGTTGATCCGATGCTGGCTCTTTCAGCAACCATTGGTTCCACAGCTTTCTTTATAACCGACGGTTTTAAGAAGAATGCTGAAGAAAAAGAAAAAGAACTCATGAGTGGGAAAAATACAATGAGCGCTTGGAGCAAAATAATCTATTTGGAAGTCTTGGACGCGTCATTTTCCATCGATGGTGTGATTGGTGCTTTTGCCTTTACGATTTCTGTGCCGCTAATTCTGATCGGCAACGGTTTGGGAGCGTATGTGGTGCGTGAGTTCACTTTGCGTGGCATGGACGTGATCACTAAATTTGCTTATCTCAAAAATGGAGCTATGTATTCCATTGGAGTGCTTGGGGTTCTTATGGTTCTGGAATCTTTCGGCAAGCATTATCCGTTCTGGTTGGCACCGCTCAACACTTTTCTTTTGTTGGGAATCTTCCTTTATCTTTCTTACCGCGAACTGCGCATGGCAAAAGCCAAGGCGAGGGCTTGATATGAATCGCATGTAAATTTATTGTTGAAACTTATGTCAAAAAAAGCGCTTAGCAAGCTTAGGCCATGGACGAAATTATCAGAAAAGGTGGTGCATAAGAATCCATGGTTTCGTGTTTTCCATGAAAAATTCATCACGCCAGCTCACACTATAGGAAATTATTTCATAATCCGCACCAATGAAACCGATCGTTCGGTGTTTATTATTCCTTTAGAAGAAGACAAGATAATATTCACATATCAATATAGGTATGCCATTAAGAAATGGGCATTGGAACTTCCTGGTGGGGGACAAGAAAAGAATCACACAGCCTTAGGAGCGGCCAAGAAAGAATTGGAGGAAGAACTCGGATACAGATCAAAATCCTGGAAAAAACTAGGAGTATGCAATCCTTGGAGTGGTCCATGCGCTGAACAGTGCACGGTATTTCTGGCGGATTCTTTGAAGAGAACCGAACAGAATCTCGAGGAAACCGAGCAAGGACTTAAGATAAAGAAATTTACGATTGCAGAAACTTACAAAATGCTAGATGATGGCAAAATATCAGACTGCCAAACAATAGCGGCACTTTCATTCGCAAGAAAGTATTTGCTATAAACTGCGAAAGCTTTTCTGTATAGTTGATTTAAAACAGGCTTGGAGTAGGTCTGTTTTTGCATATTGACAAAAACTAATATTTATGTATAATATAGGATCTTCTTTTAAAACTAAATAAACTCGCAAGGAGGGACAAGATATGTGGAATATGTTCAGTAAGCTTTTCGGCAAACGGAACTCTTTTAAAAACATCATTCAGCCGTTTCCTTTCAGAGGAGGATTCGAAACGAAAAAAGTTTTTGATGATGGCACGAGAGCACCATTGAGTCGTGAAAGGAAGATTATTCTTGAGCAGGTGGTGCTCGAAACAGAAAAGCTGTTTCGTGGTTCCAGCATTCACTGGGAAATCGATGGAGGTCTTAGTGTTTCGCTTCTCAGGGGCCAATTCATCGGAGAACACAGGGATCTGGATGTTGCCGTTGAAGAATCTGAACTTGAGCAGCTGCAAAAGATTATAGAGGCGAAGGGTTATGGGTTGTTTGTGACCCTTGGCACAGAAAAGCGCGAAACCATGCACATGAAACGCGTAGACTGGAAGGAGTTCTCCGAGGCCCCTACCTTTCTCTTCTGGATTATTGCTGTCGACAAGAACGGCTTGATCAGAAAAGATCTGGCGTTGAGCTTTATCAATGTTCACATCATCAAGAGAAGCGAGAAAGGCTTACCGTTCGGTGAAGAAGGTGTTGAACTTCCTGCACATTGGTTTAGACCAAGGGTGATAAACTTCTTGGGCTCCCGGATCAATGTTGCGTCTCCGCTGAAGACTGCTTACTACAAATTGCAGTCCATTCGCAACTACGATCTCACGGACCTGCGTCATATGTTCGAGTCAGGACTGATCAGCTGTTTGGATGTGGAGGAAATCGAGAAGGTCATCGGGAGTGAACCTGGCAAGAAGTATAAAGAGAATTACTACAAGGCAAGGAAGCGAATGATCGAACAGATAAAACAGTGGGATTAAGGGGAGGATGCCATGAAAGGAAAGACCTATTGGTTTCAGTGTCTTAACGGACACGTTGGCAGCATAGCGTCGGGAAGCGAACTCGAAAAGCGCGCCCAGGCCAGAGAGGCTGAGGGATATTTGGATGCCATCATTCTTCATTACGACGAGTGTCCAGACTGTCTCTCAGAAGCTAACGAGAGAGCGCTGCGAACCAGCTTCCTTTAGTCATTGCGGTCTCACAAGAAAAAGACAGGCCATTGCATAAATGCGGTGGTCTGTTTTTCTTTTTCTTAAAAATTTCTATTGATAATCCCGAATTTATTCTAGGCTTACTCACCGAGCTTTTTTGCGGCTTGAAAAATGCATGGCGGAAGCTAAGGTCAAGGCTTAAAAATAAAACATTGCAAAGAATTTCGGAATATATGGCGGCCCTTTGCTTATCTGAGCAACGGGCCGCTTTTTTTGTGGCTTGAAAAATGGTAGAATGGGTGCATGGCAAGGATCGGAATTGATGCGCGGTTCTTTGGCTCTCTCGGTAAGGGACTGGGACGCTACACACAAAAACTGATTGAAAATCTTGAACGTATTGACCGCGAAAATCAATACGTGGTTTTTTTGCGCAAAGATAATTTCGATGAATATGTCCCAAAGAATCCAAACTTCCACAAGGTACTGGCGGATTACCGCTGGTACACTTTTTCAGAGCAGCTTTTTTTCCCAAGATTGCTGAAAAAACACGATCTGGATCTGGTTCACTTCCCGCATTTCAACGTGCCACTGCTTTACCGCAGGAAAATTGTGGTCACGATTCATGATCTCATTCTTTTGCATTTTCCGACGCTGCGTTCGACGACACTGAGTCCTATTTGGTATTGGATAAAATATCTGGCTTACAAATGGGTGATCGGGAGCGCGGTTTCGCGAGCACGGCACATTCTGACAGTGTCTGAATTTACCAAAAAAGACATTTTGGAGCATTATTCCAAGGCAAAAAACAAAATAAGTGTAACATATGAAGCGTGTGAAAATGGGCAAGAAAAAGAACGAAAAAATGACTCTCAAATCATCCGAAAATATGGTATAATGAAACCGTATCTTTTATATGTCGGCAACGCTTATCCGCACAAGAATTTGGAGCGGCTGATTGATGCATTTGGTCAGCTTTTGCAAGGGAATCCTGAGCTCATGTTGGTGCTTGTGGGCAAAGAAGATTATTTCTATGGCAGGCTGAAAGCATATGCTCGCGCCAAAGGAATTGCAAGCGTCATTTTTGCGGGATTCGTGCCGGATGATGAATTGGGACAATTCTATGCCGATGCTCAAGCATATGTTTTCCCATCGCTCTATGAAGGTTTCGGTTTGCCCCCTTTGGAGGCAATGAAAGAGCTGGTGCCGGTAATTTGCTCAAACCATGAGTGCATGCAGGAAATTTTGGGAGATGCGGCATATTTTGTCGATGCGCATAGCCAGAATGAATTGGCAAATGGCCTTGATGAGGTTTTGGCAAATGAAAAACTGCGTCAAGCCTTGGTTGAAAAAGGAAAAAAACAGATTAAAAAATATTCCTGGGAAAAAATGGCCCAAGACACGTTGGCTGCATATGTGCTGGCTGTGAAAAAACAAAAATAGTGTCAAAGAACAAAATAATACCACAGATGTTCGATGTGAAACCGGTTGATGAAACCGGTAATTTGGATTGGGGGAGAATGGATCCAACAAGGGGACGCGTGCAATGCATAGGCGATGACCCTTATGTGCGCAAGCAATGTGTGGGGGATGATCCATATGTGCGCCCAGGTTCTTTTTCGGAGTCTCGCAGGAATGTGAAGGCATATTTTTTGGGTGTCGGTGTTGAGAGTGACAAAGCGCCTGTCTTTCATGATCCGGATTTCGATCTCGATGCGCTGATTGCTGAGAATGAGGAGAAGTTGGAGCGGATGATGAGAGAGGAATCATTGCGTATGGAAAAAGCTTTGAAGCTTCAGCAGCAAAGGGCGTATTTGGAACAGCTTAAGCAAGAACGTCTAGATCAACAATTGAAAAGACAGATCCAGCGCCAGCATGAATTGGAAGCTCAGCAAGCGATGCTGCGCGAACTGGAACACAAAAGAATCTTGGCGCAGCAGCAACTTCAGACGGAAAGGCAACAAAAAGAAGCCTTGCTGGCAGAAGAAAGATTAAGGAGAGACGAAGAGCGCCGAAGAATTTTGGAAGATGAGGAATTGCGCAGACAGCAGCAGCTGTCGCAGCTTCAGCAAGCCAAGCTTGAGCAGCAGAAACGCGAAGAATTACTAAGAGAAGAAAGGCAGCGCAGACAAGAGGAGCGTGTCAGAATCATCGAGTCCCACGTGGAACAGATGAAGCAGCAACAAAAGCTGCTTCAGGAAAAAGCTTGGCACGAGCAGCAGGAAAGAAATGCAGCCATAAAAGCTCAGCGCGAGCGCGAGGAGGCTGAACACGCAAAGTGGCTCAAGCAGCAACTGGCCGAAGAAGCCCAAAGAAGAGAAGAGGCGGCAAAAATGGCAGAAAAACGCTTGGCGGCAAGAAAAAAAATCCAAAAGCAGCAAGAGAAAAAAAACCGAACTTTTTTTGCTGGCATACTTTCTTCAAAAAAGAACGAGCGCAAGCGAAGCTTTCAAAGACGACGCAATGTTCAAGGAGGATTTTCTTGGGGTGATCTTTTTAGACGCAATGAATTCGCTTTCGCTTTCGATGCCCGCAAAACAGGGCTTTCCTTTGTGGTTATGGCAATGGTTCTGTCACTTTTCATTGGAAGCGTTTCTTTTGCCAGCAAGGGACTGGGCTTGAAAGGCAAAGTGCTGGGCGTGAGTCAAGCGGGTTTTGCTAATCTTTCAAGTGCAGTCGGCGATTTGAGCAAGCAGAATTTCGAAGGGTCATCTCAGCAATTCTCCGATGCCTTTGCCAATTTCTCTCAGGCCTCGCAGGATTTTGAAGAAGTGGGCGGATCGCTGCTGGATGCCACGCGCTTCATTCCGTATGCTTCCATACTTTCGTCAGGAAAAAATTCAGTCGAAGCGGGCAAGCATTTATCTGCAGCCGGACAAGCTTTGAATGAAGTGGTTAAAGAAGTTTCAGGACTCAAAAATCCGATCGATCCCGCCAACAGCAATGTGTCGCTGCTGGATATTTTCCAATCTGCGCAAAAAAACATCGCAATTGCCAAAACGGAACTGGACAGTGCGCAGCAGAATATAGACAAAATAAACATCGATGATCTTCCTAGAGACAAACAGGATAAATTCCTTTTGCTCAAACAGCAATTGCCTGCGATCCGTAGTGGCATGGATGCTGTTTTGAACAACAGCCAGATTTTCACAGAGCTCTTGGGTGGAAACGGTCCGCGCAAGTACCTTTTCCTTTTCCAGAATAATTCCGAAATGCGTGCCACTGGCGGTTTCATTGGCAGCTATGGGTTGATGGATGTTTCCAATGGACATGTGCGCAAATTCTTTATTGATGGCATCTTCAATCCGGACGGACAATTGCGCGAAAAGATCGTGCCGCCGCAGCCTATCCAGAAAATAAGCGCGGCTTGGAGCTTGCATGACAGCAATTGGTTTCCTGATTTTCCGACCTCGGCACAGAAAGCCGTTGAATTCTATGAAAAAACCGGAGGTCCGACTGCTGATGGCGTGATCGCGATCACCCCGACGCTTATGCAGAAATTGCTCCAGATTACCGGTCCTATCGAGATGCCAGAATATGACGTCACGCTGGATGCGGATAATTTCTTGGATCTTACACAATACCAAGTCGAAGAAGGCTATGATAAAACTGAAAATCAGCCGAAGAAAATTTTGTCCGATCTGGCACCTTTGGTCCTAGACAAGCTTCTGAGCAGCAGAGATATTGATACGATTTCCAAAACAGCTCAAGCGTTCCTGGACGGTCTCAAAGAAAAACACGTCCTGCTTTATTCCCAGGACAAGCGGATCGAAAGCATCATTTCCCAGCAAGGTTGGTCGGGAGAGATTTTGCCATCACAAAAAGATTACATCAGCGTCATCAATACCAACATCAACGGCTACAAAACAGATGCGATCGTTGATGAGAAAATAGATCACAAAGCTGAAATACAAAACGATGGCTCGATCACAGACACGGTCACGATTACGCGCCATCACAACGGAGGCGATTCTCAATATGAATGGCTCAACAAAGTGAACGCTGATTACATGCGTGTGTATGTGCCTCAAGGCTCGAAGCTTTTGGAAGTGAGCGGACAGACAAGGGAAGAGGACAAATCTCCTTTGGATTATGATGCTCTCAATTTCCAAAGGGATCCGGATGTGCAGCAGCAAGAAAGCGGCATCGTGATCGATCCATCATCGGGAACTCGGATTTATGATGAAGATGGTAAGACTGTGTTTGCCAATTGGACGTATGTCAGTCCGCAGGAAACCATGACAATCACTTACAAATACGAGCTGCCGTTCAGGCTTTTTCAAATAACCAGCGGAAGCGGACAGCAAGTGGATTCCTATTCGCTCGTTGCCGAGAAGCAATCCGGAAGTGTGGGCAGTGATTTTTCTTCCAAGATTAGTTATCCATCAGATTATTCTGCCAAGTGGACATTTCCGGAAAATGTCCAAAACAGTAGCAATGAGATTTTGGAAAACACAAAATTGGATATCGACAGGTTCGCAGGAGTCGTGTTTGAGAGAAAATAACAAAGTTGGATTTTTGAAATTTTTTCAGGGTTGACCCTAGGCTGGCGGTGCTATAAGATGGAAAAAGTTTGCAATAAAAAACCGTGATCAAGAAACTAGTCAAAAACAAATTTCTCAATGAAAAACCGACGCAATCAGTGGCTGCGGCGGCTTTCATTATTTCATTGGCCGGAGTTGCCAGCCGTCTTTTGGGTATGCTGCGGGATCGCATTTTAGCTGGACAATTCGGAGCCGGTGACACACTGGATGCTTATTATGCCGCTTTCCGCATTCCTGACCTCATTTACAACATCATGATCGTGGGCGCTTTGAGTGCTGCATTCATTCCTGTTTTCACTCAATTGATCACTGAGAAAAAAGAAGAGCAGGCCTGGAAAGTCTCTTATGGTGTGATGAGTCTGCAGATATATATCACCAGCCTTGTCACGGCATTGCTTGTGATTTTTGCGCCAGCGGTCATGCATTTGGTGACGCCGGGGTACGCTGGAGCAAAAATGGATCTGACCATAACTTTGACCAGGATCATGTTCCTGAGTCCATTCCTGCTTGGCATCAGCGGCATCATTAGTGGAGTTCTGATGTCATTCAAGAAATTCCTGATCTATTCTTTGGCTCCTATTTTCTATAATTTTGGAATAATTATCGGTGCAGTCTTCTTTGTCAGGTGGATGGGTCCGATCGGTTTGGCTTGGGGAGTCGTGCTGGGAGCGTTCATGCATATGCTGGTGCAGTGTCCGGCAGTTTTCTTTTCGGGCTTCCGTTTCAGGCCGATGTTTTTGGAGGCATTTCGCAACAAAGATGTTTTGCAAGTGCTTAAACTGATGGCGCCGCGCACGATCACGATCGCAGCCAGCCAGATCAACTTCACGATCATAACAGGCTTTGCTTCGACTTTGGTAAGCGGCAGCCTGGCAGTTTTCAATTTTGCCAACAATATCCAAAGCGCGCCGCTGGGACTTTTCGGCGTTTCGTTTGCGATTGCCATTTTGCCTGCGCTCAGTTCGCTTTGGGCACAAGGCAAGCAAAAAGAATTCATCGAGGCATATTCGAGAACTTTCAGACAGATCATCTTCTTTGTTTTGCCGATCAGTGCATTGCTTTTCGTGCTGCGTGCCCAGACTGTGCGTGTGCTGCTGGGTTCGGGAAAATTCGATTGGAACGACACCATCACTACTTTCAATACGATGGGACTTTTGGCGATCAGCTTGTTTGCGCAATCACTGCTGCCGCTGCTCACTAGAGCCTTCTACGCGATCCAAGATACCAAGACTCCTCTTTACATAACGATTGCCAGCGAAGCCAGCACATTGGCGCTGGTGATTTTGCTGATTCCGCATTTCGGAGTATATGGTTTGGCTTTGGCTTTCTCGGCATCAAGCGTGATCAACATGATCCTATTGCTGGTGTTTCTCAAGAAACGTTTGGGTGATTTGGACGAAAAAAACATCGCAACATCCTTTTTGAAAATCGCACTGGCTTCCTTGATTGGAGGAGCAGCAGCTCAAGTTGCCAAAATAGTTGTCGGCACGCAAGGGGAATTGGACACGCTGATTGCGGTGCTGACCCAGTTGGTGGTTGCTGGCGCTGCTGGCATAGCTGCATTCTCGATAGCTAGCTATTATCTTAAAACCAAGGAATACTTCCAGTTCGTGGATTCCATTTCCAGAAAACTTTTCAAAGCAAAAAAAGTCATCACCGAAGATACTGCCGAGGTGGCTGGCATTTGAAAATTCTTCAGCCATTTTGTATCTCAATTGAGCCAAAATGTGGCCAGCTATTGACTCGGAGCTTGTTTGGTGCTATAATATAAAGTCAGTACCTAAAATGCTCTGTGCACTCCTTTTGGGCTTCACTGGCTTTCACGCGTCTTGTGCAATTGATGCATGTAAGCCTAAGAAGTCAAACCAAAAAGGGAGGTGCAGCATGAACAAAGAGGAGAAAAAGATGTTTCGTCGACTCATCTTTGCAGCTCTGGGGGTGGGTTTGGTTTTCTTCTTTGTTTCTTTTGCCACAATTGCTTTGGCGTCATGTGGCGAAGAAGAAGCCAGCAGCTCGCTGCAGGATCGCCAGCTTGCTCAAGAAATGAGTGAGTTGACTGAATCTCCGGACGTGATCGTCTTGGAGCGCCACATGGCTTCTCGAGAAAAAGCGCAGTGGCTCGAACAGGATGTCCGCATGCTCGAGATGTTCGGCTGGGATCAACTCCAGCCGTGTCCGAGCGAGCGAGACATTTTGTCTGAGCTTAAGTAAGGCATTTGCATTTTCACACCCCGTCGGGATTCCGGTGGGGTTTTTTCTTGCTCAATTTCGTATATACCTGTATCATTAGTTATGTTTAAAAAAGCCAAAATTAAAGTATGTCCCAACAATTTGTTAGAAATTTTTGCATAATTGCGCACATAGACCACGGTAAGTCCACATTGGCTGACCGTCTTTTGGAATTGACCGGTACTGTCG
>DASVYU010000029.1:0-18140 GCA_036391995.1 Patescibacteria group bacterium
TACGCCGCGATGTGCCAAGGAATGGATTTTATTGGATATTTCAAAAAGTTCCTGAATTTCCTTGTCTAAAGCCACTAATTCTTCGGAATGGGATAAGATTATGGATTCAAGATCAGAGGCCTGTTTGCCGGAAAAGAGTATATTTTGGCTTTCTTGAAGCTTTTTTGCTCTATTTAAGGATACCAATGAAACGATGGTTCCCAAAACACCAAAAAAAAGGCTTACCAAAGCAATTACTGTGATTATTTCAGAAGAAAATGCCATTGTATATATATGTTACTGCTTCTGCTGCTGCATCATAACATTAAAATTAGCCTATGTAAACCCGCACACCAACAAAAAATGGCTGCAAATAAAGAACAAGTTAAGGACAAGGCGTTGCTCTATTTTTGTATGCTAGAGAAACAAAAAATAGCGTTGGTGTGTGGGTAAAGAAAAAATCAGCACAAGAAATGCTGATTTTATCGTATGCGGAGGGGCAGAGATTCCCCTTCGGGCCTGGGCGCTGAAAAAGTGAAATCGTTCACTTTTTCTTATCGCGCCCTTCGAATCCCTTAACTTTGCAATAATAAAACAAAGAGCTTCATTAAGAAGCTCTTTGTTTCACATGCGGAGGGGCAGGGATTCGAACCCTGGGTACCCTTGCGGATACAACTGATTTCGAGTCAGTCCCATTCGACCTCTCTGGCATCCCTCCATAAAACACATTTTGTCATTTTTTGTTTTTGTTGTAAACTATGAAAGTAATATTCTGGAAAATATTCTATGGAAACGATGTCTGACGGAATAGGAAAATTTCTTGATCCTAAAGCCATAATTGCCCAGCTTGATGTTGAAATAGGCAGCTATGCGGCAGATTTCGGGTGTGGTCCGGGTTACTTTTCTCTGCCATTTTCCAAAGCTGTAGGCTTCAACGGTAAAGTTTTTGCTTTGGATGTGCTGCCGCAAGCACTGGAAACTGTTGAAAGCAAAGCAAAAACATCCGGCATTGGAAATATTCTTACCAAAAGAGTGAATCTGGAAAAAGAAAACGGATCTCAGTTGGAAGCGGAATCACTGGATTGGGTTATCATCAAAGACATCCTTTTTCAAAACCAAAATAAAGAGGCGATTGCCAGAGAAGCTTATAGGATTCTGAAAAACCAAGGCAAAGCCCTTGTTGTAGAGTGGGATCAGAAAGCATGTGAGCTTTCGCCAGATGCTCCTACCATAGGTCCGGAGTGTGCGCTGAGGATTTCAGAAGCAGAATTGGAAAAAATGTTCACTGATTGCGGCTTCAAGATAGCCAAAAAAATAGATGCTGGAAATTTTCACTGTGCGTTCGTAGCGGAAAAATAGTTTTCTTGTTTCAAAAACCAAAATGTCAAAAAAAACAAAACTCATAGTGATCCTTCTCGTGCTTTTCTCAATCCCGTTCCTTTCAGGATGCGGTTCTTCGGCGCAGCAAAGCTACTCCGTTAATCTTGAAATATGGGGAATATTTGATGATTCCATGACGTATAGCGAGGTGATCAACCAGTACAAGAAGATCAATCCTTATGTAGGTGAAATCAAATATCGCAAAATGAACCAGGACACCTACAAGCAGGATCTGCTCGACGCTTTGGCTTCCGGCCAAGGACCTGATATTTTCCTGATCAATAACACTTGGCTTCCATCTTTTGAAAACAAGCTTGCTCCGGCTCCGACGCCTTTGGTTAATGATCAGATCATGAAAGACAATTTTCCTGATGTCGTTGCGCAGGATTTTTCCGACAATGGATTGACTTATGCTCTGCCTCTGAGTGTGGATTCGTTGGCGCTTTATTACAATAAGGATATGTTCAATGCGGCCGGCATAACTACCCCGCCGAGAACATGGCAGCAATTCAATGATGATGTGCGCAAATTGACTGTCATTGATCCGACTGGAAAAATTATCCAATCTGGCGCAGCACTTGGAACTGCAAAAAATGTAAATCGCGCTTCTGACATCCTTAGTCTTCTGATGTTCCAATACGGCGTCAACATGCCACAGAACAAAACTTCGCAAGTGGAATTCGATCAGGGAGTGCTGGATGCAAACGGTAATGTTGTGCAGGCGGGAGAACAAGCATTGGGTTATTACACTAATTTTGCCAGACTCAGCAGCGCGCAGATAACCAATGCGGCCAACCCTCTGTATTCTTGGAACAACAACAATCATGATTCTGTCACAGCCTTCTCGGAAGGTTCGGTTGCAATGATGGTCAATTATTCCTGGCAAGTTGCCAACATCAAGAGCAAGAATCCAAAGTTGAATTTCGGTGTCGCGTACATCCCGCAAGTGAATCTTTCCCAGCCTATTTCTTATGCTAATTATTGGGGTTATGCAGTGTCTCTTAACAAGCTTTCCTCTGCATCTTCTTTGCCTGTGCAATCAACCGGATTGCAGTCTCAAGCACAGGCGCAGCCGAGCAATATTCAGAATTCAATCACCGTGCCTAATGAAGTGCGTATCCACGAAGCTTGGCAATTCCTGAAATTCTTGGCTCTCAAAAACAATGGCACTGTCACGCTCTACAATGCTATCACTAAAAACAGTAAAGATTTCCCGATGAACTACGATCCTGCTTTGAATTATTTGAAAAGAACCGGACAACCAGCTGCCCGAAGGGACCTTATTGATGCGCAAAAATCCGACTCAACGCTGGCGCCTTTCGTGTCCGGCAACTTGGTAGCTAAAAGCTGGTATCAGACAAACCCTGACGCGATCGAGCAGATTTTTGATACGGCCATTGAGTCAGTCGATCGTGGTGACACGTCATTGCATGACGCGCTGACGCTTATGAGCAATCGCGTCAGTCATTTGTCGGGAAGTGTTTCGAGATAATCACGGTGTTTTTTGCGGCGACAGTTTAGATGTAAGATTTTTTGCAATAAACCAAAAAGATGTACAAAGAAACTAGAATTATTATAATTGCGTTGTTTGCCTTGATAACCGTTTTTTGGGGCAAAGGCGCCCATGCTGAGGACAATTGTCGCTGTACGCAATCAACAAACAATCTGACATTGATGTTTAGGGATGTTAAAACATATTCTGCAGCTAACGATAGTGATTGTAATAGTATGTGTTGGCAGTATGTGCTGTCACAAAAAGATACATCAGGAATGTACAGTTTTGGAAGTGATCTTACATATAAAAAAATAACACCAGTTTCAAGTGGCAGTAGTGGCATAGGAAATCCTACGTCTTCAAAGGCATCGGGTGTTGTGCCTGGAACAACGACGGATAATAGCGGGTTGGTTCCTTGCGGTAGGCCTGGTCAAAGGATGTGCGGACTTTGCGATATGATTTCCGGCATCAACGGCATTATCCAATACATCATGAAGATATCTATCGGTCTGGCGCTGCTGGCAATCACGATCGGAGCAGTGATGTATGTGGTTTCCGCGGGAGATTCAGGCATGACAGGGGACGCGAAAAATACCATGAAGAATGCAGGCATCGGTTTTGCGATCGTGTTCACGGCTTGGCTGCTCATCAATACGACCATCTGGATCTTGGGCACGCAAACAAATAGCAATGGCGAACCGACAATGGGCATCAACATCGTCAGTTGGGGACAATTCGATTGCACGGCCAATAATCGCTAGACTGAAAAATATTTTTTAAATTTGAATATGGAAAGAATACAAAAACATGTTTTTTCGAAAATAATGTTGCTTGCAATTGTTATATTGGGAGGCTTTGTTTTTAACGTCAGCTTAGTTGCTGCTGATAATTGCACAAACACAAAAGGAAGCGGTTTTGCTTGTGTTAATTCTTCGTATATTTCGGATAAAAGCCAATGCGTTTCTAATTTATGCGGGGGTGGAAACAATGTTAAATGTTGCCCTCAAAATTTAATGGTTTGTCAGCAAGATGGTTCTACAAATGGTCAGCCATGCGGAACTAATGGACAATGCAACGCTGCTGGCAATTGTATCGACCTTAACAGTTCCGGTGCAAGTGCTGCTTCTGCACTGGGAAGTGGAACAACGGCGCCAGCTGCGGCAGCTGGAAGTGGTTCTGGCTCTGGTTCTGGCGCAACATGCCCGACTTGCTTTACGAATCCTCTGAAATTCAAGACCGTTGACGAATTCGTTTCCAATGTCATGGGCGCGATCCAAAAAATCATCGTTTCATTGGCGCTACTTACGATCGTTATCGGAGCTGTCATGTATGTGACTTCAGCCGGCAATCCCAAGCAAATAGATAGAGCCAAGGAAGCTATCACTGCTGCGCTTATCGGAATCGCACTGGGAATCGGAGCTCCTTCGATGCTTAGGGAATTGGCAGGTATTCTGGGTTGGAACACTGGTGACACTAGGCTTTCTGCTGCACCAACTCTCTCCACGATTGCTATCAATGTGCTCAATTTCCTTTTGGGAACTCTGGGTATTCTGGCCATGGTCATGATAGTTATCGGAGCTGGCATGTATATAGGCTCTGGCGGAGACCAGACAAGAGTGGAAACAGGCAAGAAGATCGTAAAATTCTCCTTGATCGGCGTGTTGATTTCGATGTCAGCCATGATATTGGTCAAACAGATCGCGGCATTTTTCGCAATCAGGTAGTTTCAAAGATTTGCTTTCAGGTATATGCATAAATTAAATCAAAAGAATGCTGATTAATGTTCCACAATACATAGACGTTGAGGATAAAGTTGCGGGTCCTTTGACTGCCAAACAGTTGCTTTGGATGATAGGGCTTGGAATCATTATGCTCATTCTTTGGAACGTAGTGCCGAAGCCGGTTTTTTTCATTATGGGATTGCCGCTGGCACTGCTGTTTGTGGGACTGGCTTTTTACAAGCCGTACGGTCAGCCGCTGGGAAGTTTTATTGTTTTCGGAATTATGTATTTTTTCCGTCCCAAAGTGTATGTTTGGAAGCGTACATTCCAGCATGACATTCAGATACCGAAAGCGGCACCTAAGCAAGTTGCCAAGCAGGCAGACAAACATATTGATTTGGAAACATTGCACTCCATGGCGCAAATGCTGGACAGCGAAGGTGCGCAACATACCCAGAATATTGATGAATTCTTGAAACAGAGAAATAGCAGTAGCGTGCGCAAATAAAAAGAGAAAAAGCAGATAAAAAATAAAGAAGCGGATTTTTAATTATGGAATCATTACATGCAAACAATGCTAATAGTGGAGGATTGAGCACGCAGAAGTATGTGGACGTGGAAGAGGTACATGACGGAGTGATTGTGCTAAAGAACGGATCTTTGCGCGCCGTGTTGATGGTATCTTCGATCAATTTCGATCTCAAGGCTACGGAAGAGCAGGATTCGATCGTGGCGCAATATCAGAACTTTCTCAATTCGCTGGATTTTCCGATCCAAGTGATTGTAAGTTCGCGCAAGCTGAACATCATCCCGTATCTGGATTATCTGAAAAAAAAGGAGACTCAGCTTAACAATGAATTGCTGGCTCTGCAGCTCAATGAATATCAGAATTTCATCAAGAATCTGGCGGATGTTTCCAATATCATGTCCAAATTCTTCTATGTGGTCGTGCCTTTCTATCCGGTGGAAAGCGTCAAAGGCGGATTTATGGACAAGCTTTTCGGAGCGACCAATCCGCGTCTGGCGGTTTCCAAAAGACGTGAGCTGTTTGATACATACAAGAATCAGCTCTGGCAGAGAATAGATCAGATCAGCGCAGGTCTTAGTGGTACAGGCGTGAAAGTCACACCGCTCAATACTGAAGAAATCATCGAGTTGCTGTATAATTCCTATAATCCTACCACGCATAACAATACGATCATTAAGGATGTAGATAAGATTGAGCTAAGATAAAAAAGAAAATATGAGTTTATTTGGAAAAAACAATACGAAAAAGCCAGTCGCTCAGGTTCCTCAGGATGCTCTGCTGCAAAGTGAGGATCTTTATCAGCGCGGAATCGCTACCATAAAGGATCTGATCGCTCCGGCAGCCATGAAGATCGGTTCCAACCATCTTCAGATCGGTGAGACATATGCGCGCACTCTTTTTGTAGTCGCTTATCCTCGCTATCTGCACACCAATTGGTTCTCTCCGATCATCAACATAGACTTTGCGATGGACACAGCCATGTTCATCCATCCGATCGAGACGACAGAAATTCTTAAAACCCTGCGCAAGAGTTCCACGCAGGTGCAATCCCAGATCCACATGGAAGAGGAAGGCGGAAAAATTCGTGATCCTATTTTGGAAACAGCCTTGCAGGACATCGAGGAGCTTCGTGACAAATTGCAGCAAGGCACGGAAAAATTTTTCCGCTTTGGTCTTTATATGACCATCTACGGGAAAACTCTCGAGGAAGTAGACAAAATAAACCAGGAGGTTGAAGCCATCTTGGAGGCGCAACTTGTATATTTGAAGCCAGCTGTATTGAAAGTGGAGCAAGGCTTTTCTTCCACACTGCCCTTGGCCAACGATGTGCTCGATGTTGCCAACAATCTCAACACTGCTCCGCTGTCCACGACATTTCCTTTTGTTTCTGCTGATCTTTCTTCCAATGAAGGCATTCTTTATGGAATAAACAGGCACAACAACAGCCTGATCCTTTTCGATCGCTTCAAGATGGAAAATGCCAACATGGTTGTGTTCGCAAAATCCGGAGGAGGCAAAAGCTACACCGTCAAGTTGGAAATTTTCCGTTCACTCATGGTTGGAACGAATGTGATCGTAATCGATCCGGAAAACGAATATAAATATCTTTGCGAAACTGTGGGCGGAACATTCATCAAACTCTCCTTGAATTCCAGCTATCATCTGAATCCTTTCGATTTGCCGCAGGTGGGGCCGGATGAGGATCCGGAAGATGTTTTGCGTTCAAATGTGGCAAGTTTGATCGGTCTACTGCACATCATGCTGGGAGCAGTGACGCCGGAAGAGGATTCCATTCTGGATCTGGCGATCCGTGAAACATATGCTATGCGTGACATTACCGCGCAAAGCAATTTCAAAGCCCTGAATGCCAATTCTTTTCCGACCATGTCTGATCTGTATGCTGTGATCCGCAACTCTGAAGGCGGCGATTCGCTGGCCAAGAGGCTAGAGAAATATACCGAAGGTATTTTTGCCGGAGTGCTGAATCATCCGACAAATGTACAGATAAATAACCAGCTGGTAGTTTTCAATATTCGCGATCTGGAAGAGCAGCTGCGTCCTATTGCCATGTATACCATTTTGCAATTCATCTGGAATGAGATGCGTTCGACTCTGAAAAAGCGTATCGTGGTGGTTGATGAAGCTTGGGTGATGATGCAGAATGAGGATGCCGCATCATTCCTTTTCGGCATTGCGAAACGCTGCCGCAAATATTATACAGGACTTACCACAATCACGCAGGATATTGCAGACTTCATGAGTTCGCGTTACGGAAAACCGATCGTTACGAACTCATCTTTGCAGCTGCTGTTGCGTCAGTCACCAGCCGCCATTGAAACTATTTCAGAAACTTTCTATCTGACAGAGCAAGAAAAGTTCCTTCTCTTGGAAAGCAATGTCGGTGAAGGAATTCTGTTTGCAGGTGCCAAACATGTGGCCATCAAAGTCATCGCATCATATGCTGAAGACCAGATCATCACTTCAGATCCGCGCCAGCTGATTGAAATCGAAGAGGCCAAGAAAGAATTTGACGAACAAGAAGGCTAATAAGAAACTCAGAGCTTATGACGGAAGCAACATGGGAACAAGATGCTGAGGCTCCAAAAGACGAGCATCTTGAAAGATCAAGACGGCTTCAGGAAGCGCGCGAGCGTGCCAAAACTGATCACGAAGAGGGCGCAAGCGACTTGAAAAAATGGGCTCACACTACCAAAGGCGTAGCGCAATATGCCAATCCTCTAGGAGCTATTTCTCTCTTGGGTCAGGTTGATTTTCTTGCTGACATGCCATACGCGGCAGCGTTGGGCGCGGCCGTACTAAAAGACATCTTGGACATTGCGGACTTTGAAACCGTAGTGCTGCCGTTTTTGTTTTCTTTGCTGTGCACGATTTTCATTTTCATGATGCTTCAGTTGGTTGGTGGAAATAAGAAAAAAAGTTCTGCCAGAACATTCGTTAAGAGCACTGTTGCTCTGATCGGGGGAGGCTTGGCTGATGCGATTCCTGGCGTGGATTTGCTGCCGATTGAAACTGCGGTGGTTATCGTTCTCTATATTTGGGAACTTAGAGCAAGAAAGGAAGCTGCAGGCGGGCAATAAGATTTTGCAAACAAATAACATATATTGATATATTGTGCTAAAATGAAAGCATAATTTTGGCACAAGAAATGTATGTCTTCAAAAATATTTTCAGCAGCGACCATTGGCTTGGACGGCGAGGTGGTGGAAGTTGAAGTTGATGTGCTGGGAGCAGGACTCCACGCTTTTTCCATTGTGGGTTTGGCTGATATGGCCATCAAGGAATCAAGGGATCGTGTGAGCAGTGCGATCAAAAACAGTGGATTCAAGCCTCCGCATCAATGCGGGCGGATTACTGTGAATTTGGCTCCGGCCGACCTGCCTAAAATGAGTCCCATTTATGATCTGCCGATTGCGCTGGGTTTTTTGGCCGCCACCAAACAGCTGCAATTCGATCACAAAGGAAAGATGATTGTGGGAGAGCTTTCACTGGATGGGAGAGTGCGCTCTGTCCAGGGCGTTTTGCCCATTGCTTTGCTGGCTAAAGAAAAAGGTTTTGCCGAGCTTTTTGTTCCTGCTGAAAACGCTTCAGAGGCCAGCGTGGTCAAAGGTCTTAAAGTTGTGCCTGTCAGCTCGCTTTTTGAAATCGCGGAACATTTTGTTGGGCAAAAGCAAATCGATTATTTTCCTCAAATGGAAGGGGATGCGCTTTTTGACGGGGTGCAACATGTGACAGACATGTCCCATATCAAAGGCCAGGAACATGCCAAAAGGGCTTTGGAGATTGCGGCTGCCGGAGGACATAATGTCATTCTTAATGGTCCTCCGGGAAGCGGCAAGACTCTTTTGGCCAGAACGATGCCCACAATTCTTCCTAGGCTGACACTGAATGAAGCTTTGGAAATTACGAAAATATTTTCTGTAGGTGGAAAATTGCCCAAAGGACAAGCCTTGATCACGACCAGACCTTATCGTAGCCCGCACCACAGCGCTAGCGGGGTGTCTTTGGTGGGTGGCGGAACATTTCCCAAGCCTGGAGAAATAAGTTTGGCGCATCGCGGAGTGCTTTTCTTAGATGAATTCGCAGAGTTCCAGAAGAACGTGTTGGAAAATTTGCGCCAGCCGCTTGAGGATGGTATGATTACTATCTCGAGAGCCAAGGGAACACTGCTTTTTCCTGCCCGTTTCATACTTGTGGCAGCAATGAACCCGTGCTTTTGCGGCAATGCCACTGATCCGCAGCGCATTTGCACATGTACTCCGGCGCAGATCGTGAAATATCAGCAGAAAATCTCCGGTCCGATCATGGACAGGATAGATCTGCATATCGAAGTGCCGCGTCTTGGATTCGACAAATTGGAAGAGAAATCTTCCGGGGAGACGAGTGCTGTGATTCGCGAGAGGGTTGAAAGGGCGCGATCAAAGCAGGTGCAGCGTTTTGCAGATCTCAATCTGGTTACCAACAGCGAAATGTCTTCGGATAACTTGAGAACATTTTGCAAGCTAAGCGAAGAATGTAGAGACTTGCTTAAAGGTGCGGTGGAAACTTATAAGCTCAGTGCGCGCGCCTATCATCGCATAATAAAAATAGCCAGAACCATTGCAGATCTTGCCGGTGAAGAAAACATTCAGCCAGTCCATATTGCGGAAGCCATCCAATATCGCTTCAAATCTGATTAATCCAATACATGTTCAACAGAGCGAAAAAAATCAAAATATCCTTTCTGATTGTTCCAATCATTGGAGGGATGTTTTTTTTGAGTATGCATGCCAGGGGAACAAGCGCAGCTCAGAAGGATTTTGACTCTGCAAACAAGCATGTGACGATCACAGACTCCGGACTTTCATTTGAAGCTGTTTCTGGTGCGGCAACGGTCGGAGATTTTCTCTCGCAGCAAAAAATCTCCTTGGGCGAACATGATGTCGTATTGCCGCGTCCAGATGAAAAGCTTTTTAGTGGAGACCATGTCATAATCCAAAGAGCCAAGAAGATAACGATCAAGGAAGGTGGCAATACTACCCAAGCGTATTCTTTGCAAAACACGGTGCAGGATGCCATTTGGGAGAATAAAAAAATAGATCTCGGAGATGATGACATAACTAAACCATCCAGAACGGCTCCTTTGCAGGATGGGATGGTGATAAGTGTCACTCATGTGAAAATAGAAGACGTGACCGTTGATCAAGACATTCCATTCAATACCGTGGCAAATACCGATGATTCTTTGAGTTGGCGCGTGAAAAAAACTACGCAAGCGGGAGTCAAAGGAATAAAAGAAATCACCTACAAGGTTGTGTCTTATGATGGCAAAGAAATATCCCGTAAAGCATTGAGCAGCACGATCAAGAGCCAGCCGACGGATGAGATCGTGACGCAAGGGACATTGGTTAAGACAGGAAAAACCACAAGAGGCTTGGGGACATGGTATGCTTTCAAAGGAGGATTGTTCGCAGCCAGCCGGGACATTCCGCGTGGAGGCTATGCTAGGGTGACGAACATGGACAACGGGAAATCCGTGATTGTGCAGATCAATGACTACGGGCCTTTCGGTAGCGGACGCATCATCGACTTGGATAAAGTTGCTTTCACCAAGATCGCTGATCTGGGGGCAGGAGTGGCTAATGTGAAGGTGGAAGTGGTTACGAACTAGCCCTTGGCGTATGGCTGTTAGCTTTTAGAAAATGCAAATAAAAAAAGACCGGAATTGTTTTTCAATTCCGGCCAAACCGTTGAAACCTTCACCTATTGAAGATTTCGGAAAGGGAGCCCAGTGATATACGATGTATATGCTGGGCAAGAGGGATTAAAACCAGTATCTGATAGTGTCTTCCGGTTCTTGTCCATCTGTTACGTAAAATCCTGCTATTGAAAAAGGAAAATTATTTGATTCTTTGGCTTGAAGTATAATTCTGATAGCCTCATCTTTGGAAACATCGTCTTTTAGAGCGAAATTGTAATTCCTTGGCGTGCCTCCAAACAGACGAATTTTGCCATTGAATATATTTACCAGCTCATTTTCCACAGCATAGAATTCATTATCTGCTTCAGAATCTACAAGTGTCCGCTCTTTCCAATTTTTGGGGTAAATTGTTCCTCTAACGTTCATGACTTTCTCCTTTTGGCCCTTGGCCGGTTGTATTTGTAATCCCTCTTTGTGAATGAACTTGTTGCGACTTGGCCTTGCTTGGTTTCTCATCGTAACACCGTAGTATACACCAGATTAACTAAAAAATCAATAATATGGTCAAATATCGGCAATGGCAAAAAACACAGCTTTGCAAAATATGGCTCAAATATAGACAAAAAATACGAAATATGCTATCATAACAATAACGACTGAAAAATCGTTAATATAGCAAAAACATGATAATAAACAAGCTGATCGATGCAGGACTGGAAGAAAAAGAGGCGCGGGTATATGCGGCCATCTTGGAATTGGGCGAAGCCACGATTGCCCAAATAACGCAAAAATCAGCCATCAAACGCTCGACGGTTTATGAGATGCTGGAGCTTTTGAAGAAAAAAGGCCTTATCAGCCAGACGAAAAAGAAGAAAAGGCCGTATTTTTTGGCTGAAAATCCAAAGAAACTGCTAGACAGGCTGGAGGAAAGAAAAAAATCCCTGCAGCAAGCCATGCCGGAAATCCTTTCGCTCATGAATCTGTTGGACAATAAGCCGAAAATACGCTATTTTGAAGGACTTGCGGGAGTAAAAGAGGTTTTTGAGGACACCCTGGAACATTCCGATGAAGAGATCCTGACCTGGTTTCCGTATCCGTATATAAACCTTGGCGAAGATTATTTCTGGGGACATTATCTGAAAGAAAGATTGGAGAAAAGAATCTTTGCTCGAGCGATCATTCCTGACAACGAAGCAAACAGGAGATTTGCGCAGGAAATGAAAGAGAAAGCGATCACCAAGACACGGTTCGTGAAGGACCATGCCTTTTCCGGGTTTGACTTGGAGATCAAGATATATGGAAAATCGAAACTGGGCATCATTTCCTATCAGGAAGATCTGGGAATCATCATCGAGAGCAAGAAGATATATGACGGATTGAAAGCCATCTTTGAAACCATGTGGAACGGTTTGCCAGAGGAAAATAATTATATTAATAGTTTATAAAGTTATAAAGTTTGTAAAGTTTATAAAGCAATGAAAGACGTAAAAGCCAAAAAAAGTTTGGGGCAGAATTTTTTGCAGGACGAATCAATTCTGAATCGGATCATTGAAGATGGAAAAATTTCTCAAGACGATGTCGTGATTGAAATCGGTCCTGGCAAAGGCGCGCTGACTGAAAAACTCGCCAAGGCTTGCAAGAAAGTCGTTGCGATCGAGCTGGATGACAGGCTGATCGATCTTTTGCATACCAAATTCGTAGGAAATGAAAATGTGGAAATCATCCATGATGATATATTGAAAATAAACCTGCCGGAACTCATTGAAAGATACAAGATACAAGATACAAGATACAAAGTCGTTGCTAATATTCCATATTACATCACGGCGCCTATCATACGATTGCTTTTGGAAACGAAATTCCCTCCAAGTGAAATGATTCTGATGGTACAGAAGGAAGTGGCTGAAAGGATCGTAGCGGAAAAAGGAGAGATGAGCATTCTGGCAGTAAGCGTGCAATATTATGCTGAGGCTCAGTATCTTTTCACGGTGCCACGCAGCGCTTTTGATCCGGCGCCTAAGGTGGACAGTGTGATCATAAGAATAGTAACTCGTAATCAGGAACTGGTAACTGGTAAAAAAGAAGAAACAAAAAAATTCTTCAAGATAGTGCGCGCGGGATTTTCCGCCAAAAGAAAAACATTGGCAAACAATCTTTCAAGCAGCTTGCAGCTAGACAAGAAAGAAGTGGAAGAAAAATTGGAATCACTAGGATTTTCCAAAAACGTGCGAGCGCAGGAATTGGGAGTGGAGGATTGGAAAAGACTTTTGAATGTTTTATAATAGGACGGGACACGTTTCATGCTAAGGTGGATAGGACAGACAGGATAGATAGGACAGATTTAAAATAAAAAAGCAAATTAAACCTCACCTGTCACGAGTACGTGATGACCCCTCTGTCACTTCGTGACATCTCCCCTTATTAAAGGGGAGAACGATAATGAAAAACTTTTTATGCAGGACATACTTTCAGGGCTTAATGAGCAGCAGAAAGAGGCCGTGGTGACAACCGATGGACCTCTTCTGATTATTGCCGGAGCAGGATCAGGAAAGACCAAGACGCTGACGCATCGCGTGGCTTATCTCATAAAAGAACACGGAGTGCGCCCCAACAACATTCTGGCAGTAACTTTCACCAACAAGGCCGCGCAGGAAATGCGGGAAAGAATTGTGAAAATACTCAGTGATGTTGGGGAATTTGGGGCTATTGGAGATGTCGGGAAAAAATACAATTTATATAAAAACAACACAGGATTGCCGCTCATCGGAACTTTCCATGCCATCTGCTCCAAGATTCTGCGCAGTGAAATTGAGCTGCTGGGCTACGCCAAGACCTTTCACATCATAGATGATCAAGATCAGCAGGTGCTCATGAAAAGAGTGCTGAAGGAATTGGAAATAGATTCCAACCAGTTCAATCCGCGCGCCATCCTTTCGGCGATTTCCAATGCCAAGAACGAACTCATCAACAGCGAGACATTTGCAAATAGCGCCGGAGGTTATTATGAAGAAATCGTTGCCAAAGCCTATCTTCGCTATCAGCAGCAGATGCACGATAACAACGCGCTGGATTTCGATGACATCATCATGCTGACAGTCAGGCTGTTTAAGAATTTTCCGCACATTCTGGAAAAATACCAGCAATCTTTCCGCTACATTATGGTGGATGAATATCAGGACACCAACCGAGCGCAATATATCCTTATCAATATGCTGGCCAGCAAGCATCGCAACCTTTGTGTGGTGGGCGACGACTGGCAGAGCATATACAAGTTCCGTGGAGCGGACATCAAGAACATCCTGAATTTCGAAAAGGATTATGCGGAGGCCAAAGTCATCCACTTGGAACAGAACTATCGTTCAACTCAAGTCATTCTGGATGCGGCCTATGGAGTCATTTCCAAAAACATCGAAAGGAAAGACAAGAAACTCTGGACGGAGAAAAAGGAAGGGCATATGATCACTTCCTATGAAGCCGAAGATGAGCGCGACGAAGCTTTGTTCATTGCTAGTCAGATTAAAAGAGGCGGCGCGCCATACAGCAGATATGTGGTGCTTTATCGTACCAATGCCCAGTCACGCTCCATTGAAGAGATTTTGCTTAAGCAATCCATCCCATATCGCATCATCGGAGGCATCAAATTCTATCAAAGAAAAGAAGTCAAAGATATTGTGGCATATTTGCGTTTGGTGGCTAATCCAGGAGACATCGTTTCTTTGGAGAGAGTGCTTAATGAACCAAAGCGCGGCATCGGTGAGGCAACTATTAAAAAATGGCTGCAAGCTGCTCGCAGTCTGGAGCTTAGTCCGATTGCAGCTGGTTTCAAATTGAATCCCGCCAATTCTTCGCTGGCGCAATCCAAGATTGAAGCCATTGTGAAGTTCTGCGAATTTGTCACCAGAATGCAGGATGCGCAAAAGAGAATCATGCTGGGTGATTTCATTGAAAAAATATTGCGCGAAAGCGGCTATGAAAACATGCTGCTTTCTGAAGGTGCTGAAGGAGAGATGCGCTTGGAAAACGTGCGTGAGCTCATTTCAGTCGCAGCCAAATATGATGACGAAAAAGTTGAAGGAGGTAAAGGTGGTGAAGGAGGGCTAGGTCAGGAAGATGCCTTAGTGCTTTTTCTGGAAGAGGTGGCTTTGGCTTCGGATGTGGACAATGTCGATCAAAATCAGGATGCGGTGCATCTCATGACGCTGCACAGTGCCAAAGGTTTGGAATTTCCGATCGTATTCATTGCTGGTCTCGAGGAAGGCATTCTTCCGCACTCGCGCAGTTTGTTGGCTTATGCGGAAATGGAAGAGGAAAGAAGACTCATGTATGTCGGGCTCACCAGGGCTAAGGAAAAAATATATCTGCTTTTCACGAGATCGCGTACATTGTTTGGTTCAACCCAGATGAATTCACCATCGCGCTTTTTAGAAGACATTCCCCAAGAATTGATTGAAGAGCAGACTTATCGCGAAGGCGAGCAGAAACTTTTTGAATCATTGCTAGGCAGCAGGCCGCAAAAAAAGAAAACTGCCGAGTTCAAAGGCGGAGAAAGGGTGGTGCACGGCGAATTCGGCGAAGGCATTGTGGTTAGCGCGGTGGATGACATTGTGGTGGTGGCTTTCAAGAAGGCTGGCATCAAAAGATTGAGCGCGGAATTTGCAAAGCTGAAGAAACTATAAAAAAGACCTGGAAATTTTTCTCGAAACAAACTCGAGCATCGCATTTTAAAGCTAAAAATTTTTCCTCAATCGACGGCGGAATGAAAAATTTTTAGTTAAAATGCGCACTCTCAAACAGTTGTTTCTCAAAAATTTCCAAGTCTTTTTTCAATTTATTTTTTCTTGCCGTGGAATTTTTGGTGGATCTCTTTGAGTTGCTGATTGGTGATGTGAGTGTATATCTGAGTGGTCGTGATGGAAGAGTGGCCCAGCATGGTCTGCACTGAGCGGATGTCGGCGCCATTGGCAAGCAGATCAGTCGCAAAGCTGTGGCGCAGCGTGTGAGGATGCACATCTTTTACCAGTCCTGCTTTGAGGGCATAGAATTTTACGATTCTCTGAACTGAGCGTGCAGTGAGTCGTTTGGTTTTATCGCTTTCACTTGTTTTTTTCTTGGAGAAGCGCACGAAAAGGGCTGGATCGATGTCCGTCCTTTTGGCGAGATATTTCTCCAAAGCATTCTTGGCTGTGTCTGAAATGAAGACGATGCGGATCTTGTCGCCCTTTCCTCTGACGCTGAACTCCTGTCTTTGCAAGTTGACTTGTTCGCGGCTGAGACTGACGAGCTCGCTGACGCGCAGTCCGGCAGAAAAAAGGAGTTCCAAAATGGCGCGATCTCGCAAAGTTTTCAGATCCAAAGCATCAGCGGAAGCCAGAAGGCGATCCAGCTCCTCGCTATCCAGAAATTCTATTTCGTGGGATGGATTTTTGCCCACCTCTATTTTTTCTGCGGAAAGGCTTTTGATGTCTCTTTTAGCCAGATATTTCAAGAAATTGCGAATAGCTATGATGTGGTAATTCTGAGTTATTTTCTTTAACTCGTGGCCCTTTTCGTCTGTCAGGCGGTTGAGGTGCAGGCGATATTTTCTGACCAGATCCAAAGTTATGTCTTCTGGGCGTGAAACATCAGCCCAGGCCAGAAAGCGCTGGAGATAATGATGGTAGTTTTCGATTGTTTTGGGGCTGCGGTTCCTTTCAATTTCAAGATATTCAAGGAAATCCGTCAGCAGTTCCTTTGTTTTCATGGGCTTCGTTGAGTAGTCGTTTTCATTGTACCTCATTGCGTGGGCAAAAAAAAGTTTTTTCCACTCGGGCTTTTAAAAATTGAAAAATGGCTTATATAAAGCATAAAATCTGTAAAGGTTTATCCTGTGGATTAGTGCTTTGACAAAAAAGAGACCCCCTATATACTATGTAAACAGTTAAGAATTAAGGGCAACCTTATTAGTAGACAGACCAAAATTTCGAAAATAGCGCAGTCGATCAGGAAAATTGATCCTAAGCAGCTAAATACCAAACTTCATCTGCGTCAGCGGGCCATTGCTGATTTCATAAAGAGACACCGGACCATCAAACTACTGCACATGCTCAGAAAATACTCCGCCTTCGTGGTGGTTGTTTCTTGTGCATTGTTGGTTAGCGCAACCAACGCGGCTTCCAGCAAGGGGTCTGGCAGCTTGTTGTTCGGCTATTGGGACTCTCAGGCACAAGCTTCCGTAGGAGGCAGCGGAAAAATCGACGGGCAGATAAACAAGAAAAACGACTTGGCTTTGGTTCCATTGGCGAAGGCCAACACGGCTGTTGATCCGAATGCTCAGGATGATCAAGCGGCCCAAACCATTATTCAAGGACAAAGCATCGCTTCGGCGACCATGACAGCGAGTCCAATGAAAGATCCAGAACAGGATGGCGGTGTTAAGATGTATACAGTCCAGCAAGGCGATACGATAAGCTCCATTGCTTCCAAGAATAGTATCAGTGTTAATACCATCATGTGGGCCAATGATCTGAGCAATGTGGATCAGATCAAGCCTGGCGACACGCTCTTCATTCTGCCTGTCTCGGGCATCCAATATAAGGTCAAAAGCGGAGATAGCATCGATTCTATCGCATCCAAATATAAAGCCGACAAGAGCAGAATCATTGCTTTCAATGACCTGCCAGCCAATGGCGATCTGGAAGTAGGCAAAGAAATCACCATTCCAGACGGGCAAGGCGAGACTTCGCAAAACACTCAAAACAATTCTGCAAGTCAGGCTGCGCCTTCACAATCGACAACTCCTGACAACACTGGCGGACTCCAAAGACGCCAGTATGCCAATGCTGCAACCGGCGGTACGCCACAAGTGGCTGGCATAACTGGCTCTGATCATGATGATGGCAAGGCGGGATCAGGCCATCGCTTCCCATATGGTTATTGCACATGGTATGTATCCCAGAAGCGTTATGTTCCATGGAGCGGCAATGCCGGTACCTGGCTCTACCATGCCAAGGCTGAAGGCTATGCTACGGGACGCAGTCCTAAGGCGGGAGCTATCATGGTTACGACTGAAAACAGATATTATGGACACGTGGCATATGTGGAAAGCGTGAGCGGAGGAAGTGTGGTTGTGAGCGAGATGAATTATGCCGGATTCGGCAAAGTCGATCGCCGCACCTTGTCCCTTTCCGACCCAGCCATCAAAGGCTTCATATATTAAATAAAAACCCAGGCCTCGGCTTGGGTTTTTTGATAGTAAGCCCTCATCCGCCCGTTGGGCACCTTCTCCCATTGGGAGAAGGAAATAAGGATGTGTGACTTTTATACACCCCTCTATTGACAAAATGTCAATATGGGTGTATA
>DASVYU010000030.1:0-8587 GCA_036391995.1 Patescibacteria group bacterium
ATACTCTTTTCCGGCAAACAGGCCTCTGATCTTGAATCCATAATCTTATCCCATTCCGAAGAATTAGTGGCTTTAGACAAGGAAATTCAGGAACTTTTTGAAATATCCAATAAAATCCATTCCTTGGCACATCGCGGCGTACATAAGGTTGGAATCATCCGCTTCAACCCATTCAAGGACATAGGCGGAGATCAAAGCTTTGCACTGGCCTTATTGGACGGCAAAAATTCCGGGGTGGTTGTTTCTTCACTCCATACTCGCGAAGGAACCCGCATATACGCCAAACCAATCGTCAAGGGGGAATCTGACAAATACACTCTTACAGACGAAGAAAAAAGCGCCATTAAGGAAGCCACCTCCTTCAAGCCAACCAAACTATAAATCTTTATCAAATCCTCATCATGAATCAGCCCGAGAAAAAAATCATCAAACTGCCTTCCAGTGTTACTGTCAAAAAATTCAGTGAGCTTTTGGAAGTTCCCGTAGCACGAGTCATTACAGAGCTGCTCAAGAACAACATTTTGGCCACCATCAATGAGGAAATAGACTTCGACACCGCATCTATCATCGCCCAGGATATGGGATTTGAAACAGAACCAGATTTGGAAGTGTCTGACAGCGAGACCATCAACATCGAAAAATTGATAGAGATCTGCAAGAAGGAAAAAGAGTCCGGAAAGAATCTGCGCCCACGTCCGCCAGTCGTAACCATCTTGGGACACGTGGATCACGGAAAAACCACTTTGCTTGATACGATCCGCAAAGCCAGCGTGGCTGCCAAAGAAGCCGGCGGCATCACCCAGCACATCAGCGCCTATCAGATCAAGAAAAAGGGCCAATTGATAACCTTCATCGACACCCCTGGACATGAAGCCTTTTCTGCCATGCGAGAACGCGGAGCCAGCATCGCAGATGTTGCCGTGCTGGTGGTTGCAGCCGATGACGGAGTCCGCCCGCAAACCAAAGAAGTCATCGAATATCTTCTCGACAAAAAGATTCCTACTGTCGTAGCTATAAACAAGATCGACAAGCCTGATGCTAATCCGATGCGAGTCAAGCAGGAACTGGCCGACAACGGCATCATAATCGAACAATGGGGCGGCAACATCATCAGCAGTGAAATAAGTGCCAAGCAGAACATAGGCATTGATGATCTTTTGGACAGCATCCTGCTGGTTGCCGAAGTGGAAGATTTCAAAGCCGACGACAAAAGGGATGGCTTAGCTGTTGTTCTGGAATCCAATCTTGATCCGCAAAAAGGTCCTGTCGCTACGGTTCTCATCAAAACAGGAACTCTCAAAGTCGGTCAGGATGTAACCGCAGGCAAAGCTTATGGACGCATCAGGAAAATCGAGGATTTTACAGGCAGAAGCCTGCAAAGCGCCGGCCCTTCAGCTCCAGTCATCATTATGGGGCTGAATAATGTTCCTAATGTAAACGATATTTTGCAGGTTGTAAGCGGAAAATCCTTGGCTCGCATGAAATCAAAGGAATTTTCCGGTGGACTCGTGCAGCGCCAAGAGAGAGTCACTTCGCAAAAACTCATGAAAATCATCGAGGATGAAAAAGTTCAGAAGTTGAATCTCATTCTAAAAGCAGACGTGCAGGGATCTTTGGAGGCCATTGAGCAAATCCTTTCCACAATCAAAGTAGAAGAGGTTTCCATTAATTACGTAGAGACAGGCATCGGAAACATAACAGAATCAGATATCAAGATTGCAGCTCCTGCTCAAGCACTGGTTCTGGGATTCAACGTGGAAACAACCACTGTAGCCAAGCGCCTTGCAGAGTCCAACAATGTAAACATAAAGACCTTTAAGATCATCTATGAGTTGGTTGAAGAAGTGAAGCGCACCATTGCAGAAATGCTTCCACCTGAAATCATCCGAACGGATCTGGGTATGGTTGGTGTTTTGGCCATATTCAAGACTGGAAAGCGCGACATGATCGTCGGAGGACGCGTCAACAGCGGAAAAATCATCAAAGGAGCTTTGGTTGAGGTGCGACGCGATGGCGAAATCATAGGCAAAGGCAAACTGGAAAATCTTCAACAAAACAAGAATCAGACCAATGAAGTTGGCCAAGGCAATGAGTGCGGCATCACTTTCGAGGGCGACACGAAAATAAAAGAAGGAGACACTCTGATTGTATATTCAGAAGAAGAAAAGAAACGCACCCTATAAATGACCCCTAACCACCCCAAACTACCTAATAACCACAAATACCCAACCTCAAAATGAGCGACAGAATTACCAAAATCAATAAGCTAATCAAGCAGCACATCGGAGAAATCCTGATGCGAGAGCTTTCAATGAAGCCCGGCATTTTTTTGACGATCTCTAAAGTTGACACCTCTCCTGATCTTCGCTATACTCGAGTGTTCATCAGCGTTTTCCCTCAAAAGGAATCCGACTATGCGCTCAAAACGATTTCCAAAGAGATGTATTCCCTGCAAGGGGCTCTGAACCAGAAGCTGCATATGAAGCCGCTACCTCGCTTACAATTCAGACTTGATACCACGGAAGCTGAGGCTGATGAAATCGAAAAGATTCTTTTGCAACTATAAACAATTCTCAAAATCCCCAAGTTTCCTAAAATCCCAACTTGAGTGGGATTTTGTTTTAACCGATGAAAAATTTTTCCGCTGAATTCAATACTCTTGCTTACATAATCCAGAAGTCTCAGCGATTGCTTTTGGTAGCGCACAATGGCCCTGACGGCGACACAGCCGGAAGCGTTTTGGCTCTCAAGGAATACATAACTTCGCTAGGCAAACATGTAGACATAGCATGCTCCGATCAGTTACCGCCATATCTGGAATCACTGACTGACGAAAAATTCCACCTGGCCGATCAATTGGATCTGAATTCCTATGATGCTGCCCTCGGTTGCGACAGCGTGGAGCGCGGTTTCCATTTGATTATGGAAAAGCTGCCGGAAAAAACCGTAACCGTCATCATTGATCATCATCCTGACATAAGCACAGCTTCAGATGTCATCATTCTTGATGCCAAGAGATCTTCTACTTGCGAACTTATCTATGAATTCTTTGTTTCCCAGAACATAAAGATCACCAAAAAAATGGCTACTTACCTGATGACAGGAGTACTTTCGGACACTGGCAACTTCCAACACGCCAACACTTCCAGTCGCGTCATGGAAATATCCGCCGATCTCATGAAAAAAGGCGCCACATTTTCAAAAATCATCGAAGCGACATTTGCCAATAAAAAAATCTCCACACTCAAACTTTGGGGACGCGCTTTCGAGAAAGCCAAGATCAACCCAGCCAATGGACTGATAACAACTGTCCTTACTAAGCAAGACATCGAGGAGTGCAATGCTTCTACTGAGGATATAGGGCAGGTAGCATCCATCTTAAACACCGTGCCGGGAACAAAATTCTCTCTTGTCCTTTCAGAAAGAGACAACGGCATCATAAAAGGCAGCCTCAGAAGTGAAGAATATAAAGGCGTAGACGTTTCCGAAATAGCGCATCTTTTCGGCGGCGGCGGTCACAAATTGGCCAGCGGTTTTGAAGTCAAAGGAGAGATCATTGAAACAAAACACGGCTGGGAAATAGTTTAAACGTTTTCTTCATTAGTTTCCTCTCCTTGCTAAGGAGAGGATGTCTGGTACTCCGGACAGGTGAGGTTAACTTTCCAAAACACCCAAAACTCCTCGTTTTCGTGCGCCGAACTTTGTTTTCTGTTAAAATTGTATTATTCAAAATAAATACAATCTTATGCACATAGGTTGTCACGTTTCCATCGCCGGCGGAGTCCAGAATGCCCCTCAAAGAGCTGCTGATTTGGGCGCCGAGGCCATGCAGATCTTCACGCGTTCTCCTCAGGGAGGTAAAGCACCGATCCTGAAGAATGAAATTTGTCAGGAATTTAAAATTTCAAATTTAAAATTTAAAATTAAGGCCACTGTCGTTCATACGCCTTATTACATAAATTTCGCTTCCGCCAACAACAGGATCCGCTATGGGAGCGTCAGCGTGGTGCGCGATGAATTGGAAAGAGCCAGCCTATTGGGAGCTGAATATGTCATGACGCATCTCGGATCAGCTGGCGAACTTTCAGAAAAGCAAGCATCAGAAAAGACGATCGAGATGCTCAAGAAATGCTTGGATGGATATGATGGGTCAACAGAGCTGTTGATTGAAAACTCAGCCGGAGCAGGAAAAATAATCGGCGCCACATTCTCTCAGATCGCTGAAATAATCCAAGGAGTGAATCATCCCAAACTCACAGGCATATGTTTGGACACCCAGCATTCCTTTGCTTCAGGATATGACTGGAGGGATTTCGAAAACACTTTAAAAAAAATAGATACAGAAATCGGACTGGAAAAAATAAAGCTCATGCATGCCAATGACAGCCAGACGGAATTTGCTTCACACAAAGATAGACATGAGCATATAGGCAAAGGCCAAATAGGTGAAACCGCTTTCAAAAACATTGTAAAATTCGCCAACGAGCGCGGCATCGACATGATCTTGGAAACAGAACACGACTTCGTCAAGGAAGACATTGAACTCCTCAAAAACTTACGCAACTAAACACCCAAAAATCCCAAATACCCCTAACACTCCCTAACCATGCTAATCGCCATCATCTCCGACGTTCATGACAATATTCCCAATCTAAAGAAGGTTTTGGATTATTGCAATGCAAACAGAATTGAAAAAATAATCTGCTGCGGCGACTTAGCCTCGCAAGAAACGCTCGACTACCTTTGTGATAATTTCCCAGGCGAGATTTTTTTCGCTTTCGGCAACATGGACAGCGAGCATGAAAATCATTTTCACATAACTGATGGCGAATATCGCAATGCTCACATATTTTCCAAGCATGGAGAAATGGAAATCAAGAGCAAAAAAATAGCTTTTGTGCACTATCCAGACAGCGCCAAGAAACTTTGCGAAAGCGGAAAATATTCTTTTGTTTTCCATGGCCACACCCACAAGCCTTGGACTGAAGTTCTCGGCAATTGCACACTTCTCAATCCTGGCAATGTCGCCAATCAGATATATCAACCTACATTCGCAGTCTGGAACACTTCAGACAACAAATTCCAATTGATCCGCATAAACAACCTCCCCTAAACACCCTAACATCCCCAACATCCCTAATTCCCTAATCAACCACGTATGACAAAGAAAGAACGTCTTGAGCAACTCAATGCTCTCATGTCCATGTGCTCAAACTGCGCTCTAAGATGCGGCGCTTCACGCGTCGTCCCGGGTGATGGCAATCCGGAAGCCGAAATCATGTTCATAGGAGAAGCTCCAGGAAAAAAAGAAGATGAGATGGGTGTGCCTTTCGTAGGCGCAGCCGGAAAATTCCTTTCGGAAATGCTGGGAGAAATCAAGCTCAAGCGCGAAGACATATACATCGCCAATGTTGCCAAATGTCGCCCACCAGAGAACCGCGATCCCCTGCCGGAAGAAGTTGCGGCTTGCTGGCCTTGGCTTGAAAAGCAGATTGAAATCATCGATCCCAAACTGATCGTCACTCTCGGACGCCATTCTCTCAATCGCTTCTTTCCTGACGCCAAAATTTCAGAAGTCCATGGCAAAGCATTTCGTCGCAATCTGCCAAACATAGGTCCAAGAGTCTTTTATGCCCTCTATCATCCAGCAGCAGCTCTATATAACGGCAGCATGCGTGAAGTCCTCAAGACTGATTTCAAAAGAATTACAAAAGTTATAGAGAAAATCAAAAAAGAGCAGTAATGCTCTTTTTATTTTGTGGGCGAGGCGGGACTCGAACCCGCATGCCGTAAACGACGCGACATTTTAAGTGTCGAGTGTATACCAGTTTCACCACTCGCCCATTTCTATTTTCCTATATTTCTTCCTCTATGGCTCGATTTTAAACTATGACAATTGGGACAAAGGATTTGTAAATTTTCCAGCCTGTTATCTCTGCAATTGCCATTGACGTGATGCAATTCTAATGGCAGTCTTCCATCCTCAGATCGCTTATCCCAGCCACATTCTTCACAATTCTCAAGTTTAAGACCAGCAGAAATCAATCTTTTCTTTAGTTTATAACTTTGAAAAAAATTATTCTCTTTTAAAATTTCTGTTAATTCTATTTTTGGTTTCCTATTAAACTTTCTGCCTTTATTGGAAGCTTTACCAGTAAAATGACTAATGTCTATTTTGTACTCAATTATATACTTGCTTATTTGTGTATAATTACCACCAGCCAGTTTTAAACCAAGACATCTTAAAACCTGTCTAATGCTTGTTGATTTTTTAGCTGCTTTCTTTAAGTCATTCTCTGACCAGCTTCTTTTTTTCATATGGTACACAATAATAAGCGCCTGCTTTTATAAGTATACCATTTATTTTGCAGTAGTACAATTTGAGGTCCGAACCGGAATTGAACCGGTGTACACGGTTTTGCAGACCGTTGCGTAACCACTCCGCCATCGGACCATTTATATTTTCTCGGCAAGCCTCGATCAAAAAACTGAGATGGCGTCGGATTCCTGGGTCACCTTTTCGTGACCCGCTCAATGCTCGCTTGCTCGCATTAAGCCCACTCCGCCATCGGACCATTTTCAGTTTTCTCGCCAAAGGCTCGATCAAAACACACCAAATACCCTAATAGCTTAGCAAAAACCTGCGTTAGAGTCAATTTGCCACAATAAAAGCACCCTTTCGGGTGCTTTTATCTAGAAAACTACTTTTGCAGTCAGATCCTGCCTTCCAAAAGCGAAAGCTTCGTCTTTGGTCTGCATATAGATGTCTATGTGATTGCCCTTGATCGCTCCCCCGCGATCCTCACAAGTGTATGTTCCCATTCCGTCGATCTCAATCTTAGCACCGAATGGAAACTCAGGAGGGCAAGCCAAGGTCCTTTTCTCCTGGACTTTAAGGCCAGAAGAAGTAACGCCTTTACTGTTACCACATTCATCAGCAGCTGCCGTATAGGCCGAAGCATTAATGACAAAGGAATTCTTAGGAAGATTAGACCATTTGTCACTCTGCTTATCTTTCCATTGAGCAAGCAAAAGCTCGTCTCGGAGTTCATCGGCAGATTTTTGCTGATCAACAGGCAGAACGCCTTCGTTGGCAGAAGCAGTCTCAGCAGATAATATATTTGTCAAAGTAGGAAATATTGTGTTTATGTTTGTATCAGTATTGTTTTGCTCGTCTGCCATTGCAATCTGCGGGATGATAGCCGCGATAGCCAAAAGAAGCAGGAGCGCTGCAATTCTGATGATACGCATTAGATAATCAAAAAATGGTTATCCATGTTGTGTAATTGCACGTATTTTACAAACAACCGGGTCGACTACCTATCTCAATTGTCGACCCCATATGATAGCATATTGGCATCTGGGAGTCAATCGTATATGCAACAATTTGGCTTAAATAAGCCATTTTGCTTAGAAAAAATTCCCCAAAATCCCTAAATACCCCTAAAACAAGCCATTTTTCAAAAATTTCCTTATTGAATATCAAAAATACGGCTTATACAAGCCGTATACCAACTAAGCCACAAATGACTCTTAACTATATTTCAATTTCAGAAAAATTCCTTATGAAATAATCAGCGCCATTCAATTCTTCCCTTGTGTGCGATGTAAGGACTGCGACCACTTGCATCCCTGCTGCTTTTGCAGCCGCAACTCCTGCATGACTATCCTCAAATACCAAGCATTCTTCCGGTTTCACGTCTAACTTCTCAGCTGTTTTCAGATAAATCTCAGGATGAGGCTTTCCTTTTTCCACATCCTCATCGCCTACGATAACGCTGAAATATTTTTCGATTCCCAAGGCATCAAGTGTGAATTTCCTGTTCAATCTCACAGCCGTCGTCGCGATTGCTTGCTTGATTCCCAATTCGCTTATTATTTTTAAAATGTCTTTCAAGCCACTCACTTCCACAATATGTGGAGCATACAACTCCCTGTACACAGATTCTTTCCTATCTGCTAATTCATCGATTTCATCTTTTGGCAATTGCCGCTCAAAGATATTTTCAAAAATCTGCTTATTGTTGAAGCCAGCGATTTTTTTCTTAAAATCCTCGTCTGTCAGCTCGATTCCTTTTCTTGAACAGAATTCTTTCCATGCTGATCTATGGAACGACATGTTGTCAATCATAGTCCCATCCATGTCGAAGATTACTGCTTTGAATTTTTTGAAATCAATTATTGCCATATGGAATATTGTTATAAGTTAATGACAGTGTCCTCAACTATCAATTAAAACTAAACCATGTTCAAATTCCTTTGTTTATGATTCAGCATCAAAAGTCCGACAATAATCGGAAGCAATGAAATAGCTTGGGTTTTTGTTGGAGTTGTATCCATGAATATCCAAACGATTGCAAGCGTTATCACTGGCGAAACGCTGCCTATAGCATTAGCCTTTATGACGCTCACGCGATGGATAGCCTCCAGCCAAAAAGATTTCATCATGCCAAGCATTAAGATGCCATTGATGATCAGAAGCGGCAGAGCGCTTGTAATTTCATTTTGTGATACTTTAGTTGGAATCAAAAAACTAATTATACCAAAAATAATAAAGCCGCAAAAACTCCTGAGGAGCATTAGCATG